>JBPYFA010000553.1:0-27046 GCA_051986585.1 Vicinamibacterales bacterium | reverse complement strand
CATTCAGAATTCAGCATTCAGACTTCAGCATTTGCATGATCATGCTTTACGGTTGGTAAAAAAGTGCTGGTCGACGAATTCGTCGACGGCGGCCTGATCGCCGGGCTCCACCTTTTCGAACTGCAGTCCCATCCCGACGCGTCGATCGCTCCATGCGACTCTCGATTCCGCTTCGATGTCACGTTTGGATCCGGGAAGCCGAAATCGCGCGCGCACCTTCGATCCCTCCTGTAGCGGGCTCATCGTCCGGATCGCGAGGCCGCCCTTGCTGAGATTGAGCGTCAGCGCCGCGGCAATGGTGTTACCGAATCGATACGCAACCGGGATCCCGAGCACGACGCGAGGGCTGCCGCGGCGATTGAAGTTATCCGGGAAGAGGTGTGGTGCGAGCGACGGCAGGATGTGCTGAACTGCGCTGTATTCGTTCACGTATCCTGCGACACCAAGCGCCGCCAGATCGCGCACTTCATCCGCGGTGGCAATGGTCCCGCTGAACACCAGAATCGGCAGCCGTCCCTGATCGAGTTTGCGAATCGATCGCACGAGCTCGACACCGCCGGCGTGCGGCAGGCGCAGGTCGAGGACGATGAGGTCGATGCGCGCGAGGTCCGCGCGCACCCGCACGAGCAGCTCCGCCGCGCTCTTGACCGTCAGCGCCGTGTGTCCGGCCCCCAGCAGGGCTGTGGCGAAGCGATCGCGTACGAACGCGGTATCGTCGGCGACGATGACGGTTTTTGTGGTGGGCACGGTAGCCGCAGTCACGTGAAATCGTATCGGTCGAGGCGTGCCTGCGCGTTAGGCTCGTTGCAGAATTTATCAGGTTCTCGGCTATAATCCGAAGGTTATCGCGATTCGACATGGGCGCGCCGTGCGCCCGCGCAATCGCCAGCCGCGCGGAGGAAGCGACCGCCGCCAGGAGCATGTATGGCCACCTGTCCGGAATGTGATGCCGAAATCGAAGTCGACGAGTTCGATGTCGACAAGGGCGATCTAATCAGCTGCCCCGACTGCGGATCCAATCTCGAAGTAACCAGTACTTCCCCAGTGGAACTCGAATCCGTCGAAGAGGACGAAGACGAGGACGACGACGAAGACGACGACTCGAACGGTGACGACGACGACTTCGACGACGCAGACGAGATCGACGACGACGACGATAGCGCGGGGGAGGACTTCGACTAGTGCCGTACGCGCCGAGCGCGGGCGATGCGACGTCGCTCGGTGATGCCGCCTCGCTCGAGCGCAAACAGGCCGCGCTCGAACGCGCGATTGGTGAGTTGCCGTCGCTGATCGTCGCCTACAGTGGCGGCGTCGATAGCGCGTATCTCGCCTACGCCGCCCATCGCGTCCTCGGCGACAGCGTCCTCTGCGTCACTGCTGACAGCCCAAGCTACCCGGAGCGCCATCGTGCCATCGCCCGCCGAGTGGCCGAGCAATTCGGGTTCAACCATCTCGTGATCCAGACCTCGGAGATGGCACGGCCCGAATACCGGGCGAATCCAGCAAATCGCTGTTACTTCTGCAAACACGAGCTGTACACCCAGCTCTCGGCCATCGCCCGCGAGCGTGGGATTCCGGTGCTTGCCGACGGCAGCAACGCCGACGATCGGGGCGATTACCGCCCGGGCCGTCAGGCCGCGCGCGAATTTGGCGTGCGCAGCCCGTTGGACGACGCCGAATTGACCAAGGCCGATATCCGCGAGCTCTCGCGGCGGGCCGGTCTGCCCACGTGGGATGAGCCCGCCTCGGCGTGCCTGTCGTCGCGCATCCCGTACTTCAGCGAAGTCACCGATGAGAAGCTGCGAATGATCGAGGGCGCCGAGAGTGTGCTGCACGAGCTCGGCTTCCGCATCTGCCGCGTTCGACACCACGACGCGATCGCACGGCTCGAACTTGGACGGGATGAGATCGCTCGCGCGATCGAACCGACGATGGCGGCGACGATCGATACCCGGCTCAGGGAAATTGGCTACGCTCACGTGACGGTCGATCTGCGCGGGTACCGTCTCGGCAGCCTCAACGACGCGCTGCGGCTGCGCGAGGTCTAATCCACAAGATCTTGCGAACAGCCATTGCGGCGCTCGCGGTGGTATTCCTGGCGGCCCATCTTCCGTTTCTGCCGCCTTCCCTGGAAGACATCGATTCAATCAATTTCGCGCTCGGGGTCGCCGACTTCGACGTGGCGAAGCATCAACCGCATCCACCCGGTTATCCCGTATTCATCGCGCTCGGCAAGGTTTCGACGCCAATACTGCGGTCGACGCACGTTTCCGCGCCGGAGGCCAGAGGACTGGCGGTGTGGAGTGCGCTTTCCGGTGCCCTGCTGTCGTTCTCGCTGTTTGGGTTCTTCACGGGACTAGGGAGTACGGGACCGCGGCTGATGAATCCGCGGCTCGTGCTGCTGGCGACCGTCATCGTCATGCTGTCGCCGCTGTTCTGGTTCACCGCGTTGAGACCATTGAGCGACATGACCGGTCTGGCGGCAGCAGTTGGTGCACAGGCCCTCATCGTGTCCGTCCTCGCAGGGCTGCGTGGCCCGCGCGCGCTCGTGTGGGGAGGCTTTCTCGCAGGACTGGCGATTGGGATCCGTTCGCAGACGTTCCTGCTGACCCTTCCGCTCTTTGCGCTCGCGCTGGTGCTGCCGCGAAGCGGCCTGCGCGCACAGAATCGGATTGCGGCGCTGGGTGCGGCGGCGATCGGCGTCCTCCTCTGGGCCATTCCCCTCATCGTTGCCAGCGGCGGCCTTGCCGAGTACGCCAGAGCGCTTGGATCGCAGGCGGGCGAAGACTTTTCCGGCGTGGTCATGCTGTGGACGACCCGAACCAGGCCCGCGGCGCTCGACGCGGTGATGTATTCGTTTCTGTGGCCATGGGGACACCCGATCGCCGGTGCAGCGATTGTGGTCGTGGCGCTGGTCGGCGCCCTCCGAGCACTCTGGACCATGCCGCGCGCAGTGATGCTGTTGTGTGTGGGTTACCTACCGTACGCGGTTTTTCACCTGCTGTTTCAGGAGACGATTACCGTCCGCTACGCGCTGCCCCTGGTGGTGCCGGTCGGGTACCTCGTGATCTGCGCGCTCGATTGGGGCTCCGGAACTGCGGCCGGCATCGGAACGGTTGCGGTGACGGTGTGGTCGCTGTTTCTGGCAGTGCCGGCGACGTTTGCGTACGGTCACCAGAGCAGCCCCGCGTTCCGTGCGCTCATCGAAGCCGCCCGTTCGGGACCCGGACGGCAAAGTCGCGTGATCGGTATGCATGCCGTCGCGCGACGGGCGGACGACTGGCTACAGTCATTCGGCCCGAGCGTTGACGGGTTGGCGTCACGGCGGGTGCTGAAAGCGCCACACGGGATGGAGTGGCTGACGCTCGTCACCGAGTGGCGGGCGGAGCCCTCGACATCGATTGCGTTTGTTGCCGATCCTCGACGTACGGATCTGATGCTGATCGACCCTGCTTCGCGTCGTCCTCCGTTGCCGTTTCGGTGGGGTTTTCTCGAGCCGCCATTTGTCGGCGGGACGCGGCCTGGCGATTCAGACCTGTATGCGCTGTCGCCGCCAGGGTGGATGCTCGATCGCGGCTGGGCGCTGACCGCCGAAGTCGCCGGCGTCACCGCCCGAGAGGGGTGGGGGCCGCACAGAAAGCCAAGCATCGCCTGGGTGCGATCGCGACCTGACGAGGCGATGGTGTTGATTGGTGGTCGGCATCTCGGCGGAGGCAGCGACCCACCCGTCGAGGTTGCGTTGACGCTGAACGGCAGCTCCGTCGAGCGGTTCGAGATAAAACCCGGCTTCTTCCTGCATCGGATTCCGCTGCCGGCGGGCATTCTTTCATCTCGTAGTGGTTATCTTCCGCTCGAGGTCTCGTCGCATCCGATCGGCAACTCGACCAGCAATCCCGCCGTCAGTCTCGAGCAATTCGACCTGGAAGGTCCTGGAACACCGATGATCGGTGCTGATGACGGCTGGTACGAACCTGAATACAACCCGCGCACTGCCCGTGCCTGGAGATGGATCGCTGAGAAAGCGTCCCTGTGGGTTCGTCCGATCGGCCGCGACGTCACGTTGACGTTGTCCGGGGAATCGCCGCTGAAGTACTACAGCGAGGCGCCGACGGTGACGGTGAGCGTGGGCAGCCGCGAGATCAGCCGATTCAACCCGTCGTCGGACTTCAACCAGGCGATCACGTTGCCTGGAGACGCGCTTGCGGCCGCCGACGGACGCGTGGTGCTTACATGCGAGAAGTTTTTCGTGCCCGCCGAACGGGAAGGCTCGCTCGACCGGCGCCACCTGGCGCTGCGGATCTATTCGTATTCGGTAAAGTAGATTCGCGGTTCGCAGTTCGCAAGTCGCGGTTCGCGGTTCGCGGTTCGCGGTTCGCGGTTCGCAAGTCGCGGAACTCTTTTTAAACTCTTGTGGCTTCCGCCTTCAGGCGGAAGTTGCCGGTCGCTGGGCCAACGCTCTCAGCGAACTGCCGAACGGCATGTTGATCACGCGCAAGAGCCGAGCCTCCAACGCAAGCGCCCCGGCAAGGGCGGCATTCAGCGGCGCCGGCGGAATCGAGATTTCCTGATTGGATTCTTCGTGTCCAGCGATCCGCTGGGTCAGACGCACGGCAGCGACGACGGGAAGAATCGATGCGTTGGTATACGACATCCGGCAGACTCGAAAGCCCGATTGGTTCAGACGCTCAGTCAACGTGGCGCGACTGTAGCGTCGCACCTCGTTGGCGAGCACCGAGTGATTTCCTTTCAGAAAGTCCATGGCCGCGACATTCAGGACGAGGTATCCACCCGGACGAAGGACGCGAAACATCTCGCGTAGCGCGTCGGCCTCCACTGCGTCGTCGAGCGCGTAGATCACGTCGAACGAGGTGACGACATCGAACCGCGAGTCGCCGAACGGCAGCTGGGCGACCGTTGCCTGTGCGATCCCGCGTGCACCGCGGTTTCGAGCAAACGCGAGCCCGGTCCACGTCAGGTCGATGCCGACTGGAACGCCGTACTGGCGCATCCAGGTGAGATTGTGCCCTGTCCCGCACCCGCAATCGAGGATTCGTGCCGCCGATCGCTGCGCTACCGCCTCGGCAAGCAGCGGTGCCATGAAGCGACGAAAGCCCTTGAACCAGAAATGATCGCGCTCGGCGCGCGCGGTAGCCTGAAGAAGTCGATCCATTATGCCGATACGATCATTGACAGCATGGGGAATGGTCGGTAAGCTCCGGACACTCCAATTTTACGTGAGCCAAAGGGTCGGCTGCCGGACAACCGGCGAGACGGCGGGGAGAGATTTTTGATGATTCGCAGATTCGAACTATGCGCCACCTTTGTCCTGTTGGCCGCGTTGAGCGGAACCGCCTGTCACCATAATCCAAAACCCCAGCCTCCCCCAGCGCCCGCGCCGCCACCGGCGCCGCCACCAGCGACTACGCCCACACCGCCGCCTCCGCCGCCAGCGCCGAAGCCGGCACCGCCGCCGGCGCCTACCGAGGAGGAGGTCTTCAAGACCAAGACACTCGAGCAGCTGAACAGCGAAAAGCCGCTTGGAGATGTGTTCTTCGCCTTAGACGCCACCGATCTGACCGAAGAAGCGCGTGCGGCGCTCCAGAAGAACGCCGACTGGATGAAGAAGTGGACGACCACCAAGGTGATGGTCGAGGGGCACGCCGATTCACGCGGCACCAATGAATACAATCTCGCCCTCGGCGAGCGGCGGGCTGATACGGTCCGGGATTACCTGGTGAGTCTGGGCGTCGCGACCGATCGGGTGACGATTGTCAGCAAGGGCGAGGAGCAGCCGTTCTGCACCGAAGAGAACGAAGCCTGCTGGCAGCAGAACCGCAGGGGACACTTTATAGTCACCGCGAAGTGATGAAGAAAATGCTGAAGGTTGAATGCTGAATGCTGAATGAATCAGCACTCAGCATTCAGCATCTTCAACGAGCCGCTCAGCCGCGGCGCGCGGGTCGGCGGCGGCAATGATCGGCCTTCCCACCACGATATAACTGGCGCCGGCAGCGATGGCGTCGCGGGCGCTCATCGTCCGTTCCTGATCGTCTTTCCCGGCCGCTGTCGCGCCGCCACCGCGAATGCCCGGTGTGACGATGGCAAATTCTGGTCCGCAGTGCGAACGCAGGAACGCCGTCTCCTGGGGCGAAGCGACGACTCCATCCAGTCCGGATGACTGCGCCAGTCGGGCAAGACGAACCACTTGATCCAACACGCTCGCGTTCGAATCGCCGTTGCCGTATCCGGTTTCGGCCAGCGAGTGCGACGACATGCTGGTGAGCACGGTAACGGCGATCACGGCCGGCGACGAATGTCCGGTTCGTGCCGCGACCTCCTTGGCCGCGTCCTTGGCCGCTTCCATCATCTTTCTGCCACCGGCGGCGTGCACGTTGAGCATCCACACCCCGAGCGACGCGGCGGCGGCCACGGCCTGCCCCACGGTGTTTGGAATGTCATGGAATTTCAGGTCGAGGAAGACGCGATCGCCCTTGTCGACGAGCGCTCGCACGATCGAGGGGCCTTCAGACGTGAACAGGCGGCTTCCGATCTTGAATCCCCCGGCGACGCCGCGCAGCGCGTCGGCTAAGGCAATCGCCTTGGCGGCGCTATCGACATCGAGAGCGACTAAGAGCTGATCCACGCCGTCTCTCGTCGCGTCGTATCCAGACTGCCGACCAAGTTAGACAGATCCCCAATCTGGTGGTGTTCCATATAGCTGCGAAGACCGTCCAGGATCTTCCGCCAGAGGAACGGATCGACGAAGTTGGCGGTACCGATTTGAACGGCGGTCGCCCCTGCGATCATGAATTCGAGCACATCATCTGCGGTCGCAATTCCACCCATGCCAATGATCGGGAGCTTCACCGCCTGGCGGCACTCGTAGACCATTCGGACCGCAATCGGCCGAATCGCGGGTCCGCTCAGGCCGCCGACGATGTTGCTCAGCTTGGGCCGGCGGGTGTGCACGTCGATCGCCATCGCCAGAAAGGTGTTGACCAGCGACACGGCGTCGGCGCCTGCCTGTTCGGCGGCGCGGGCGAAGGAGGCGACGTCGGTCACATTCGGCGTCAGCTTCGGAATGACCGGCAGCCGTGTCACCTTGCGCACGGCGCTCACGACGTCATGTGTCCCGGTGAGGCTGCAGCCGAAGGTGATGCCGCCCTGCTTGATGTTCGGGCACGAGATGTTCAGCTCGATGGCCGCGACCCCTTCGTGATCGGAAAGCACGCGCGCAATCTCGCAGTACTCATCGATCGTCGTGCCGCAGATGTTCACGAACACGACCGCGCGCCGGTCGCGAAGCTCGGGCAGCTTTTCGCGGACGAATCGGTGGACTCCGATCCCCTGCAAGCCGATCGCGTTCAGCATGCCGGCCGGTGTTTCGACGATCCGCGGCGGCGGATGCCCTTCGCGCTCGTTGAGGAACAGTCCCTTGACGGCAACGCCCCCGAGCGTCGACAGATCAACGACGTCCGCGTACTCGACGCCGTAGCCGAAGCAGCCGCTCGCGGCAATCAGCGGATTGGTGAGCGTCAGCGAACCAAGCGAGACGGAAAGATTCATGATCAGTGGGCCAACGCATCCCACACGATGCGCGTGGCATCGAAGACCGGCCCGTCCAGGCACGAGCGGACGAAGTGCGGCGGCCCCGCAGACGTCTTCGTCAGCACGACGCAGCTGTAGCAGCCGCCGAGGCCGCAGCCCATCACCTGTTCGAGCGACACGTCGCAGCGGCGGCCGTACGAGGCTGCGAGTTTGGCCACAGCGCGCATCATCGGCGTCGGGCCGCACGCATAGAGGCGTAGGTCAGTCGATTTTGGCGTCGCTGACAGCGCGGCGTCGAGTGGCTCGGTGACGAAGCCTCGCGTGCCGCGACTGCCGTCCTCGGTCGACAGGATCGGCTGAACATTCAGCTGCTCGAAGAGCTCGACGTGCGTCAGGTCGCGTGCGGTGCGTGCGCCGTAGAAGAGACGTGCCGTTGTGCCTCGTGCCTGGAGCGTTTCCGAAAGCGTGACGAACGGCGCAAGTCCCACGCCTCCCGCCACCATCCATGCTTCAGCGGGAGGAGACACTGGTTCGAACGGACGCCCGAGCGGACCGAGACAGCCCATCCGGCTGCCCGGCGCAGCGTCGTAGATCAGAGAGGTCCCGATCCCGATCCGTTTGTTCAAAACCGAGATCCCAACCGGTGTTCCCTTCGCGTCCCGAAGAACTTCGAAGATCGAGAACGGGCGCCGCAGCAGCGGATCGACGCCCGCCGATGGCTTGAGCATCACGAACTGCCCGGGTTCGGCCAGTGACGCGATCTCCGGGGCCGCGAGTCCGAGCACGCTGTACTCAGTTGATAACCGCGAGTTCGAGATAACGGCCGCGTCGACATCGATGGGCATGTCTGCTGAGTATACGCCGGAAGAATTATCGCGTGCCTCCGTCCTTCGACGAGGCGCAGGACGGCCCGAGCGTCAGTCGCGACGGGCGTGTTGATGCGTGTGCCGTGATCTGTGTACCCTCCGCGTCCAGTACACTCACACCATGCGGTTTCTGCGGATGCTCACGAACTCGCTGCTCGCTGGCGTGCTCGGGGCAGCGTACCTGACGATTCTCGTTCTCCAGTTGAACCCGCAGATCCCGCTCGTGTCAGATACAACCGGGCGATGGTTCCTGACGCTGGCGCTGCTTTACGGTGTGCATCTCGCGGTGATCTTCTATCTGCTGATGGTGCTGCGCGAGTTCTTTTCAATCCGGGTGCTGTCGCCCGGCTGGGCGAGTGTCCGCGTGCTGGCGTGGATGGCGGCCGCGTCAGCCGCCGTCGCATCGACGTTGATGTGGTTGAACGTCAGCGGCTTTTATACGTCGTTGGCCGAGGACGCGACGAGGCGGATGACGGCCGGTGCATTGGCGACGACCGCATCGGCGTTGGTGCTACTCGCGATCGCGATTGCGCACTATTCATTCGGCCGGCGCGGAAGCCGGGTCGGTGCTTCGCTGTTCGTGCTGGCGACGTTTGCCTCGCTGGCGCTGCCACTGGCGGCGCGCGGACCCGGCGCCGATCCGCCCGCGCCGATTGCTCCCACCATGGCGCTGCAGCGGGCCGAGCCGGCGTCGGCCGGCCAGCCGCGCGTGACGATGATTCTGCTCGATGGCGCGTCGCTCGAGTACGTGATGCCGCGAGTGGCGGAGGGCCGGCTGCCGGGCTTTGGCCGGCTTCTGGAAAAAGGCGCGGTCATGGATCTGGCCACGGTCCGGCCGACGCAGCCGGATCCGGTATGGGCTGCGGTGGCCACCGGCATGTATCCCTGGAAGAACGGGGTCCGATCGGCCTCGTCGTATTTCGCGCGGAACGACGACGGCGTGGTTGACTTGCTGCCGGACGATTGCTTTTCGCACGCGCTCGTTCACTTGGGCTTCATTCGCGATCAACCCAACACGTCGAGCATCTGGCGGGCGCGGCCGCTCTGGTCGATCGCCTCCCAATCAGGCGTCCGCGTCGGCATCGTCCGATGGCCGTTGACCTATCCCGCCGAAGATGTCGATGGTTTCATCGTCAGCGATCGGTTCCACCAATTGGTGGGTTCGATCGCGGAATTCGATCGTGCGGCCACGCCACGAGAGTTGCTTCCATCGCTGGAAGCATCGTTCACCCAGTCACCCCAAGGCGTCGATGTCGTCCAGGCGCAAATCGGCGCCGGCAAGTCCGGAACGCCGGAAGAATCTGCCATTCGTCGCGATCGATGGTACAGCGCCGCGATGCGCAAGATGGCTGGGCCGATGTCGCCACGGCTCACCGCCTTGCGGTACGAGGGTCTCGATACCGTCGGCCACTACTACCTGCGATTCACGCAATCCAGAATCTTTCGCGATCTGCCCGAGGAAGAGCGGCGCCGTTTCTCGCAGGCGATGGATCGCTACTACGCGTACATCGACAACGAGGTGGCGGCCGCGCTCGATGGGCTTGCCCAGGGTGATCTGCTCGTTGTCGTTTCCGGTTTTGGCATGCAGCCGATGAACCCGGTGAAGCAGGCGATTGGACGCGTGCTGGGCGATCCGGAGTTCAGTGGAACCCACGAGCGCGGACCAGACGGGTTCCTGATGGCATCGGGGAGCGCCATAGAACCGGGTCGCCGGCCGCGCGGCTCGGTCGTCGACGTCACGCCGACGGTGCTCTACTTTCTCGGTCTTCCTGTCGCGCGCGATATGGATGGATTCGCGCGTGCGGATCTCTTCACCCGAGCGTTTACGGCGGATCGGCCGATTGTGTTCATTCCGAGTTACAGCAGGTAGTGTTAGCTCCCAGCTCCCAGCTCCCAGCTCCCAGCTTCCAGCTTCCAGCTTCGAGCTCCCAGCTTCCAGCTCCCAGCTTCCAGCTCCCAGCACACCTTCTTTGTTCGAATTTCGGTTTGGATCGGCAGCTGGTAGCTGGTAGCTGGCAGCTGGTAGCTGACTTCGTGATAGCATTAATCGAACTCTTTAACGCGGCCCTGTGAGGTCGCCAAGAGGTGACGAGTTGGACACTCCTGCCTGGACTTTGCTGCGACGGCCGTCGCGGCTTCTATTTCCGTATACCTCTTCGTTCTGGAGTCTGCCATGGCGCTCGTGATGGATGCCGATCGCATGGCCCGGGCGTTGACACGAATGGCGCACGAGATTCTCGAACGCAACCGCGGACTTGACGAGATTGCGCTGGTCGGCATCCGCACGCGCGGCGTGCCTCTGGCGCGGCGCATTTCGCGATCGTTGCACGAGATCAATGGCGACGACGTGCCGACCGGCGCGCTCGACATTACGCTCTATCGCGACGACCTGATGCGCCATCCGGTTGGTCCGCAGCCGCTCGTCCGGCGCACCGAAATTCCGTTTTCCATCGACGATCGAAAGATCCTGCTCGTCGACGACGTGCTCTACACCGGCCGGACGATTCGAGCGGCGCTGGACGCCCTGATCGATTTCGGCCGCCCGCAAGCGATCCAGCTCGTGGTGCTGGTCGATCGCGGCCACCGCGAGCTGCCGATCAAGGCGGATTACGTCGGCAAGAACCTGCCGACGTCGTTGAAGCAGAGCGTGCAGGTGCGCTTGCAGGAGATTGACGGCACCGACGAAGTGCTCATCGAGGGGGAAGCATGACAACGACGAGCGCAGAGACGCCGACTGCGGCCGCGACCTTGAAGTCCCGGCACCTGCTCGGCATTGCCGGCCTGGATGCCGATGAAATCACGCTGATCCTCGACACCGCCGAAGCGATGAAGGAGATCGGCGGCCGGGCAATCAAGAAGGTTCCGACGCTTCGCGGCCGGACAGTCGTGAATCTGTTCTTCGAACCCAGCACCCGGACCCGAACCTCGTTTGAGATTGCCGAGAAGCGATTGAGCGCCGACACGCTCAGCATCGCGACCGCGACCTCGAGCGTGACGAAAGGAGAGTCCCTGCTCGACACCGTGCGCAACATCGAGGCGATGTCGCCCGACATGATCGTGATGCGCCACGGGTCATCGGGGGCTCCGCACCTGCTCGCGCGCATGTGCCGGTCGACGATTATCAACGCCGGCGACGGCATGCACGAACATCCGACGCAGGCGCTGCTCGATGCCTTCACGATTCGAGAGCACAAGCGTCGACTGGCTGGTCTCAAGGTCGCCATTGTCGGCGACCTGCTGCACAGCCGCGTGCTGAGGTCGAACGTCGCGCTCCTCAATACCATGGGCGCCAACGTCTGGGCGTGCGCCCCCGCGACGCTCATGCCTTCGCACGTCGATGAATTCGGCGTGCACCCGACCACGTCGGTCGACGACGCCGTCGAAGGGGCGGATGTCGTGATGATGCTTCGCATTCAGCATGAGCGGATGCATGGTCACTACATCCCGTCGGTCCGCGAATATTTCACGATGTTTGGCTTGACCCCTGAGCGTATGCGCCGCGCGGCCCCCGACGCGATCGTGATGCACCCGGGGCCGATGAATCGCGGCGTCGAAATCGATTCCGACGTCGCCGACGGTCCCTATTCCGTGATCCTCGAGCAGGTGTCGAATGGCGTGGCCGTCCGAATGGCGGTCCTGTATCTGCTGTCTGGCCGCGATGCCGTGGATCCGCTGGTCGAGCACTAGGCCGGGAGCTCGACGAAATCGCGCCGTGCGACTGAGCGCCGGCGGAACTGTGTACGGTTCTCCAAGGGAGCTTCGGTGAGACAGGGTGAGGCGAACAACATCGCGAGCATGAAGACACTCCTCAAAGGCGGACGCGTCATCGATCCGGCCAACGGCCGCGACGGCGAATTTGACGTGCTCATCGACAACGGCAGGATTGCGAAGATCGGTCGAGGGATTCCAGCCGATGGCGCCGATGTGTTCGAGATCAGGCGCGGGTGGATTGTCGCGCCCGGCTTGATCGATATCCACGTACACCTGAGGGAACCGGGGCAGGAGCACAAGGAGACGATTGCAACGGGCACCGCGTCGGCGATTGCCGGCGGATTCACGGCGGTAGCCTGCATGCCGAACACGGAACCGATCAACGATCACGCAGGCATCACCGAATTCATTCTCAAGAAAGCCGCGGAGGCCGGCCGTGCCCGGGTATATCCGATCGGCGCCGTATCGATCGGCTCGAAGGGCGATCAGCTGGCTGAACTGGGAGAGCAGAAGCACGCCGGCTGTGTGGCCTTTACTGATGACGGCCGGCCGGTGGCGACCGCGCTGCTGATGCGGCGCGCGCTCGAGTACGCGCGCATGCTGGGCGTACCGATCATCAATCACTGCGAAGATCCGTCGCTCAAAGGCGATGGCGTCGCGCACGAAGGCTATGTCGCGGCCCGGCTTGGGCTTCGTGGCATTCCAGGCGAAGCCGAGTCGATCATGGTCGAGCGCGACGTGTCGCTCGCCGAGCTGGCCGGCGCGCACGTGCATATCGCCCATATGAGCGCGCGCCAATCGCTGCGCGCGGTGCGAGCCGGCAAGGATCGTGGCGTCCATGTGACCTGCGAAGTCGCACCGCACCATTTCACCTTGACCGACGAGTCGCTCGACGGTCCGGTCAAATACGACACCAACTGCAAGATGAATCCGCCGCTGCGTGCAACCGCCGATCGCGACGCGATGTTGGAAGGCATCGTCGACGGCAGCGTCGACGTCATCGCTACCGACCATGCCCCGCATCACATCGACGAGAAGATGGTCGAGTTCGATCGCGCACCGTTCGGGATCGTGGGTCTCGAAACGGCCGTGCCCATCGTGTTCGATCGACTGGTGCGTACCGGCCGGATTCCGCTGGCCCGCATGATCGAGCTCCTGTCGGTCAACCCCGCTCGCGTGCTGAACCTGCCCGGCGGAAGACTTGACGAGGGAGCACCGGCCGATATCACCGTGCTCGCGCCGGATCTGCCGACCACGATTGATGCGGCGAAGCTCGTCTCCAAATCCAAGAACACGCCGTTCGATCGCTGGCAGCTGGTCGGCGGCGTGATTGCCACCATCGTTGGAGGAAAACCCGTTTACCGCAATGCCGCAGCTGACTGAGAAGAGGCCAATCGACGTGACACGCCAGAATGACGTGCGCCGCCAGGCGCTGAAGACGCTGCAGGATCTCGAAGTGCTGATGCGCGATGGACACTTCGATTACCGGAATGGGTTTCACGGTCGCGTCTATCTGAATCCGCATCAGCTATTCCTGCACCCCTCCACGATATGGCGACTCGCACAGGATTTGCTCGATGTGCTCCCGGCAGCGCTGATCGAGCAGACGGACGTCGTCGCTGGCCCTGCGATGGGCGGTGCGCTCCTTGCCCACACGCTCGCCGGTCTTTTAGATGGCCGCCGCGCGTTGACCCATCCTGCCTGCAGTTTTGCCCCGCTTCCGAATGCGGCGGACGCCTCCGTGCTTCGCAGCTTTTATCGCCGTCAGCTGGCTGGCAAGCGCGTGTTGTTGGCCGACGATGTGCGGAATACCGGCAAAACGTTCCAACGATGTGCCGCGCTCATCACCGAAGCCGGCGGGCGGGTGATTGCCACCGTCGAGATTTTCGATCGTCTGGAATCGATCGTCGATCTCGGCGTGCCGAACTTTGCGCTCGCTGAGTACGCGGCGCCCGAGAACATCCGGGCGGAACAGTGTCCGCTGTGCCGCGACGGCGTACCGATCACGACCTTCTGATCGCGATCTCAACGAACGACTGCCCGCTCAAGGGCGGTGCGCTGTCCGCTCTGCACGCTTTTGTCATGGCTCCCCCCAATCTGTGAGCAGGCGCACACTCACGCGTTTTGTCAGCAGCGGCGGCGAGCCATAAACCCCAGTTCCTACACGAGTTACGCAAGATACTCGTAGTTAACCAATCCAACCTCGACCGGTATGAGCCTTGCGCGGCCCCCGCGCATGAGACAACGCGTGTTTGTCGTGGCCGGCCTCGCCGCGCTCGTTTCCATCACCGGTATCCAGGCACAGCGTCCCGCGGCTCAAGCGATCCGGGCAGGAGCACCAACATCTGTCATCAAACTGGATCACTTCGATCGTTCGCCCCGTCTCCGCGATCTTCCACCGGGGCTGCCGCCAGTCGGTGAGCTGGTGAAAGAGCGCGAGCCGCGGTGGCGTCGCGTGGCGCGCCACACTGCAGGTCTCTTCTCGGATCCGGTCGTGCAATCATCGCCCAGCATTCCGTCGATTCCCGCACCCTCACAGAGCGTCGACGGTGTCGGCAACGTGAATGGCGTGCTCCCGCCCGATACGAACGGCGACGTCGGGCCGAATCATTTCGTGCAGTGGGTCAACCTCTCCTTTGCCGTCTACAGCAAGGGGTCGGGCTCGACCCCGCCGGCCTTGATCTACGGACCCGCTGCCGCCAACACCCTGTGGAGCGGATTCGGCGGCCCGTGCGAAACGCGCAACGACGGCGATCCGATCGTTCGCTACGATCACCTCGCCGATCGCTGGGTGATGAGTCAGCTGGCGATCCCGAACAATCTCTTCGGCATCCTGCTCTACGGGCCGTTCTACGAGTGCATCGCCGTGTCGGCAACCTCCGATCCGCTCGGCGCCTACTACCGTTATCAGTACTCGTTCGACAAGCTGAATGACTACCCGAAAATGGGCGTGTGGCCGGACGGCTACTACATGACGATGAACCAGTACACGTCGCTGTCGCTGCAGTTTGCCGGGCAGGGCGTCGTGGCGTTCGATCGCGCGAAGATGCTGCAGGGTCAGCCTGCGTCAGCCATCTACTACGATCTCGCATCGGTCGACATGAACCTGGCCGGTATGCTGCCCGCCGATCTGGACGGTCCGGCGCCGCCGCCCGGCTCGCCGGCGTACTTCGCCCAGATTGACGACGACGCGTGGGGAGCCACGCCGACCGATCAGATCCAAATCTGGCAGTTCCATTCGGACTGGACGACGCCATCGCAGTCCTTCTTCACGCGTGTCGCTGCATTGCCGACGGCGCCATTCGATTCAGACATGTGCGGCAACTCGAGAAACTGCCTGCCGCAGCCGGCGACAACCACGACCATCGATGCGATGTCGGATCGCCTGATGTACCGCCTCCAGTACCGCAATTTTGGTGACCACGAATCACTGGTCGTGAACCACACGGTTGACGCTGACGGCACCGATCACGCCGGCATTCGCTGGTACGAAATCCGGAACCCGGGATCGTCGCCATCGATCTACCAGCAGGGTACCTACGCGCCGGATGCCAATCATCGCTGGATGGGCAGCGTTGCCCTCGATGCCGCTGGCAACATGGCCCTTGGCTTCAGCGTCGTCGGGCCGTCGACATTCCCGTCGATTCGTTACACCGGACGCCTTGCTACGGATCCACCAAACCTGATGACGCTTGGCGAAACCGATCTCGTTGTCGGCACCGGCTCGCAGACAAACTCGACCGGGCGGTGGGGTGACTACAGTTCGATGGTGGTCGATCCAGTCGATGACTGTACGTTCTGGTACACGCAGGAGTACTACGCGGTGACGAGCGATGCCGGGTGGCAAACGCGAATCGGATCGTTCTCGCTGCCGAATTGCAGCTCCTCGACACCGCCGCCGGACAAACCGGCAGTGAGCGTCGTCGCGTCGATCGCCACCGCGACCGAAGCCGGACCGGTCTCCGGCGCGGTCACGTTCAGCCGTACCGGTGATACGTCGCAGCCGTTGCTTGTTCACTACTCGGTCGGTGGAACCGCGACGCCTGGTTCTGACTACGTTGCCCTCCCTGGAGTGCTCACGATCGATGCAGGGGCCGCATCCGCCGTTGTTCCCGTAACACCGATCGACGATTTGGCGGTCGAATCGAATGAGACTGTTCTTATCAGCATCGCGCCCGACCCGGCGTACCTGGTCGGCTCAGCCGGCGCTGTCGTCACCATCGTCAGCAACGATTCACCCTCTGATCTGGTGGTGACGACGTTGACAGGGCCGGCAACCGCCGGCGCCGGGTCACCGATTACGGTCAATGACACGACGAAGAATCAGGGCACTGGGGTTTCCCAGGCGTCCCTGACCGCCTTCTACCTCTCGACCAACACCGTTATCGACGCTGCGGATCCGTTCCTCGGCACCCGCCAGGTCGGCTCGTTGGCGCCCGGTACGACCGAGTCCGCATCCACGACCTTTACCGTGCCGTCCACCGTCGGCGTCGGGAACTACTATCTGCTCGCGAAGGCCGACTCCGCTGGCACGGTCGCCGAATCGAACGAGAACAACAACGTGAAGATGGGATCGATCATTCCGATCGGACCTGACCTCGTGATTACGGCGTTGACGGTCCCCTCGACCGTCGCGGCGGGCAGCTCGATTACTGTGAGCGACACGACAAAGAACCAGGGTGGCGGAGACGCAGCGGCATCCGCAACGACGTTCTACCTGTCGGCCAACGTGCTGCTCGACAGTTCCGATACGCCGCTCAACAGCCGGTCTGTGGGCGCTCTCACCGCTGGATTGACCGATACCGGCTCGACGTCGTTGAACATTCCAGGGACGACGGCCGCCGGAACGTACTACATCATCGCGAAGGCGGACGGCCCGGGAGCGGTCACCGAGACAAGCGAGTCGAACAACGTCAAGTTCAGCACGGCGATCAAGATCGGTCCCGATTTAATCGAATCGAGCACCGTTATTCCGACCGTCGCCGGCGCCGGCTTCCCGATCACGGTGAACGACACGGTGAAGAACCAGGGCAGCAACATGGCCGGAAACTCGACAACATCGTTCTATTTGTCGACCAACTTCTCGCTCGATGCGACCGACAAGTTCCTCGGCAGCCGGAACGTGCCCGCGCTTCAACCGGGCCAGACGAGCTCCGCCAGCACCACACTGACGATCCCGGCGGATACCGAGCTGGGGACGTACTACATCCTGGTCAGCGCCGACGACACGAACGCGGTGGCGGAATCGGCCGAGACGAACAACGTGTCGTATGGCACGACCAAGGTCGGACCAGATCTGAGCGAGTTCGCGTTGACGGCGCCGGCTTCGGCGGTCGCTGGTACAACAATTCAGGTGAACGACACTGTGAAGAACATTGGCGGTGGTTCTGCTGGTCCGTCGACCACGCGCTTTTATCTTTCGGCGAACATCACCTTCGATGCCTCGGACCAGGAGATCGGCAACCGTCCGGTGATTGCGCTCGGTCCCAACGCGACGAGTGCAGCGCAGTCCCCGGTCACCATTCCGACCGGTACGGCGCCGGGGTTGTATTACCTCATCGCGGTCAGCGATGCCGACAACGCTGTGCTTGAAACGGTCGAGACGAACAATGCGAAGTATCTGGCGATACGAATCAATTGAAATGCTGAAGGTTGAATGCTGAATGTTGAATGAATTGCGGATTGCGGATTGCTGATTGCGGATTGCTGATTGCTGATTGATTTTTCTTCGTCATTCAGCATTGTGGATTCGTCAGTTATCATCATCGGGCGTAATGTCCCGTGCTGCCAACGGCGTCGAGCTAGCCAATCGGCTCGACGCGCTCTATCACGACTACAACCGGATCGATTCGGCAAGCGATCCGATCCAGACAGTCAGACCGTTCACCGATCCTGCTGACCGCGAGATTGCCGGGTTCTGTGCCGCCGCGCTCGCGTTCGGGCGGGTCGCGAGCGTGCTCAATTCGATCCAGACGTTGTTCGACGCGCTCGGTCCGTCGCCAGCTGAATTCGTTCGCCGCTTCAATCCGGAACGCCCGCCAGTCGAGATGCGCGCAATGGTGCATCGCTGGATCCGCGGCGCGGATCTGATCGCGTTGCTGTGGATGCTCCGTCAGATGCTGGAACAGGCAGGGTCGGTCGAGAAGTTCTTTCTTCAAGGCCTGGAGGACTGCCACGAGGATATCGGCCCTGCACTGGACAGCTTTTCGACGCGCGCGCTTGCCCTCGATATTCGTCGTGCGTACGGACGGCGACCGCGACGGCCCGGGGTGTGTTACTTCTTTCCCCGGCCCTCGTCCGGCAGCGCATGCAAGCGGCTCAATTTATTTCTGCGCTGGATGGTGCGTCGCGACGAGGTCGACCTCGGCGTGTGGACGAACGTGCCGGCATCGAAGCTGATCGTGCCGCTCGATACCCACGTCATCCGCCTCGGGCGGTGCCTTCAACTGACGCAATATACGAGTCCAGGGTGGCGCATGGCCGCCGACATCACGGCATCGCTGCGTAAGTTGAACCCCATGGACCCGGTGAGCTTTGATTTTTCGCTCTGCCACGTCGGCATGATGAACGCCTGCGGTTTTGGCAGACAACAGGGAGACTCGCAATGCCCGCTACGAGGACTGTGTCACCCCCGCGCCGTCAGGCGAGGCTGACCGCCGTCTTCCTATCCATCGCCATGGCCGCGGCGCTCGCCGGAGCGTACCTCGCAGGGAAGCGCGCCGGCGCCGTGCAGGAACTCATGGCCGCCAGCCCGGCCAACGCCCAGGCGATCGGCCTTGTGCGCAAGCAGCCGTGTCGCTCCGGCTGGTGCGAGACGTTGTGGCTTGGGAAGTCGCGCGCCGACCTCGTCCAAGTTGGCGAGCTTCGCGCCGGCAGTGAGCATTGCGACGAAATCGCCTGGGCCAACGATGGCTATCGGGTTGGATTCGTCGTCAACGGCTATCAGCTGCGCATCTTCGATGGTGTCGCCCGCAAGCCGATCAATCAGATCAATCTGATCGATCCCGACGGCACGCCGTCCGCACATGTGGTTCGTGGCGTGACGTTCTCGCAGAATGGTGCGGCGGTGACGTTTGACGAATGTCCGAGGGTTGGATCGGGCTGCAAGTCGGGGTTGGTTGCGGTACGGTGAAGCGATTCTGTCAGTTTTCAGTTTTTAGTTTTCGGTTTTCAGTTTTCTGTTTTTGGTTTTTGGTTAGTTTGAGTTTTTGGTTTTGTGTTCTCAGTTTCGGTTCGGCCAGTCAGATACGCTACCCGAGCGACGAAGCCAACAGCCCCAAAACAAAAAACTGAAAACCGAAACCGAAAACCAACAACCGAAAACTAAAAACCAAAAACCGAAAACCGAAAACCGACGTCCTTCACTGTTCCCGATGCGGCTCCAGCGCAACGCGCTGATAGACGTTCAGCGTGTTCTGCACCATCCGCTCGGCGCTGAACAACGCTTTCGCGCGGGCACGGCCGGCCTCGCCCATCCCACGCCGGAGCTGCGCGTCGTTCAGGAGTCGAACGATGGCATCGGCCAGCGCGTGATGATCGCGCGGCGGCACCAGCAGCCCGGTCTCTCCATCGGACACCACTTCCGGTATTCCACCCGTTCGGGTCGCCACGATCGGCTTGCCCGCCGCCATGGCGTCGAGCAGCGATGTGCCGAGTCCCTCCGTGACCGAGCTCATCACGAAGATATCGAAGGCCTTGTGTACCGAGAGGACGTCTGGCCGGAAGCCAGCCAGCAGGACATGTTTCTCGAGATGGGAATCCTTGATTTGCCGCTCGAGCGCCTGACGGAGCTCGCCCTCGCCCGCAATCACGAACCGTGCGTCGGGCACATGTTGCACGACGATCTTTGCCGCATCAATCAGGTATCGCTGGCCCTTGTGCGGGACCAGCGCGGCGACGTTGCCGACGATCGGCGCCTGATGCGGAAGCCAGAAGTCGGCGTGCAGGTCGGCCGGCTCGGCCCGTTCGAGGCGCTCGATGTCGATCCCTTCGTGGACTGTGACGGCTCTCGCCGCCGGAACGCCGTCGCCGAGGAGCATTTGTCGAATCGCCTCTGAGGCGCAGATGAAACAGTCGACCTGTCGGTACTTCCAGCGCGAGAGTGAATTGCCACGTAAATGAAAATCAACCCGCCGCGCGGCAACCAGCGGCGGCTTCGCGAGCTGGGTGCTCATCGACAAGGCGATCGCAGCCATTGCCACGCCGTGCGGATCATGCGCATGGATAATGCCAGGTTTCAGCTGCTTGAGGACGCGCGACAGCCGCCAGGCGGCGGTCAAATCCATTTCCGTTTTCGGCGCGAGCGGGATCAAGTCGAGTCCCTCCGCGGCACGTTGCCGCAGTTCTCCCTCCGAATGCGCCACCAGCATCGTCCGATGCCCAAGCGCCCGCAGCCCCATGACCGTGGTCAGCACCTGGTTCTGGCCGCCTCGCCACGTTCGCGCTGTATCGATGTGCAGCGAGAACATCAGCCTCTTTTGATTGGGGACTGCGGATTGCTGACTGCGGATTTGGAGACTGCCGATTGGCGATTGAGATTGGCCGATTGCTGATTGAGATTTGCCGATTGCTGATTGGGTGCGGATTGCTGATTGGGATTTGCGGATTGCTGATTGGGATTTCCGGATTGCTGATTGGGATTTCCGGATTGCTGGTTGAGTTCCCACAACTTCGCCAGCTTCAGGAATACGTAGTACGAGTTCAACTGAGAAATCAGCAAACCGGCGTCGCCGTCGCGAAAGCCGCCGCGCAGGATGTAGTTGCGAAGAAAGGCGAACCGTGGATGAAAGATCATCCCCAACCAGCCGGTACGTCGGCCCTCCGACCGCCATTGTTCCGCCGCAAGCGTTGTGTATTTGTCGATTGTGGCGAGGTGGTGGGAGATATCGCGGTAGGCGTAATGCTGAAGCTCGTGGCGGAGGCGGCCAGGCGGCCGATCTGCCTCTACCGACTCGTGAACTCGCCGTCCATTCCAGCGCGCCGCGCGGCGATCGTACAAGCGCAGCTGGTAGTCCGGATACCAGTCGGTCGATCGAATCCAGCGTCCGAGGTACCAGGTCACCCGTGGAATGCGATAGCCGCATTCCGTGGTCCCCTTCCGCAGTAGCCCTTTGATCTCGGTGGCGAGTTCCGGCGTGACTCGTTCGTCAGCGTCGAGCGACAGGATCCAGTCGTTCGAGGCGATGCTGGCGGCGTAGTTCTTCTGTGCGCTGTAGCCTGGCCACTCGCGGACCTCTACGCGCGTAGCCAGGGGCCGTGCGACGGCGACGGTGTTGTCGGTGCTCTGCGAGTCGACGACGATGATCTCATCGGCCCAGGACACCGAGTCGAGCGCGGCACCGATGTGGGCCGCCTCGTCGCGCGTGATGACCGTCACGGTCAGCTTCACGCGCTGCAGTTTATCTCAGAGCTGCGGAGGATACGGAGATCACGGAAGGCTGGTTCCGCGCCCTCCGTCCTCTCCGTCGTCTCATCGTCCTGGCGGCACCGCCTGAATCGCCTCGAATGCGATGAGCGAGCGGTTATAGGCAATGATTGCGTTCAGCTCGGCGAGCTGGGCGCTCGAGAGGTCGCGCTGGGCCTGATTCAGCTGGAAGGTCGAGGATAGCCCGACGCTGATCCGCTTCTGCTCCGCCTCGTATCGCTTCTGGCTGAATTCGCGTGCTTTGGCGGTCACTTCGACCCGCTTTAGCGACGTGTCGACTTGTCGCGCGGCTTCCCGAACCTGCTGCGTGACCTGCAGCTCGAGCTGCTGCAGGGTCGTGACCTGTTGTTCGCGCTGTACCTTTGCCTGCGCGTATCCGGCGTCAGCGGCGCTCGTGCCGATTGGATAACTCAGCTGAAATTGCAGGCTCCACGTTTTGAAGTCGTTGCCGAAGATGTCGTGCAGCGCGTCGCTGAAGCTGCGCTGAGCCACTCCCAGCGGCACAGGGAAGCCGCCGGACGTGTCGTAAATCGTGCGGGTACCAGCCACACCGGCAAGCCCGTAATTCACAATCGCGTTGAGTGTCGGCAGCTTCTGGTTCTTGGCGAACCGCATGGTGATGTCCGTCTGATCCATCTCACGATGCGACTGTGCCAGGTCGGTGCGATGGTCGAGCGCATTCTTGATGGCGGCATCGAGATCGATCGGACGAGGCGTCAGCACGGGCTGCTCGGTGGGCACGATGTGCACGGTCCAGAAATCCGGCTGCTGCGGATTCATGATCAGCGTGCGGAGCGCATCCTCGAACGACTTCACCTGCGATTCACTGATGATGACCGATTCTTCGTTGCGCGAGACCTCCGCCTGGGCTTCGACGATGTCGATCTCCGGGATGGTGCCGACCTCGACGCGTCGACGGTTGTTCTGAAGCGATTCCTGAGCCAGTCGCAGCGACTCCTGCGAGACTTTCAGCTGGCCGATGGCCGAAACGAGATCGTAGTACGCGTTTCTCACCGAGCGAGAGGTCTGCGTGACCTGCTGCTGCAGCTGAATGTCCACGATTTCCTGCTGCTTCTGGCCGATGAGCAGCTGTTGCCGGGTTGAGTCGATCGTGAAATTGCGGAGAATCGGCTGGGTGAAGTTGAAATTGAAATTCGACGAGAGGCGCGGGTTGAATGGATCGGTCGGATCGCTCGTGGTATTGCGCGAGCCATCGAGCGATGCCTGGTAGTTGCCGCCGCCCCATTTCAGCAGCTGGGCAACGCCGGCGCTCGATCGGAAACCCTGGTTGGTCACGAAGTTGTTGCCGGCGAGAAAATTCTGCGGCGGGTTGCTGTTGCTGTTCTTCGTCGAGCCGCCGAAGACCACCGGTGCGTAGTTCGCACGCGTTTGTGCAACCGCTAACGCTTGCGCCTGCGGACTCAGCCTTTCAGCACGGATGCCGAGGTTGTTCTCCAACGCCAATCGAACCGCGTCATCCGAGCTGAGTTGCAGCTCTGGACCGGGCGCCACTACCGGCGTCGGTTGGCCCGGTTCCTGTGCGGATGGCGCTGGCGCCGTTGTCGCCGGAGCCTGCGGCGGCGGAGACGTGGGTGCCTGTTCGGATGCGGACACCACCCGCCCGGAAGCGAACATTGCCAGGATGGCGGCCGCCGCCGCCGCATTCTTCAAACAGGCCGATATTTGTTGCTCGAAACGCATTACAGGTCTCTCCAGAAACGGAACTTCAGGAAATCGATGCTTCAGGAACAGCAAGAACCGGCGCGTGCCGTCGAGGGTATGACGGAGGTTCCGGAGCGAGTGTTTCCAAAATGTATACTACTGGCCGCTGGCCCGCCGCCATTTGCCGGTTCCACGACCTCCAGGGAAGCACTCGATGAAACGACACGTTTTTGCGCTTGCGATAGCGCTCCTCGCTGGCCCCTCGCTGGCCGTTGTTCCCGCCCAGAAACCAAATACCTCGGACCAGGACTCCCCCAAACCGCCCGGCCGTTTCGAACTGACCGTCGACAGCATCATGCGGGGCCCGGATCTGGTCGGCTATCCCCCGACCGGGCTCCGGTGGTCCGCCGATTCTCAGAAACTGTTCTTCGACTGGCGGAAACCTGGCGAAACTGAGTCGTCCACCTACGTGGTCGGCCGCGACGGCGCTGACCTGCGTAAGTTGTCCGACGAGGAAGTCAAAGCCTCGCCGGCAGCCAATGGCCGATGGGACAAGGCACATCACCGCATCCTGTTTGTAGACGGCGGCGACGTGGTTCTGGTTGACAGCGCCCGTGGAATTCGACGCCAGATCACGCGAACGACCGGCGCTGAGGCCAACCCGCGATGGGCGCGCAACGATACGCACATCACTTATGTCCGCGATGGAAATCTGTTCGTCGTGCCGCTCGATTCGGCCACCGGCGGCATCGTGACGCAATTGACCGACGTGGCGCCGAAGAAGACCGATCCGCGCCTGACCGATAGCCAGAAGTTCCTGCGCGATGAAGAAGAAAAACTGATCGACTACGTCCGCACGCAGAAGGAACAGAAAAAGAAGGACGAGGACAAGGCGAAAAAAGACAAGCTGCCGAGTTTCGAGCTCCAGGATCGTCAGTCAGCGATCGATCTGATGCTGTCGCCAGACGATACGCACGTATTCATCCTCGTCGCCGAGCGTCCGGTCGGCGCCAAGAACACGATTGTGCCGAGCTACGTTACGGAGACGGGCTACACCGAGGACATTCCCGGCAGATCGAACGTGGGTGACACGCAGGATCGTCGCCTGCTCGCGGTCCTGAATCTGCAGACCGGCAAGTCGGTGTGGGCGGACGGGAGTTTTGCGCCGCCGATCGCCGAAGCCGAGAAGCCGGCAGGATCTCCGGCGAAGGCGGAGCGCGACATTCGGTGGAGCATGCCGGTGGTGTCCGCCGACGGCAAATACGCGGTCGCCTCTGCATCATCGGCCGACAACAAGGATCGCTGGTTCGTGACGATCGAGCCGGAAACGGGAAAGACGCACGTCATCGACACCTTGCACGATGATGCGTGGGTGCGCGAGACCGGCACGGGATTCGGTGCGGCCACCGTCGAGTTCCTGCCCGACAACAAGCGCGTGTGGTTCCTGTCCGAGCGCGACGGCTGGATGCACGTCTACACGCTCGACCTGTCGGCGGAGAATGCCAAGCCAAAGCAACTGACCGAAGGCAAGTGGGAAGTCAGCGCCGTGGAGCTTTCGCCTGATGGGCGCAACTTCTACCTCACGACCAGCGAAGCGCATCCTGGCGAGCGGCACCTCTATTCCATTTCGACTGAGGGCGGAGGACGCACGAAGATCACCACCATGGTGGGATCGAATCAGGCGCAGGTGTCGCCAGATAACACCACGCTCGGTGTGATCTACTCCTACAGCAACAAGCCTCCTGAAGTGTTCGTCATGGCGAACCGGCCTGGAGCGCCAGCGAAGCAAGTGACGGTCACGCCCAGCGCCGAATGGCGAAGCTTCAGCTGGATCGATCCCAAAGTCATCACCTTCAGTGCCCGCGATGGAGTCGACGTCTACGCGCGTCTGTTCACGCCGGAGATGATCGGCGCGAAGCGAGACCCCTTGCATCCCGGTGTCGTGTTCGTCCACGGGGCCGGCTATGCGCAGAACGCGCATAAGTACTGGGCGAGTTACTTCCGTGAATACATGTTTCATAACCTGCTTGCCGCGCGCGGCTACGTCGTGCTCGACGTCGATTACCGTGCGAGCTCCGGCTACGGGCGAGACTGGCGGACGGCGATCTACCGCCACATGGGAGGCAAGGATCTCGAGGACATCGTCGACGGCGCGAAGTACTTGACGGCAAAAGAACAGGTGAATCCCCGGCGCATCGGCGTGTATGGCGGCAGCTACGGCGGCTTCATCACGCTCATGGCGATGTTCACAACGCCCGACGTTTTTGCGGCTGGCGCCGCGCTGCGGCCAGTCACCGACTGGGCGCACTACAACCACGGCTACACCTCGAACATTCTCAACGTGCCGCAGAAGGATATGGACGCGTATCGCAAGAGCTCGCCGATCTACTTCGCGGAAGGGTTGAAGGGGGCGCTTCTCATCTGCCACGGGATGGTCGACACCAACGTTCACTTCCAGGATTCCGTCCGTCTCGTGCAACGGTTGATCGAGCTGCGGAAAGAGAATTGGTCGTTTGCTCCCTATCCGGTCGAGAATCACAGCTTCACGGAAGCCTCGAGTTGGGCCGATGAGTACAAGCGCATCCTGAAATTGTTCGAGGACAACCTGCGGGCGACACACAACGGAAAGGCGACGTAATGGACGCGGAAGCAGTTCTGGATCTGTTTCGGAAATCGGGCGCGCTGCTCGAAGGGCACTTCCGCCTGTCGTCCGGCCTCCACAGCGACCGCTATTTCCAGAGTGCGCTCGTGTTGCAGTACCCGGAGTTTGCCGCCGCGCTCGGCGAGGCGCTCGGCGAAAGCATGGCGCATCTGCAGCCGACGGCAGTTTTGTCGCCCGCCCTGGGAGGAATCGTCATCGGGCAGGAGGTCGGCCGGGCGCTTGGCGTCCGCGCGATGTTTGCCGAACGGGTCGACGGAAAGCTGACACTTCGCCGCGGATTTACTCTGTCACCCGCCGACCGTGTGGTCGTGGTTGAAGACGTGGTGACGACCGGCGGTTCGACCCGGGAGACGATCGATGTGGCCAACGCGGCTGGCGCTACGGTGGCAGGTGCCGGAGCGCTCGTCGATCGAGGCGGCGATTCCGAAAGAGTCCCTGTGCCGCTGTTTACGCTCGTGCAGATGAACGTTCCTTCGTACGATCCGTCGTCGTGTCCGCTTTGCGCGAAAGGTCTGCCGGTCGTCAAGCCAGGTTCGCGTGTGGCATAGCGGCCGTGCGTAATCTCAAACTCACGCTGCAGTACGACGGTACGAATTACGTCGGCTGGCAGCGGCAGGCTGAGGGCACGTCCATTCAGGCGCTCGTCGAGGACGCTCTGGTGCCGCTCGCCGGAGGACGCGTCGTCGTGCACGGCGCGGGGCGAACCGACGCAGGGGTTCACGCGCTCGCCCAGGTCGCAACCGCATCGCTGAACAGCACATTGGGTGCGGCCACGCTCGCACGGGCGTTGAATGCTGTGTTGCCGGCCGATGTCCGCGTGCTGACGGTTGAGGATGTCCCGTCAGATTTTCACGCGCGATTCAGCGCAACGGGGAAGGCATACGAGTATCGAATCATCAACGCGCCGATCGTTTCCCCTTTTCTCGTTCGATACGCCTGGCACGTGCCCCAACCGCTCGACATCGCGGCGATGAAATCTGCCTCCAAGGCTCTCGTTGGGCAACACGACTTTGCCGGGTTTCAGGCCGCAGGATCGGTTGTGAGTTCGACTGTGCGCGTGATCCAGACGATCGACTGGCGCGAGGGCCAGGGACATGACTCCCCGCTCGCGATGCGCGTCGCAGGCGACGGTTTTCTGCGGCACATGGTCCGCAATATCGTCGGTACGCTGGT
>JBPYFA010000552.1:0-9086 GCA_051986585.1 Vicinamibacterales bacterium | reverse complement strand
CGGCTGTCTTACAATCTGCGGCATGCCGCTGCCGCTCTTCGCGCTTCTGGCCGCCGGATGGACTGCCTGGATGATTCCGTTCTTTCTGACCCACGGTGGCGGCCGCGCCCAGACCGTGGACCGGCGCGCGCGGTGGGGCATCGTCATTCAGGGTATCGGGTTCGCGATCCTCTGGATGAACAGCCATTGGGTACGTTCACCATCCACGCCACGCATCGCCGCCTCCGTCACCGGTCTGGCGCTTGGCGGCGTGTTGTCGTGGACGAGCGCCCGCACGTTGGGACGCCAGTGGCGGTTCGACGCCGGGCTCAATCCGGATCATCAGCTGGTGCAGTCGGGCGCCTATCGCGTGGTGCGCCACCCAATCTATGCATCGATGCTGTGCATGCTGCTCGGCACAGGGTTTCTCATCACGCCGCTGCCGATGCTGCTCCTTGCGCTGTGCTTCTTTCTCGTCGGCCTCGAGATTCGCGTGCGAATCGAAGACGCTCTGCTCGCCTCTCGCTTCGGTGAGGCGTTCCGCGATTATCAACGCCGCGTCCCCGCATACCTGCCGTTCATCAGGTGAGGGTGTGTCGAGGACACTAGGCGAAGCCGTACAGCCGTTGCGGATTGTCGACCAATATGGCCTGCCGTTCAGCCGGCGACGCCCAGGTCGCGAACTGATTGAACACGCGGCCATCGTCTATCTGCCGTAGCGGTGAGATCTCGTCGGCCGCCCGACCGGGGGTCGTGTCGGGATGAGGCCAGTCGGTGCCCCAGAGAATGCGCTGCCGGTTGGCGGCGATGAGCGCCTTGGCCAGCGGCGCCATGTCGACGAAATCGGGCGCTGATGTCGATCCACGGTATGGTGCGGAGACTTTGACGTAGGCGCGTCCTTTTCGTACGAGATCCAGCAGCACGTCGAATCCCGGCTGCGAGACGCCAGCCGCCGCCTGCGCGCCGCCGAAATGATCGAACACGACCGGCACGGGCGACGTGGCAATCTGACTCGCCATCGCCGCAATCACCGACAGCTGCGTATACATCTGAATGTGCCACTTGCGCGAGCCGATCCGCGCGACGGCGGCGTCGAATCGTCGCTTGCCGAGATTGGGATCGGTCTGGCCAACGGTCGCCAGGTTGATCCGGATTCCTCGTATGCCGCCATGGTCCAGCTCGTCCAGCACCGTATCGGACGTCTGGTCATCGATCACTGCAATGCCGCGTGCGGTCGGCCCCAGCTGCCGGATTGCGTCGAGTGTGCACCGGTTGTCGGTCCCGTAGACGCTGGGTTGGACAATCACGACGCGTGTCGTATGCAGCGCGCGATGAAGTTTGCGCATCTCGTCAACCGATGCGGATTCCGGCGTGTACGTTCGGCCAGCCGCGAACGGAAAGCGGACGGGATCGCCGAACACATGCGTATGGCAGTCGCAGGCGTCTGAGGGCACGCTGAAGTTGACGGCGGTCGATGGCTGCGATGCCGTGTCGGACGCGCGTCGTGACCGGCGCACCGCGGCCGCGGCCGCGAGCGACGTTACGGCCAGCATCTGGCGTCTGGAAAGCATGACAGAACCTTCGGAAATTGGTGAATTGGTGAGTTCGTGCGTTGGTGAATTCACGAATTCTCGTACCAGTCCTCGTGCGGTGACCAACCTTCACAATGGAGACACGACGTCCATTGCCACTCGTGGCTGCATCCCGGACAACAGCCGCGTGTCGCAAACGTGTTCCACACGGTGCCGCAGCCGTGAAAGAAGGGTTCGGGCGAGTCTTCGGCGTAACAAGACCATCGGCTGGACGCGTCGGGCCGCCAGCCACACTGCGGACATCGAATGCCGCTGAACAGGTCCATTTCACCCAGTTTCGACAGCACGCCTGTGCCGTCACCGGTCCGGTTCAAATGCGGCGGCGACTTCAGTTCGACGAACAATTCAGGCGTTCCCATGGCGTCACCTATTTCGCCTCAGCCAAAATGACCTGTCCGACAGATCTCTTCATCGGTCTTTCGAGATCGATTCATACGACTCACGCCGACGTTGCCGCGGCCGCCGCGGCCGCGTCACGCCGCTGTTTCTCGGCCGCTGTCACACTCGCTTGCGACGTTCCCGCGATCGTGACCAGGCCATAGCCGAGGCCCGGCAGTTCATTACACCATTTGATATTACCGGTGGCGGGATCGAGCCGGTACAGGCGACCGCGCGAGGCGGCGAACAGATCGCCGTCCTCGAGCGAGACGTTGACAAACTCGGAGCCCTTCAGCGCCGTCGTCCATATCGTCTCACCCGTATCGCGATCGATGGCCGTAACCGTACCCTTGATGCCGACGAAAATCACATTCGAACGCGCCATGCCTGCCCCCTCATCTCGCGACGCTCACGCGTGGTCGCCGCGATCACGCGCCAGATAGAGTGCACCCCAGATCAGCGCGCCAATCATCATCAGCAAGCCCGTCCGATGCGCCCACAGTCCGAGCGTGCGATCGAACCGCATCCAGCCGAGCGTCGCGAGGATGTATTCCCAATCGTGACCCTGCACTTCAGCGCCGGTTTTTCCACCCAGCAGCACGAGCTGCAACGCGCGGGCATCGGCGATATAGGGGGCCACATCGATCAGGTTTTGTCCAGCCCACCACGTACACACGATCGCGCCAAAGGGATTGCGTTGTACGAGAAACGCTATCGCGATCCCGACCGGCAGCGCAAACTGGAACAGGCTGCCGCCGAGAACCGTCATGAAGCGGCCAAACGGGGAAAACAGCACGTGTCCAGCTTCGTGGAACACGAGATTCGGCAGATGCAGGATGGAATCGCCAGCTGACGGTCCCATCGGCACCTTTGCGAACTGCCACGTCCACACCAGCAGTCCCAGCAACAGTGCGGCCCGTGCGATTCGCGTGAGGCTGAGGAGCGGATCACGGACAACCGGCCGCGGCGGCGCGTCGACGATCGGACCTACGCCGGTGACGACAGCGGCTGGCACGCGCTCGTGATACTTGGCAAACACGATTCCACAACGGCCGCATTCGATCGCCCCCGGCGGGACTGGCGTCGCGCATTTGGGGCAATTGGTCACCACGTTATCGGCACGCGGCAAAGAACCTGGTCATGACATCAGCGGCGCGAGCGGCGGCATTACTTCTTCGTCACTGACCACGTGCCCGACACCACCTCGCTGTCGCTCGCCTTCGCGCGCAGGGACCAGGTGCCCTTCGCGCTGTTGCCGTCGAACGTCGTCTCGAGCAAGACTTCGGCGTCGGCTTCTGCCGGCGGGAAATCATACTTGGCGGTCATCTTCTTTCCATCGAACGAGAGCGCCTTGAAGTTCGCCTTGTAGGCCGGATCGCCAGTTACCGATACCTTACCGGCAACGCCAGCCTCTTTCCCCTTCTCGAGCGTCAGCTCGAACCCGCCTGAACCGCCGGCTCCTTGCCAGGTCCCGGACCAGGTGCCGATGAACTGCTCGCCTGAGGACGCCGCTTGCGCGCTCCCCGCGTTGGCGGAACACACCGCGCTGAGCACGAACAGACCGATGACCACAATCAAACCGTATCGCATTCGGGCGTTTCGCCATCCATTGTCGATCCGTCGACTAACAAGCATCTTGGCACTCGGCATTCGCCACTCACATTCAGCATTCTGCATTTCGCATTCACGATTCGACATCTGCAATCGGCAGTCAGCAATCGGCAGTCAGCAATCGGCAGTCAGCATTCGGCATTCACATTCAGCATTCAACATTCACCATTCAGCATTTTCAGCATTCACTAATCACCATCCACTTCTCTGCCACGGTTGCTTCACCGTCGGCGCATTGGCATACCGTTTCATCTGCAGTTCGAGGCGGGCGCCGCAGCCAGGTTCGAGCTGCACGGTCAGGAGCGGGCCATTGATCGGAGTCTTCGTGCTGCCGTTGCTCACGCCGATCAGCTGGTGCTCGCCGTATCCGCCGCCCTGCACGACCAGCGTTCGGCGCTCAGTTTGACTCAGATTGATGAGCGTCACAACCGTTCGCGCGTCGGAGAGCTCCGACACGAGTGCCGCGACATCGGGCGGCAGGCCGGCTCGCCTTCGATCGGGATCGAAGTAGCGCAACCGCGCGTTGAGCAGGCCACCTTCTCTGCCCGGCAGCAGCGCGCCCCACATCAGCTGCACCAGTGATTCGGTCGCGGCGGGATTGTAGTCGAGCATGTTGTCGGCGAGCCGCTTCTCGGGCGGCGTCGTGTCGCGCCGCATGTTGCTGAGCCGCTGCTGCATGGATCGTAAATCCCGTTCAATCGCCTGCTCGGGAAAGCTCGGATTTTTACCTTCGAGATACTCCAGCCAGTCGTTCCGGCCTATCCGCGATCGATCGTCAGCCCGTTGCGACCAATACCAGATCTCCAGTGCGCCGACATTCCACGGTGCGTCGCGCCAGCCGTACCAGCCGCCCGCGCCGTACATCGTCGGAAACTGCTTGCGCCCGTCGACGTTTCGCGAGTGCGAGTTGACGGCATCGATCATCGTGCGCCAGGCATCGATGTACTTCGCATCGCCGGTGACCAACAACGCGTTGTTGAAGCCGACCACCGCGCGCGGGATCCGATTCCGATCCTCACGACGCCCGGTCACCGGATTGAGCGGGCTGAAGCCCCAGCCGTACGCGTTCTTCCACCACTGGTGATCCGGTCCGCCTATGCGCCCATCCAGATCGACAAAGCTCGGAATGATGCCTTCGTTCTGCTTCATCCGATCGAGCCAGGCATCCATATACTCGACAATCCACTTCTTATACTTCGGCTCGTTCGCCAGCAGGTATGCGTTCATCGGCAAGGTTGTCGCGACCAGGTTCAGGAAGTGATCGCCGACTACGTCGCCGTATTCTCGATAGTGAGCGAGAAACTGCTCGAACGTGGACTCGCCGTGCAAGGCGTCGAATCCCGTGACGTCGAACGGATCGCCGACCCAATCGATCGGCGTTGCCTTCCGGAGCATCGGCCCACGGCTGCCGTTCTCCATGCTCCGGATGATCTTGTGCACCGGATCGTAGTTCGGTGCCTCCGGATCTTCGTCCATGTAGAAGCCGGCAAACCGTCTCGCCCGTGCCTGATACGTCGGATCGTCGGGAACCGACAGGCCCATGCGGTTGAACAGCTGCAGTCCTTCACCGTGATGCATCCAGTCTGACTGAACGATGAACTCCTTGTAGTACATGCCTTCACGGGCGATCGGCACTTCCGTCGTTCGAGCCTCGCTGTACTGCTTGAGCAGCCCTTCATGCCCTCTGAGGAACATCTGTAGGATTTCGTCGCTCGCGCCGAGTGCATGAAGCTCCGGCCAGCGATTGAAGTTCTCAAACGCATCGTCTGGCCCGTCGTTGGCGCCCCAGCGGACGAAACACTGCAGGTAGCCGCGGTCATCAAAGTACTTGCGATAAAACTCCCGGCACGCGGGGATGTTTTGGGCGAGGAGTTGGCGCTCGAGCATTGCCCATCGCGGCGGCGCTGCAACCCGCGTGTCGATCCGGATGGAGGCGTCTCGAAAACGTGTCGCAGGTCTGGTGGCCTGCCATGAGAACGCACCGGCGCACACGCATGCGGCCATCGTTCGCAGCATGATCATTGGTGGGAGCTCAGCTCGGGTGATTCGCTTCGCCGTTTCAGACCGTTCGCTTCGAGCGCGAGATAGCGATCGTTGAGGTCGCCAACCATCCACACCAGTAGTGGACTCAACACACCGTCATATTCGATCGACAATAGCGCTCGACAGCCGCCGGGTCTCGGCTCGACCGAGTGCCGCCCCGTCACGATCATTCCCGGGCCTTTGCTGACCCACGTGAACTCTTTGTTCGGCTCGAGTGTAGTCAACCGCCAGAAGGCTGGCAGCAGTTTCGGCTGACGAACCCATGCGCCGCTGCCCACTTTGAGCGTACCGCCGTCGGTTCGTCGGATGCTGCGAACCGACGCGGTCCAATCGTGCCAATGTTCGACGTCGCTCATGATCGACCAGACGCGTTCGATCGCGGCATCGATGTCGATGGCAATGCTGAATCGTTTCATCACAGTAGGCTAGATCGACGCATCGACGTTGTCATGGCGATTTGAAGAAAAAATGCGCCACCTCTGATTCGAGCCCCCGATAGATCATCGCGACGGCCGTCAGATCGAACGCCGCGTGCGCCACCATCGGCAGCCAGATCCGCCCGGTCCTCGCTACGATTGCCCCGAAGATCAAGCCGGTCAGCGCAGCTTGTTCGGCACCGGCGAGCCCCTGGCTCGGATAGTGGGCGAGGCTGAACCAGGCCGACGTCACGAGTACGATCGCAATCGTGGCCGCAGGTCCAGCGCCCAACAACCGGCGGAACCGCGCAAACAGAAATCCCCGGTAAACCGTCTCCTCGCCGAACCCCGCGCCAATCGTCACGGCGACGATCATCCCCGGAAGCGCGGCGGCGTTACCGGCGAGATAGTGATAGGCCTGATTGACAGGATCCGCCCCGAGAAGCGGCATGATCAACGACTTCATGACCAGCTTGACCGCGATCCCGAGCGTCACTCCTGCCATCGTGCTCCAGAGCCAGCTGCCGGGACGCCGATACCCCATCTCGCTCAAGGGTGTCTGCGACCAGCGCGCCCACACCAGCGCGAGCACGGCGCCAATCCATGGCGTGATGGCGAAAGGAATGACGATCGTCGCCAGAATACCGACCGGACCGAAGCCCCTCAATCGTTCGGCGACTCGATCCTCCGCTACTGGCCCGACAATCTCGCGTGTCGCACTCATGATCGCGGCGCTCTTCCCGCAAGGAGGATGACATACAGGAGCGAGCGGAGGCCGAGGAGCGCGAGGCGAACGTTGTCGCTCACTGCCGTCCGGTCGTGTCTGCCGCCGTCGCGTCAGGACATATGGGCGCGAATTTGGTGATTCAGCGCGTGCAGCTGCCGACGGATGTTCTTGAGCGACGCATGATCGTGTGCCGTCAGCGCCGCCTCGCGATCGTCTTTCAGCTGTCGCATTCTGGCCTTGATCGTCGGCTTATCGATGCCGGTCGTCGTGTGGTGTTCGAGCACGTCGATGCTCAAGGCACGGCAGATCGCCGGCAACAGATGATCTTTATTCATCTGCGAATACCCCTGCACGGCGTCGTCTTTCAGATCCTTGGCAACATCGCGCAGCTGAGCCACCGTCATCTGCCTGAGTTCGTGATAGGTATGCGCCATCGATAGCCTCCGGGGGTTGGGGACAGGCCCGGGTCAGACACGGGACGTACCCGGGTCAGACACGGGACAGGCCGCGGTCAGGCCACGACCTGCCCCGATAGTCATAGGGTTGTTATCCTCGACATCCTGTCGGTTCGTCAATGTGTGAATTACCGCGTACTGAATCCTTAGCCGTCGATTTTGTTGAGGATTCCAGGGATTCAAAGTCGGCGCGGATTGTGAACGTCGCTCGGCATGCCACGTCGAGGACGAATCCATGCGCCCGGATTGTTTCGACACGTAATGAACCGCGGTAATGGACGAATGCAAATCTTCTTTGATGAAACGGACTATGGGTGGTTCGTGCATCTACTGGCGGATGTGGTCGAGCAATTCAACATCGAATGTTGGAATTACTGCGTCATGCCGAATCACTATCACCTGACGCTTCGCACCGACGACGCAACGGTGTCGAAAGCCGTGCATGATTTGAATGGCAACTACGCTCAGTGGTGGAATAGGCGCCACGAGAGGGTCGGACATGTGTTCCAGGGCCGATTCAAAGAGCAGATCGTGCAACGGCAAAACTACCTGCTGATCCTGTGTCGATACGTTGCCCGCAATCCTGTGCGAGGGGGTCTCGTCACGAACCCGGAAGAATGGAAGTGGAGCAGCTACGGCATGGCCATTGGTGTCGCAGCGCCCCTGCCATTTGTGGCGTCAGCATCGGTATTGCGGCTATTTGGAGATGAGTCCTCTGAGGTGCTGCAGGAACGATTCTCACGCTTCGTGTGCGGTCCGCCACCGGACGATGTGACCGAAGAGCGCATTCGATCAAGCGAGAGAATCATTGGCGATGCGGAATTCAAGCGTTCCGTCTCCCTCCGCCTGAATGAATCGACGTGATCTGTCGCTGACAACGGTATGCCGTGGTATGCGTGGTCGCCGCGCGAATCTCCGGTCTGTCCCACGTCTGACCCGGGGCTGACCCGGGTCTGACCCGTGTCTGTCCCGCGTCTGACCCGTGTCTGACCCCGTCGCGTCCCCGGGGTGTCGGCGCGGACGGACGCGCGATTACGGTGATGGCGACACGCGCAGCAGACGGAATGCCCACAGACACAGGGCCGCCGCCAAAAATCCGATACCTGGTCCTTCGAGGATGAACGACCGATCGGTTGCGAGGCGAGACCATTCCGCAATCGTTCGCATGATATGAGCCACCGCAAGCAGTCCGAAGATGGATCCGGTCGTCAGCAAATACGGCTTCATTACGTCACCGCGCTTTCGATGCGGCAGCCTTCTGTTTGGCCAGCTCGTCGCGGAACTCTTGCTCTTTGCTGGTCACAAACTTCTTGTATCCGTCAGGATCGACGAACGGATTCGCGCTGCCCGGCTTGAGCCGCGAGTATTTCTGCTCCATGTCGAAATAGCTTCCGTGCGCACCGAGAAAGATGTCGGCCGGCAATGCCTTGAGAACTGTAAACATGCGCTCGTAATCGGCCGCGATTTGCGGATACTGCGCGTTGCCGACCAGCTTGTAGCCGGGATTTACGTTCGGACTTCCGACGATGACGACGTCGTGCGGCTTGCCCGCGTGGGTAACCTTCATCGTCCAGGTCGTGCATCCCTTCGTGTGTCCTGGCGTCAGATGCGCCACGAGATCGGCATCACCCAACTTCACGTGATCGCCGTCGTGCAGCACGCGATCGACCTTGGTCGGCGGATATCGGTTATCAGCATTCCCACCGTACTGAAAATCGGTTTCGCCGCCGGATTCGACGTTGGGTACATCGGCATCCATCACCATGTATTGCGCGCCGGTCAACTTTTTGATGGTCGCGCTGGCTGCATTGTGATCCCAGTGGGCATGGCTGATGAGCAGGACCTTGATGTCGGTGAACTTGAACCCGAGCTTCTCGACGCTGGC
>JBPYFA010000551.1:0-8597 GCA_051986585.1 Vicinamibacterales bacterium | reverse complement strand
TTGCGTTCTACAGGGTTCGGTTCTTGCGTTCTACAGGGTTCGGTTCCAAGGTTCTGCAGGGTTTGGTTAGAACCCAAGAACCCGGTAGAACCCAAGAACCCGGTAGAACCCTAGAACCGAACCCAGTAGAACCCAAGAACCGAACCCAGTAGAACCCAGCAGAACCCCGTAGAACCCGGTAGAACCCGCTCTTAAGACGCTCTTCGGGTTTCGCGGACGAGTCTGGCATGGAGCAGAGCCAACACGGCGTTTTCCGCGGCGGTGAGGTCGCCGGCTTTGCGCGTGGCCGCACGGGCGCGATCGGCGACGACCTTGAGCATCGATCCGTCCGTATAGGCGTCGAGAATCGCCGGGTGGATGTAGCACTTTCGACACACGGCTTTGGTGTTGCCCAGCCGCTTGGCGACCGATTCGACTGCGCGAACAATATTCCGCTTCGCTTGCGCATCGGACTCGAACGCGTCGAGTTCGTGGAGCATCTGAGCCGCGAGCACCGTACCCGCCCAGGTGCGGAAATCTTTCGACGTGTAGTCCTCGCCGGTAATTTCCTTCAGATACGCGTTCACATCGGCCGATCCGACCGCGTGTCGCGTGCCATCTTCGTCAACGTACTGGAAAAGGTCATACCCGGGAATGTCGCGGCACGCCTTGATGGTTCGCGCGAGCCGCCGGTCGTCCAGCTGGATGTCGTGTTCGACGCCGCTCTTTCCCCGAAATGAAAAGCGCACCCGTCCACCATGGATGACCACGTGGCCGTCGCGTAGCGTCGTCAGGCCGAAGGATCGGTTGTCGCGCGCGTACTCGTCGTTGCCCACCCGGATGAGCGTCTTCTCGAGCAACTGCACGACCGCGGCCAGCACCTTGTTGCGTGTCAACCGCGACGACCGGAGATCGCGCGCGGTTCGCGTGCGAATCGCCGGCAGCGCCTCCGCGAAGCCGATCAGCCGATAGTATTTCGTCTCGTCGCGCACCTCGCGCCATTTCGGGTGATATCGATATTGTTTGCGACCACGCGCATCGCGGCCGACTGCTTGTAAGTGTCCGCGTGGATCGGGACAAATCCAGACGTCCTTCCACGCCGGCGGAATGACGAGCGCGCGAATGCGGCTCAGCTCAGCCCGGTCGCGGATCGTTCGCCTCTTCGCATCGACGTACCTGAATGATGACCCCTGTTTCACACGGCTGTAACCCGGCCGGGTATCAGTGGTGTAGTGGAGGCCTGCCGTTATTGCGGAGTGCCGGGGATCGGGACGCAGGCGGCTGCGCCGCGGACTCGGCAATATGTTAGTCTTTCGACGTTCCCCGGAAAGATTGGATCTCATGCATTGCCCTGCCTGCGGTTCACCACGGGTATTCCCGTCGCGGCTGCGCAACTGGATGGAACGCGTTCGGCAGATGTGGTCGGAGAAACAGCCGTATCGCTGCCATCAATGCGGCTGGCGCAAGTGGCGCGACGTGCTCATCAGCGAAGACGGACCCGACGTGCATCCCGAAGATCTCCGGACCGGCCGGGTTTCTCCGCCGCTGTCGGCTGCCGAGTTCGATCAGCTCGATTCACCAACTCCGAGGTCCTGAAAAGCAAAACCCGCTCCGTCAGCGGAGCCGCGGGGTCCAGTGGTCGCCGAATCGGCTCGCGACCATCAGGCGGAGTACGGCGTCGTAGCTGGCGATCCCTTCCGCGACCCGATTCGCGCGCAGGTACTCGTCGTAGACGCCGCGCGCAGCACGTCGCACGGTTGGCGACGATCTCGCGTAGCGGGCCACCATCGCCGCCAGGTCCTGTTTCGGACCGTCGCCAAGCGGCTTGATTCGCTCGCGATCCGGTCGCGGCAACGCGCCGTACGCGTGCTCGTAGGCCGCAAGCCAACCGCTGTAGCGCGCGAGCGGATCCCCCCGGACGCAGGTCAGCCAGGCAACGAAATTCGCCTCCGATTCGTTGGCGTAACCTGCCAGGTGACCCCATTCGTGCGCGATCACGAAGGGACGCTCGAATTCCAGCACGTCCGGGTTGATGATGATTTCGAGAAAAAAGGGATTCGTCATCCCATCGATCGCCGCGCGCCGGAAGTAATGCGTGAGCAGCGATCGCTTCGGCACACCGGTCACCGCGAGGCGCGACGCGCCGAGCGCGATCTGGGCATCGGCGAACGGACTCTCCAGCGCATCCGCTTTCCATGGTGTGGCGTGCGCGGCGCCGTATCCATCGTTGACGGCAGCGACCGCGATATTGGCAAACGACATCGTTGCCTCGCGGGTCAGGCGCGCCTGGTCGTAATCGAGCTTCTGCTCGAGCGGGAGACGACGATAGTTGAGTCCCCACAGCGCCAGAAACAACAGATAGAGCCACGCCGCTGCGCCTGCCGCCGTGATCAGATTTCGAATGAACGCAAGTTTGGGTCCGAGCTGGCGTGTCCTGACGATCACCAGCTCGATCGCAGCAATCAGGAAACAGGCCACCGCGAGATCGAGCCAGGCGATTGGAATCGTGTTGCTCGCCGTTGTGAGGACCGCCTGAATCCGGAGATACCACTCCATCGAGTAGACACGCTCGATGGTCTCGGGTGGAAAGGGCGCTACCGCGGCCGCGATCGCAAGCAGGACGATCGCCGCAGTCTCGATGATTCGGATTTTCACGCGGCGGGCTCGTCCGGATCGCGAGTCGTGATCAATCGAATGGCCCGTTGGTAGGTGATGTACGCCCATGCCCACTGGACGAGCACGACGAGGCGATTGCGGAAGCCAATCAGATTCAAGATATGAACGAAGAGCCACGCCATCCAGGCGATCCATCCCTTCAGCCGCAGCCAGCCGAAATCCGCGATCGCCGACGCCCGGCCGATGGTGGCCATGTTGCCGAGATCTTTGTAGACGAACGTGCGGTAAGGCTGATGATCGAGCGCTCGGCGGATATTTTCCGCGGCGTGCCGACCCATCTGGATGGCGACCTGGGCCACTCCTGGCAGCGGACGGCCGTCAGGTCCGGTGAAGGATGCCAGATCGCCGATGACGAAAACATCCGCGTGCCCGGGAATCGTGAGATCCGGCTGCACGATGACTCGCCCGGCACGGTCGGTCGGAACGCCAAGCGTGACGCCGACCGGCGACGCTGCCACACCCGCCGCCCACAACACCGTCGCTGCATCAATGCCGTCGCCGTCCATGGCCACGCGTCCGTTGGCGACGCTCGTAACCGGCCGGCCGGTCCGGACGTCGACACCCAGACGTTTGAGATCCTGTGCGGCGGCCTGTCGCAGCGGCTCAGGAAATGTCGGAAGAATGGTGCTGCCAGCCTCCACCAGGATGACGCGGGCTGAACTGGGATCGAAATGGCGGAAGTCGCGCGCCAGCGACTGGCGCGAGATTTCGGCCAACGCGCCGGCGAGTTCGACGCCGGTCGGCCCACCGCCAATGACGACAAACGTGAGGAGCGCTGCCCGTTTCGTCGGATCGCTTTCCCGTTCCGCCCGTTCGTAGGCCATGAGGACGCGCCGCCGGACTTCCAGCGCATCCTCCAGGCTCTTCAGACCAGGCGCGGTCACTCGCCACTCTTCGTGGCCGAAATAGGCGTGGGTCGCCCCGGTGGCGAGAATGAGAAAATCGTAGGACATCTCGCCATCGGACAGAATCAGCGTGTGTCGCGCCGCATCGACACGCACGACCTCGGCGAGCAGCACTTCCACGTTTCTCTGTCGGCGAAGGATCCACCGAATCGGAGACGCGATGTCTCCCGGCGACAGCGCCGCCATAGCGACCTGGTACAGCAGAGGCTGAAAGACGTGGTGATTACGACGATCGAGGAGGGTGACCTGAACGGGCAGGCTGGCAAGTGCACGCGCTGCGTACAACCCGCCGAAACCGCCGCCAACGATCACCACGCGCACGTGACAACGATACTCGATCGGCGCGGAACGACCTTTGCTTGTTCTTCGGGTATGACGATCGCCTATCGACTCGCCAGCTGGGGAGGCGCCAGGTTGTCGCGACGGGTTTCGCGGTCGCTGCCCTGGATTGGCGCCACGATCGCAGTCGCAACCGTCGCGTCCACGATGCGCCGCAAGGGCGTGATTAGCGGAGCGCTCGATACCGGGCTCAATGCCACACCGTTAGTGGGAATGGCGAAGAACATGATCGAGGTCCTTCGCGGGCGTGACTTCTTCCCGGATCGCTACGGGCCCGGAGTCCCATCGCGGCGGGTGTGAGTGCGCGATTGGTCGCGGGATCAGCGACCGACGACCTGCCAACCGGCCCAGTAATACGGTGCGCGGGTTGATTCGTTCGCCCGGGTCCCCTTTGCCGCGTCGTGCACGGCAAACTCCGGCGTCATGCCGCCCATAACGACACCGGAGTAGACCGCTTTCAGGAAAGTCGCCGGTTCATCACTCTCCCACCGCGGAAGAATGATCGTCTGAATCCCAGCCGCGCGCCACGCCCAGCTCACGACGTCCGCCGCTGATGCCGCACCGCGCATCGATGCGGTGGCGCCGTCGGAAAACACAACCAGCGCACCCTGGAGATTCAGATTCATCACTTCGCGGGCTTCGAGCACGCCGTTGTTGTCGGCCGGACCGTCATCCGCATTTTCGGGTGTCAGCAGGATTGACGAGAACAGTGGACTTCCACCGTTCATCCTGAAGGGCGCGGAGATATGAACAACAGCAGCCTTGGGAATCTGATCGCGAACCGCGGCTTCAGTGGCCGCCGATCCGCCCAAAATCACCGCGTCAGGCGCGTCAAACAATCCGGCAATTGCTCGGGTCTCCTGGTCGGCAACCCCGCTCGATCGCGGCGCCCAACCTGGCGCAGTGGCCTGGAGACGATCGCGGCGCGAACCGGAGATCTCAGGAGCGCTGACCGCAACCATCGTCACCGACGGTGCTGTACCGGTGGCGGACGGAGGCCGCACGAAGGATGTCGCCGAACCGGCATACACGACGACTGCCCGATCCGCGAGCACGCCGTCCTCGACAGCGATCGCTTCAAATGGAACTCTCCACAGCACGTCATCTGGAATCAGGATCAGCCGCGCCGCGCCGGTCATCGCGGTCCATGCGCCCGAAGGGATCGCTTTCAGCAGTTCCGCCGACGCCTGACGCCAGAGCGACAGATCGCGAAGTGTCGCCGGATCGACCGCGTGGGCGACGCGCTCGGCGAGAGCCTGTCGCGGTACGGACGACAGATATGCTCGACACGCCGGCCGCCGTTCTGCCCCGCGCGTGACGACGAGCACGAGTAGATCCTCGTCATCGATCACGAATTGCACCAGCGTGTCGCGTTGATCGAGCGCCTTGACCATTTCGTCGAGCCCCACCGCCGGCTCGAGACCGCGCCACACGCGCAAGTCCGGCAAACGCGCAAACAAGTCGTCCCGCTGCCGGGCCCGCGTCGCCACCACCGTGTTCAGCTGCTGCCGGAGGCGCTCGACACGTGCCGTGTTCGGCTTGGGTAACGCCTTTTCGTGATCGAGCTGGGCACGAACGGTGACGATCTCGACCGCCAGCTGGCGCTCCGCGTCGCGTTCCGTAGGGCTCATGCCACGAGCGATGTCGCGTTCGTTTCGTGCCAGCGTCAGGCGCAGTGAGTGGACACGCTGGCGCTCAATGGTGTTGAACGCGGCGGCGGCATCGTTGCCCTCTGCCTGAAGCACCGCCAGCAGTGCATACGCACCGACGCTGTCCGACGGCGGCTGGTCGCCGACGCCGTCGAATGCTCGCTGCGACATCCGCTCGACCTGGCTGACCGCGTCCCGTGCGGCGGTCAGCGCCGCCGTCGTATCCGCGAGACGCCGTTGCGCTCTCGCCGTCGCCAGCAAAGCCCTCCACACGACGTCGTCGACCCCGATCGCGGTACCTTCCTCGGCCGCATGATGCGCCACCGAGACAGCGTCAACGTAATCACCACTTCCAGTCAACGCCTGCGAAAGACCGATCTCGGCTCGAGCGGTATCCTCACGCTTGGTCAGCGCGGTGAAGAGTGCGATCGAGCGTTGGTAGGACGTGATCGCTTGGGAATGATGTTGTTGGAGCGATTGGGCAAACGCAATGCCCACCGTTGCATGCGCCGCACATTCAGGATCGCCGCCGGTCTCGCAGGCAGCGGCGCTTCGTGTGAATGCGTCCTCGGCCGCAGCAAACCGGCCCGAGAGCAACTCCGTTCTGCCCATCGCCTGCCACGCGCGTCCCACATTCGGCAGATCGTGGATCCGCTCGAATTGCGTCCGGCTCTGATCGAACAGGCCGCGAGCGAGATCGAGATTGCCGAGCCGCACGTGCACGTCGCCGATACTCAGAAGTGCGCCACCCTGAAGTCCCGGCACATTTCGACTGCGCCCTTCCTCGAGGACGCTGGTGAAGGCATCGAGCGCACCGGCAAGATCGCCCTGCGCGGCGAGCGTGCGCCCGAGCCCATCGAGCGCCCGCGCTTCGCCGATCGTATATGAGTTGGCGTGGTACAGGTCGCGGCTGCGGCGATAATCAGCGGCCGCGCCGACGAAGTCCCCTTCGAGGAACTGAACGTTCCCCGTGTTGATCAGCGTTGTCGCCACGGCGTTGGTGTCGTCGAGCTTCTCTTGAATCGCCAGCGCTTCGTGGAATGACGCAAACGCATCGGTGTATTCGAACTGGGTGTACTGAGCGGTCCCGAGTCCCACCAGCGCGGTGGCGATCCCATCCTCGTTTCCGAGCTCGCGCTCGATCGCGAGAAACTCTTGGTACACCGGCTTGGCTGCTGCAAAGTTGCGTTGGTAATAAAGCGCGTTGCCGATGTTCTGCAGCGTATCCGCCTGCAGTTTTTTGTCGCCGATCCGTCGGGCGACATCCAGGGCGACTTCATAGATCGCTTGCGCCCGTGGATAGAGTCCCCGCTGGGCAGCAGCCGCGGCCTGCCGCGAGACAGCGGCGACCAACAGCGGGCTGACCAGGCCCGGTTCTTCGTCCAGGCTTTGCCCGCGGGCGTCGGCGTCCGGTGCCGCAATCAAGGTATCCGCGAGAGCATCGACCGGCGTACCCTCGCGGAGCAGCTTCCATTCGTTGTCCTCGCGCGCGTAGGTGAGTGCCGCGACGATCGCCGTGCGGAATACGAGTGGCGATCCATCGGGACGTTGAACCGTGCGTTCACGATTGACCGAAACGCGCACCACGGTTTGTGGCCCTCGCGGGCGCACCGCCGTGATCGTGATCTCCGAAAACTTGTCGTCTCCCGCGCTGAAGATGTACTTCAACTGTTCCGGGCTGGGACGATCGGCGTTCGGCGACCACAGCGCCAGATATCCGGCGATGTCCTCTGCCTGCTGCGTCGCGTAGAAGCGCTCGACCGCCGCGCGCAGCGTCGGATCGACGTTGTCGTTCTGCGGAACCAGTACGATGAGAGCAAGCGCGAGCGCTCGCACGAGCATCAGTTCTGAAGCTGAAAGTTCACCGTGATGGTCATCAACACGGACACCGGAATACCGTTCAACAGCGTCGGAGTATAGCGCCACTGCTGCACGGCTGAAATGGCCGCCTGATCGAGGAGCGGTACCGATCGCAAGACCTTGATCCGCCCAACCTCGCCGCGCTCATCGATGACCGCTTCGAGGATCACCGCACCCTGGACTTTCGCGATACGAGCTATGGCCGGGTACTCGGGTGTCGAACCACTGATTCGCTTCGGCTCGCGGACGCCCTGAAATCCGGGGCGCACAAGCGTCGGCGCCACGGCCTTCTGCGGCGGCGGGGCGGGTGTCGGAGGCGCGACCGGAGCCGGATCACCGCCCGATCCAATCAGCAGTGGATCAACCAGGTCTGACGTTGGCAGGCCGGGCACAATCGGCCCAACGGGTGGGTTCGTTTTTGGCTCTGGAGCGAAGCCAACTGGAGCATCGACGTTCGGCAGCACCGGTGGTGTGCGCACGCGCGGTGCCTGCTCGATCACCGTGTCGGGCACGGGAACGGTTTTCGTCGCCGCCAGCAGCGTGTGCAACGGCGCGGGTGGCGGCGGCGTAACGTCGGCGAGCAGAGGAACGACGAACACGGCAATGCCGATCGCAACGTGCAGAGTGATCGAGACGGGCCAGAAGGACCAGCGCATGATCAGCCACCTCTCTCGCGCACATGCCGACCGAGTGGCGCGTGAAAACTTGGACACCGGCCGCGACCAGTGGTTCCTGATCGCGTCGGCTTTCGGTTCCTCGTTCAAACGGGCGCGTCGCGACCTCAGCGACTCCGACGTCTGCCGTTGAGACTCGAGTGTCTGGCACCGTGCTTGCTCCGGGTCGAGTAGGAGGCGCGAATGGATGACCACAAAAAGAATCGTGATGCCGACAATGAGCCCGTCCGACAGGGCGACATTCTCGGCTTAGGTGGTGCACCGGTACCGAAGACACCCGGCGAGGCCAGCCGTTCATCTGAACGAGAGCGCGAACGCGGATTCGATTCGACTCGTGAAGACGAGGAGGACGAGCGCACCCGTCACGAGAACGCCTATCGTCGGAGTTCTGGTGCGACATCAGTCGACATGGGCTCGGGAGGGTCCGGAACTGACGTCGAATAACGACCAAGAACGCGACTTAGGATCACGGTGATTTGACGTTCCAGAGCAGGCAGGAGAAACGAGAAGGGAGC
>JBPYFA010000550.1:0-4717 GCA_051986585.1 Vicinamibacterales bacterium | reverse complement strand
ATGCTCGGCCCACAAGGTCATCGGAATCCCTCCGAACCACGCTTCGAGGGTTGAGGCCGGGCGGCCGCTGACCAGGTGAACGGCGGTCCCGTGACGAGCGGCTACTCTTCGGAGCAGCCCGATCAGTTCTGTGCTGGGAACGGCGAGGTTTGGCGCGTCGGCGATCGGGACCAGCGTGCCGTCGTAGTCCAAGAGGAGAACGAGGCGGCTGGCGGTGACGATCTGATCGACGACGCGTTCGGGTAGCTGGCCTGCAGCGGTAATCAGCATGTCCGGTCAAGCAGACATCGAGCGTCCAATTGTCTTTGTCTCTGCAGCATCTTCGGTCCTCGCGCGTCGGTGGACCGTCAGGACATCGCCCACCAGTTGCCGCATCCACCATCGCGCATCGAATGCCGCGACGTCGCTGCGCAACGCTCGCATCCTGTACGCCTGCTCGCTTGCCGACATGGCGATCGCTCGAGTGAGGACGTCGGCCGATTGCTCGACCGCATACGGATCGATCATCAGCGCCTGGCCAAGCTGCTGCGCCGCGCCTGCGTATCGGCTCAGCACCAGGACGCCTCGCTCGTCATTACGAGCGGAGACGAACTCCTTGGCGACCAGGTTCATCCCGTCTCTCAAACTGCCCACATAACAGACGTCTGCGGCGCGGTACAAACGATAGACGTCGACCATGTCGCAGTGCGATTCGATCAGGTGCACCGGACCATGGCCGCGGGCAAATCGACCGTTCACGCGTGCCACGGCCTTCAGGACCTCGGCACGCTCGGCCTGGTACGCCGGAACCGAACCTCGACTCGGCTCCGCGACCTGAATGAACGCACAGCGTCTACTGATTTCGGGGCTTGCCTCGAGCACGCGTTCGATCGCGGCCAACTTGTGCGGAATGCCCTTCGTGTAATCGAGTCGATCGACGCCGACAATCAGCTTCGCATCATGCGGCAGGCCAAGACGGCCGAGCCAATGCTGCCGGCAGACGTCGGCGGACGGAACATCGCGTATAGCGGAACTTGTCCAATCGACGCCAACAGGGTACGGCCGAACAATGGTCGCGTCGTCACGATAGTGGACTCGATCGCGGTGCCGATTGACGTGGGCGCCAAGAATGAGAGCCGCTGTGGCAACAAAATTCTCGCAATCCTGAGGCGTCTGAAAGCCGATGACGTGGCTGCCGAGCAGGCCTTCGATCAGTTCACGGGACCACGAGCATTTCACCATCGTCTCGGCAGACGGCCACGGGATGTGCCAGAAAGTCGCGATCGTACCGAAGGGCAACCGCCGTCGCAGCATCCTGGGCGCGAGCGCGAAATGATAATCCTGCACCAGGACCACAGGATCGTGGTCACGCGCTTCGTCGACGACCGCATCCGCAAACCGCAAGTTCGCGCGCCGGTACATATCAAAGTCGGTGCGACGAAACACGGGCTCAACGTGTACCTCGTGACAGAGCGGCCACAGGCCCTCGTTCGCGAAGCCGCGGTAGTAGCCCTGTTGTTCCGCCTCGCTCAGCCAGACGTATCGGAGCCGGTAGCGCGGGTGTCGCGGCGGCATGCTGACGCCACCACGATAGTCGGCAATCGTCGCGTCGCCCGATCCGGTCGACTGAGCGATCCATGTGCCCGCCCACGATTCGACGAGCGGTTCGAGCGCGGTGACGAGTCCGCCCGACGCGCGAGTGATCGTCAGTCCGCCATCACCACCGACCTGACAAGAGAATGGCGCGCGATTGGCGAGCACGATGACATGCGCCAAGAGTCAACCTCCTCCTTCTTCGCAGTAGACAACACCGGAGGTGCGTGTTCCATCCGGTCGAGAGAGGAGACGGCAAATCTTTTCCAAGGGCCGACTCAGCCGTTGCGGCGGCGGCGTGCAGCCCGTCCCCTGTTTGCCGGATAACGAGCGGGTCGCGCGATGGACTACGCTAAAGATAGCAACTGTCGGGAGGATTTCGATGCGGTTGAAAACCTGGCTCGTAGCCGCGCTTGGGCTTGGCAGCCTGGTCGTGCTGCTGGCGCTGTCGATGCTGGCCTCGTCGCGCAAAGCTCAGGACATCTATGTCCAGCTCGATCAACTCAACAACCATTACCGCCAGGTCGACGTCAGCTTGCGCCGCCTCCGCGGTGACTTGAACCTGTCTGGCATTTATGTTCGCGACTACCTCCTCGACGTCGCGCGCGAGCGCGCCCCCGAATACCGCGAGAAGATTGCCGAGTTCCGGCAGAACAACATGACGACGCTGGCCGAGCTGAAGGCGCTCGTCGATCGTGACGATCAGATTCAGAGTCTGCAGGACAGCCTCGACGCCTACTGGACCGCGTTCGACCCGCTCTTCGATTGGACGACGGCGGAGAAGATCAGCAACAGCGCGACATTCTTACGGAAGGAAGTGGTCCCTCGGCGCGAAGCTGCGCTCGCCATTGCCCAGCAAATCGAAGAGTTGAACACCGCCAACATGATGACGCAGCGAGCGGAGGTGGCTCGCCAGCATGCGGCATTTCGCAGCGAGCTGCATTGGCTGCTGTGGCAAACGGTTTTGCTCGGCCTCGGCGTTGCGGTCGGGGTTGTGCTTCGCTTACGCGTATTGGAGCGGCGATCCGAACAGGCGGAATATCGAATGCGCGAGCTGTCGCAGCGACTGGTGAGCGCGCAGGAGGAGGAACGGCGAAACCTCTCGCGAGAACTGCACGATCACGTGGCGCAGGTGCTCACCGGGCTGAGGATGGAACTCGGCCGGGTCGAACGGATGAGTGCGACCGTCGGTCCGGCAATCGTCGAGTGCAAGCGGCTCGTGGACGACATGTTCCGGACGGTTCGCGATCTGGCGCTTGGGCTGCGGCCGAGCATGCTCGACGACTTCGGGCTTCAGCCCGCGCTCGAATGGCACGTGCGCGATTTCATGCGCCGCTACGCGATTGATGTCGAGCTGAAGGTCGACGGCGATCTCGAGCTCTTGCCCGACAAACACCGCACCTGCCTATACCGCGTCATCCAGGAAGCCATGACCAACTGCGCCCGGCATGCGCGCGCGAGCCACATTCAAATCGCCGTCACCACCGGCAAAGGACAGCTTCGCGCTTCAGTGAGTGATGATGGCGTCGGATTCGATCCGGCGCATACGCCGCACGGGCTCGGCCTGCGCGGAATCGATGAACGAGTGCGCGAACTGCAGGGCACACTCACGATTGCCCGCGATGCAGGACGCGGGACGACACTCTTCGTCAAGCTTCCTCTACCGCTTCCGATATTGGAGGTGCCGCTTGCGCGTGCTGCTGGCTGACGACCACGGCATCGTCCGTCGTGGCTTGCGCGGGCTGCTCGAGAACGCCGGCCTGACGATCGTCGCCGAGGCGGCCGACGGCCTCGAAGCGGTTCGACTCTGTGAGGAGCAGCATCCCGATCTCCTGATCCTCGACATCGGCATGCCGAAACTGAGCGGCATTGAAGTCGCGGCGCGTGCCCAGAAGATGAGCCGTCCGCCAGGTGTGATCATTCTGAGCGTTCACGGCGACGAGTCGTACATCATGCGTGCGCTCGCAGCCGGCGCCCGCGCTTACCTGCTGAAAAGCGCGACCGACGAAGATCTGCTTCCCGCGGTTCGGGCCGTCGCCGCGGGAAAGCCCTTCTTCAGCCCGGGTGTCACGGCTGTTCTGGTAGAGGACTACATTCGGCGGCTACAGCAACGAGGCCTGACCGATTCTTATCACCTGCTGACCGACCGCGAGAAGGAGGTTCTGCAACTGCTGGCTGAAGGACGATCCAATAAGGAAGTCGCGTCGCTCCTGAACCTCGGCCTGTCGACCGTCGAAACACATCGGTCGAACCTGATGCAGAAACTCAACCTCCACAACACGGCTGAAATTGTTCTGTATGCGGTGCGAAAAGGCCTGATCGTCTGAGCGGTTTCGGCACACGTTGATCGCGCTCCCCCGTCGACCGGATGGACGGCGGGCCGGAACTGGCGTTCACTAGGAGATGTGAACATGATCACTGCTTCTGGTCTGGATGTGGCCGCCTCGTCGCCTCAACAAAGGAGGGAACAACCACCCACTTTCGTCGTCGTGCAGCGGGCATGGAGCGACTGGCGTACGGCCGTCGTTCACGTCTCCGAACTAGAAGACATCCATTGGTGTCAGCCGGCAGGGGCGGCCCGCCCGCTGATTCATGCGTACGTCTGGTGCGACAAGATCGTGTCGGGCAATCTGTTCCACGATTGCCTCGGCTCACCATCTCCACATCGCCTGCTCGTCTGCCTGCTGAAATCCCACACCGCGGCTTGCGTGTACGAGATGCTGGCCGAGAGAGCAGTCATCGCAGCGTCCACTCCTCCCCTCTCGCGATCGGCGCGATACTAGCGCCATCGGGCGCGAGTCTCGGCCACCGGCGTCACCACCGCCAGCAGTTTCTGCGGCACGAGAGAATTTCGAGCGCCAGCGGCCGACCGCCGATCGAACGCTTCCTTGATCGCCAGCCGCAGAACAGCGGCTGTCGCATCGTGCCGGCCCGGTCGGACTCGCGTCGATGTCCGAACCGTCATCGTCGTCAGACCGAACGCACTGATGCCTTCGATTTGCGTTTCGCCGAGCACATCCGGATTCTCGCGTCGTGTCCGCTCGCCGGCCTCGCGCAGGATTGCGAACACCTGCGACAGGTCGGAATCGTAGGCCATTTCGACGGGCACGATCGCGAGCGCGTATTCCTTCGAATAGTTCACGAC
>JBPYFA010000549.1:0-9261 GCA_051986585.1 Vicinamibacterales bacterium | reverse complement strand
GCCGATGGCCTTTCCACCGATGAGGGCGATGGCTCGAATTCTCCATTCCGGATCGCGCCACGCCGATCGCAACCGCTCACGTACACTGACTCTCGAAGGCATAGATGTCTCCTGACGTCGCGCCTCTTGCGAGGCCGCGATCAAAACTGAACCGGGGGTCGCCATGCGCGAAGCATGGCAGTGGGGGAGCAGAGAACTAGACGCGAAGAACCATCGAACGCAGGCGAAGGGAGTCCACCATCGTTCCGATCGTGACGAGGCTGGTGAGGGGAACGACCTGTGCTGACGCTGATACGGTTATGGGAGCCGCAGCAAGACACGCCGTTTTGTCGCACGCTTTGTCGAGAACCGAACCATCCTGAGTAAGAAGACCGCCGATCGGCGACGCATTGGGATCGTATGACGCGAACGGGGCCGTGAACGGGCAGAGCACCAGCGCGATGATCAGGGCTGCGCAGCAGCGCGCGAGCGCTCTCTGGTGAACCGTTCGAAGACAACCGCGGGACGACATACGTCTGTGTCGGCTTCTTCAAGACCGCTGCCAGGCCCGAAACGGCCGGTCTGCAACTTTATCGAGGAAAAACGCGAGAAGGGCGATCGGCGAAACTCACAAACGCGTGGGTTTTGCTCGAGCGATCGACATTAATGTCGGAATGTTGTTCGCGGTTCGCGGTTCGTGGTTCGCGGTTGGCTGCTGATGACCAGTCCAGCCTTTACGCGCGCACCAGTGTGACCGGCAGCGCCGGCTTCACCGTGCCGAAGGCGCGCGCGGCAGCGCCGATCGCCGGTGCTACGCAGACGATTGGCGTTTCGCCTGCGCCAGCTGAGGGCAGGTCCTTCCGGTCCAGCAGCACAATCTCAATCGGCGGAACGTCCTTGAACCGCGGCACCCGATATCGCGACATCGAACCGTTCAGGATGTGACCATTCTCGAACTGGATCGCCTCGAACAGAGCGCCGCCGAGTCCCTGCACGATCGCCCCCTCGACCTGATTGCGCAGTCCGTCAGGGTTCACGATTGCGCCGCACTCGAACACGGCGGCAAGGCGCTCGATTTTGAAGCCATCGGCCGCCGGCGACAGCTCGGCCGCGGTCGCAATGTAGCCTCCCTTCTCGGTGCCGCACGCGATGCCGAGCGACCGTCCAGATGCGGAAGGTTTGGGCCAACCGATCCGTTCGGCCGCCGCTTTCAAGACTGCCGCGACACGTTCATCTTTCAGATGCTGCAGCCGGAACTCCACCGCATCGATCTTGAGCGCACGGGCAACGGCATCCATGTGCATCTCGCGCGCGTAATGGTTGGCCGTCGCCGCCAGCCCTCGATATGAACCTTGACGCAGCGGGGAATCGGATTCGTGAAACTGAATCCGTTGGTTCGGAATGTCATACGGGGTGCGGATTCCAGCGTTCCCCGAGTTCCAGTTGTCGAATTCCCACGAGACGATGCGGTTGCGCGCATCGACGGCCGCCTTGACGTCGATCACGCCGGCGGGACGGAAGTATGCCCAGGTAAATTCTTCGCCGCGGGTCCACACCAGCTTCACCGGCTTGCCAACGGCCTTTGCCAGGCGTGCCGCTTCGACCGCGACTTCTCCGGTGTGCTTGCCCCCATAGCCAGAGCCCATATCTGGAACGATCACGCGAATGCGCTCCTCCGACATATGGAACGCTTCGGCAAGCTCCGACTTGACGCCGAACGGACGCTGCGTGCCGGTCCATACGGTAAGTTTGCCGTTGCTCCACTCCGCGACGGCGGCGCGCGGTTCGAGCGGAACGTGCGCGATGTACGGAATCAGGTAGGTCTCGGAAAATGCACGCGCGCCGGCGGTTGCTCCGCCGGTCGCGTCGCCAACCGTGAACGCGCCGCCACGGCTGCCCTCGCCATTTCGTTTCAGCTGTTCGTAAACCGTTTCCGAAGTCGACTGTCCGGCGCGAGGCTGCCAGGTGGCGACGACGAGCACAGCGGCTTTCCGGGCAATCCGTTCGTTTGGCGCGACCACGCCGACGAAATCCCCATCGTGGACGATCGTGGCGCCCGGAACCGCCTCTGCCCGCGAGGTGTCCAGCGTCTTCAGCACCGCACCTGGCGCGTCCGGCCGCACCATGCGCCCGACGAGCATGGCCGGCCTGGTGACGTCCGACGCGTACTGATGCGCGCCAGTGACAAACGCACGCCCATCAATTTTCTTTTCCGGCTGCCCTCGTACTTTCCATTTGTCTGCGGGTGTCAGCGGCGGCTCGCCCGAGATCGTACCGGTCAGCTTGCGTCCTTTCGTCAGCTCGCCATAGGCAATCGACTTCCCGGATGACGATGCCACTCGTCCGTTGTCGGCGGTCAACGTCGCGCGATCGACGCCAAGTGACGTCGCGGCGGCGTCGATCAACATCTCGCGCGCGACCGCAGCCGCGCGCGCGAGCTGCCGCCCCATTCGCGGCGTCGACATCGAACCGAACGTCCCGGCATCGAAGGGAACGAGATCGGTGTCTGCCATCACCATCTCGATCGACGTCAACGGCACGCGCAATTCGTCAGCAACGGTTTGCGAGAGCGACGTCCGGATGTTCTGTCCGATTTCCACCTTGCCGGTATACACGGTGACGCGGCCGCGTTCGTCGATGTGCAGCCATGCGGCGACCTCGGCCTGCTCATCGCGTCCCTGAACTCCACGGCCCGATTCCTGTCCAGCGAGCCGCGGCAGCGTCGCGACCACCACCAGTCCACTGCCAAAGACGCGCATGAAATCGCGGCGATCGAACTCGAAAGCATAGCGTCGCGATTCCGCAAGCTCGTAACGTTCGGGTTCAATCGGTAGGTCTTCGCGGCTCATCGTCTGCCTCCCGCGGCGGTCGTGGACTTCATCCGCTGTGAAGCCAGTTGAACGGCCTTGACGATTCGGGGGAACGTCCCGCACCGGCAGATGTTGCGATCCAATGCGGTGGCGATTTCACGCTCGGTCGGGGAAGGCGTAGCGTTCAGCAAGCTGGCGACCGCCATCACCATGCCCGGCGTGCAGTATCCACACTGAAAGGCTTCAGCCTCGAGAAAAGCCTCCTGGACTGGATGCAGCCGTCCGGCCGGCGCGAGCGCCTCAATCGTGGTGATGCGCTTTCCCTCGAGCGTCTCGAGCTTCGTCACGCACGATCGCGTGGCCACGCCATCGACGAGCACCGTGCACGCTCCGCACTGGCCTTCGCCGCATCCATACTTCGAGCCGGTCAGCCCCAGCTCATACCGGAGAACGGTGAGGAGGTTGTCCCCCGGCGTGCCCTCAATGGAATGGGTATTGCCGTTGATGTGAAGAGTGAAGGTGGCCATTCTCTTAGCTTAGCGCTCGTTCTCGGGCACCGGTCAATCTTCTCAGCTCGGCGGCGGAGTGGGGGCATCGTCACCGGTTCTCGGTTTTGGGTTTTTTGGTTATAGGTTTTGGTTTGGAGTTCTTGGTTCTCGGTCTGTTTTTGGTTATTGTTCTTTGCTCGGTACTTCGTGCGCTCAACCGAGAACGGGGAACTTGAAACGAACCAAGAACTCGAAACCACAACCTAAAAGCCAAAACCAAAACATCCAACCGACGATGAGCTTCCTTGATGATGAGAAGACCAGAACGATCCGAATTCGCTGAGTACTACTCCACCTACGTCGACAAGGTGCCCGACGGAGACATCCGCCAGATCCTCGAATCCCAGTCAGCCGACGTGCCGAGGCTCCTCGAGGCGATCCCAGAGTCCCAGGCAGACTATCGGTATGCCGCCGGCAAGTGGAGCATCAGGGAAGTGCTGGCCCACCTGAACGATTGCGAGCGGCTGTTCGTCTTTCGCGCATTCTGGTTCGCGCGCGGGTTCGCCGGCCCGCTGCCAAGCTTCGATCAGAACCTGGCAATGACCGGCGCCGCCGCCGATTCACGGTCGTGGGCCAATCACATTGAAGAGTTCCGCGCCGTTCGAGCGGCGACGCTGACGCTCTTTCGCAATCTGCCGACCGAGGCATGGGATCGCCGCGGCGTCGCCAGCGACAATCCGGTCACGGTTCGTGCGCTCGCCTACATCACCGCGGGGCACGTCGCGCATCATGTTGCGCTCCTGAACGAGCGGTATCTGTCGTCGGCCTCCGGGGTTCGCTAACTGAAATGGGATCGCGCGCTGAGCAGCGCGCGATCAGGCCCTCAACGCCACCACCGGATCCACCTGGCTCGCACGCCACGCCGGACGCGCGGCAGCGACGAGCGCCGCCGCCGCGAAAACGGTCACGACTCCCGCCAACGCAGCGGTCTGGTTGGCATCCACCATCACGACCGACGACAGCCACCGGCCCGCGTAGATCGACGCGAGGACACCCGGCACCGCGCCCGCAATCACCGTGCGAAAGGTGTCGACGATCACCAGACGCACGACCGCGGAGCGCGGTTGACCCAACGCGAGGCGGACGCCAATCTCGCGACGCCGTTGCGTCACGGTGTACGAAACTACCCCATGTAAACCGATGACGGCGAGTACGAGCGCCAGCGCCGCGAGCGTGCCGGTCACGATCGCTCGGAACCGCTCCGGGGCGGCGCTCTCGGCCAGACGCGATGCCATTGTCTGTGCGTCTGTCAACGCGACATCGGGATTGATCGACCTGACTCGCTGCTGCAGTTCCGCGAGAACGGCGGCAGCGGCGCGATTCGTCCTGAGCAGGAGCCACGTATTGGCGCGCACGACCTGCTGTCGTGGCACATACACGTCGCCATCGAAGGCGTCGCTGAGCGCTGCGTGCCGGACGTCGCCGGTCACACCCACGATCTCCCATGTGTCATGGTTCCACTCGATGCGACGGCCGACGGGGTTCTGACCGGCAAACGCCGTGTTCGCGAACGTCTGGCTCACCAGGATCACCGGCTGTGCACCAGCACGATCGGTAGTCGACAGTCGACGCCCGCGGAGAATCGGAATCCGCATCACATCGAAGTACTCCGGACTGACCATGAAGAAGTGCGCCATCGGTGCGCGCGGTGCGGCATCCGATGTCCCGGCGCGGCGATAGCCGTCGCCCCACGAGCCCGCCGCAAATGGGATGAACATCGCGTGCGCGGCCTGGGTCACGCCCGGCAGTGAACCTGCCGCATCACGCAGCTGGTCCTGGAACGCCACAACACGCGCGGCATCGCCGTGCGTCAACGGAGGAATTGATGCGCGGATGGTCACGACGCCATCGGCATCGAATCCGGGTGCCGTTGACGTCAGGTTGATGAAGGTGCGGGACAGGAGCATGCCGCCGAAGAGCAGCACAATCGACAATGCGACCTGGGCACCGACGAACAGGTTCGAGATTCGGCGATGACCGCGGCTTGGGCCGGTTCGGGCATCACTCCGCAGATCCGTGTCGAGGTGGGCGTCGCGCAGACGCCGCGTCCGCGGAACACCGGCCAGGAGAGCCGCGGCGAGCGTGCAGCTGGCGGCGATGGCCAGTACGCGGCCATCGAGCGCCACGTCGGTGGCGAGTGGCAGCCGGTCGGGGTAACGCGAGACCAGCCACCGGGCCAGGGGCTGCGACATCGCCACACCGACGGCTCCCGCCACCGTGAACAGCGCAACGCTCTCGGTCCACAGCTGGCGAGCCAGACGCAAGGGCGACGCGCCAACCGCGCCGCGAATGCCGAACTCAAGCATCCGCCCGTGCGCCTGGGCCAGCAGCAGGTTGGCGATGTTCGCCGACGCGATGCCCAGCAGCATCGCAATCGACAGTGCGAGCAGAAGGATCATCGGCTTCACCGGACCGACCATCGCGTCCTGCAAGCCGTCGAGACGCACCGCGCGTTCGCGGTTCGTCTCGGGATAGGTGGCTCCGAGACGTGCGGCAATCGTCGAAATCTCGCTTCGCGCCGCCGCCAGCGTGGCGCCCGGCCGCAACCTGCCGATCGCCGACAGCGCAATCGATCCGCGCTGGTTCAGGAACGAGGACGGTTGGAACGTCAGTGCGGACCACACATCGGTGCCGCCAGCGGGAAATCGATCCGCCTCGCGAGGCAGCACGCCCACGATCGCATATCGCTCCCCTCCGAGTTGAACATGGCGACCAACCACGTCCGGATCGCCGCCGAAGCGCGTCTTCCAGAACTGATAGCCGAGCATCATCGCAGGCGGCGCCCCATAACGATATTCGTCGGGAGCCAACGCCCGCCCAATCAGCGGACGGATGCCCAGCGTCGGAATCATCTGCGACGTCGCAAGCATCATCGTCACCGAGAACGCTGGCGCATCGTCGCTGATCCGCAAGGTTCCCGGTTCGACGTCGTATAACCCGATGGCCTCCAGGTCCGCTGATGCGGCCTGCCAGTCCTGCGCGTCCAGATAGTTCACCTCGGCGACGGTACCGAGATTGCGCACCGTCGTGCTGAAGCGCACCAAACGATCGGGGGCTGGGAATGGGAGCGGGCGCAGGAACACGCTCTCCATGACGCTGAATATCGCGGTGGTCGCCGCGACGCCGAGAGCGATCGCCACAATCACGGAGAGCGTCACAACCGGGGCCCGCCGGTTGATGCGCCATGCATACCGCAGATCGGCAGATACGCTCTCGAGCATGGACCTTCTCTCGTTCCGCGCGGCCGACGCGACCGACATCAACAGCGACGCGATCACGGACGACATGCATTGGGTGAAGAGCGGAGGCGCCGACAGACCGATCTGCTTCCAATACCAGCGGCGCGCGACCGCCAGGCCTCGCGTTGATGCAATGTGTTGGAATTCCTCTGCAAGGTCCGCGACGAGGAAACGGCGGTTATCTCCGGCCGGCAGAAGGCGAAGGAGCGCCGCCGCCAGGCGTGGCGGCGACGGCCGACGTGCATCGTTCACCATTTGCCTCCTCGCAGCTCGGGCGCCAGTCCGTCGATCATCCGCGCGAGCATGGCGGTCGAATGGCGCAGGGCCCGGACGCCGGCACGCGTCAGGTTGTAGTACTTCTTCGCCCGGCCACCCTGGACAGGTTCCGGATCGGAAATCCGAAATTCCACAAGACCCTTCTCCTCCAGCCGGCCGAGCGTCGCGTAGACGGCGCCAATCGCGATCGTCCGCCCCGTGCGCGTCTCGATCTCGCGCCGGATCGTGACGCCGTACGCCTCCGGGCTTTGATGCGCCAACGCGAGCATCACGTAGAGCTCGAACTCGCCAACGAAATCGCCTTTGGCCATGTTTATTCTACAAACGCGTACTTAGACGGGCGCAGGTGTCGAAAGGTTTACCTGGGAGCGCACCGTTCACGTCGCTGCTCATCCCGCAACCACGGCACGGACCAGATTCAATACTCTGAAGAATACGGTCAGCTATGAGTTATCGCGTTCGGGCACCCGGCGCTGGATAGTCCTTCGCTGCATCATCCAGGACGAGCACCCAGTCGATCATCTCGCCCTTTGACGGTGGCGTGAACTCACGCTCGCCGGTGTTCGGAAAGGTGCCGATGCTCGTTGCCGCGCCCGTACGGGGATCGAACCACCAGGCTCTCACCGTTCCGCCAGAGATCTTGCTCATGCGTACCGAGAATGCACGCCCAATCGGGGCATAGACCATGGCGTAAGTTCCGTCGGCGTCTCGCGTCGCGACGAACTGATACCGTCCGGCGCCTGGCACGCTGGTCGGGACGACGCTCGGGACGATGACGTCGGGATCGGGGATGCGAGTGAGGAACGGACGCGATTCGAGCAACGCTCGTCCGTACTGCATCTGCGCGCCGCCGGGCTGCTCGATGGCTTCATACCAGGGCATCAACGGCGTGTTGATCGGTGCACGCTGCGGCGTCCACATTTGCCAGACGGAGTGATGGCCGTAGGTGTGGCCGAATGCGCCCGAGAACAGATCCCAGTAGAGCGCCCGCCTGACATCGGCGGCTATCGAATGGCCAAGTTGTTTCGCATTGAACGAGACGGGATGGTCTTCGTAAATCGGCTCGCCGTCGAGCACCGGCTTCACCGGCGAGCGGTCGTAGTCGCTGCGCGTTTTGTCGTATCGACCGGTGAACTCCGGTGAATGGCCGTTCTGGCGTGTTGAAATCGAGCCAGTCCTCGTTGTGCAACCAGGTCGATGAGCCCTCGCCGCCGGACGGATGGAATGTGATCAGGTGCGCGCCGCCATCTCCAGATCGCAGGCCACGCGCCAGCGCGCGGATGATTTCGAGGTGGGTGTCGTTTTCGATCGGTCTGTCGCCAAGGATCCAGATGACACCCGCGTTCCTGTAGCGCCGCCCGAGCCATTCGCCATAAACGGTTGCATTTGCCGGTGTGAAGATCTCCGGCCCGACGCCGCGTCGCTGGTTCCACTTGTCGCCCCATGTCGGGAGAAGACCAACGTACATCCCAAGGGCGTTGGCCTTGGCGATGATCCAATCCACGTGCGTGAAGTACTCTTCGTTGGGCCGCGTCGGATCATCAGTCACCAGCGGCGTCTGTCCGTACGCGTTGGGCGCGTGAAGACCGTCGAACTCCGCCAGCGCGACCGCCTGGATGACGGTGAACCGCTGCGCCGCGCGTTTTTGCAGGTAGCGCTCCGCATCCTCACGAGTGGCACGATGAAATAGCTCCCATGCTGTGTCGCCGAGCCAGAAGAACGGCTTGCCATCGGTGGTCACGAGAAACCGTCGGTTGTCGGACACCTTCAGCTGCGGCAGCGGTTGCGCCGACGCCGATTTAGCAACGGCGACCAGGAAGGTGAGAGTCAGGAAGCAGCGAAGCAGGTTGGCGCGCATGTTCGCGCTCGATGAGACACCGCTCGAGCAGGCGCGTCAAATGAAAACACGTGACACGTGAACTGTGTCCGTGTTCTTCCGCAGCCTGTGTTCGTCTGCGGCACCGCTTGCTCGTGGCCGAGCCGGTGGCCTATAATCGAGTTTTGGCCGGACAGTAGTCGGGCCTGCAGGTGGCACGTGGGGGCGGTTAGCTCAGTTGGTAGAGCACCGGCTTTACACGCCGGCTGCCACAGGTTCGAGTCCTGTACCGCCCAAACCTCGCCACAGTCCAGGCGAGGTTTTCTCGCCGGAGCGCGCCAGCGCGAAGGCGGACAGCGATCGTGGCGCCAGTGACAGTAGCGCCGCTTCGGCACAGCATTACACCCATTGCGGGGTCGTAGTTCAGTTGGTTAGAACGCCGGCCTGTCACGCCGGAGGTCGCGGGTTCGAGCCCCGTCGGCCCCGCCAAGCAAATCAATCACTTGCACGTCCTCACCTTCCGCCGAATCGGCGGTTGTGACGTGATTTGTGACGTGACCGCCCTCACCCATCATCGCTTCGGAAGCATCGGT
>JBPYFA010000548.1:0-6109 GCA_051986585.1 Vicinamibacterales bacterium | reverse complement strand
ACGCCGGACGTGCCGGCGGTGCTGCGCTCGGTGCTGCAGCAGCCCGGTCAGCTCTCGAATCTCATTCGCGTGGCGCGCGATCATCATGTCGCCCGTCGCGCACTGCAATCCGGCCGCAAGCAGCTCGGTATCGGGTTGGGCTTCCCCTACTACAACAGTCTTGCATTCGACCGCGTTTTTGCATGACAACGGCGCCTTGCAGCGCCGGGTGATCAATGCTTCAGCGGAATGACAGTACCGGCTCGACGTCGCGTCCGGGCAGGACGATCAGAATCGCATCCCGCGCGGAAATTTCCCCCCTGCCGCAATGGCAGTCCGCCTTCGCGCAAGAGCGAAAAGATCATCGTTACTATGAACTTCTCGAAGACACGGTGAAGGACGGATTCACCTACGGCTATCTGATCGTCGAGAACGATCGCGCCGTCCGCGCCATCCAGCCTTATTTCCTGGTCGATCAGGATCTGCTCGCCGGCATGAGCGGAGCCGTGACAAAAATCGTCGGCGCCCTGCGCCGCGTTTGGCCGCGCTTCATGCGGGCGCGCACGCTGATGGTGGGATGCGCCGCCGGTGAAGGCCATCTCGACGGCGATGACGCGACGAAATCCGAAACGGGCGAAACGTTCGGCCACGCCTTGCTGGGCGTCGCGCGCGAACTGAACTGCGCAATGATCGTGCTCAAGGAATTTCCCGCGAAGTACCGCGCGCCGCTGCAATGCCTGCTGGGTGAAGGTTTCGCCCGCGTGCCGAGCATGCCGATGACGACGCTCGACATCAGCTACAAGAATTTCGAGGACTATCTGTCGAACTGCCTCAGTCCGCGCACGCGCGGAAAGGTGCGCCGCAAACTGCGCGCCGCCGAGCGCGCGCAGCCCGAGATCACGATGAGCATTGTCGGCGACGTGACGCCGTTCGTCGACGAGGTCTATCCGCTCTACGAGAAGGTCTACGAACGTTCACCGCTGCAGTTCGAAAAACTCACGAAGGACTTCCTTTGCCAGATCGGGCGCCGGATTCCGGACAAGGTCCGCTTCTTCATCTGGCGTCAGGACAACCACATCGTGGCCTTCGGACTTTGCACGATGCAGGGTGATGCGATCTGCCACGAATATGTAGGGTTCGATTACGCGGTCGCCTTCGACCTCAATCTCTATTACCGCGTCTTTCACGACATCATCGAATGGGCCATCGCCAATGGCTACAAGCGGTTCTACAGCGGCAGCCTCAATTACGATCCCAAGTGGCATTTGCGCCAGTCACTCTACCCTGTCGATCTCTACGTGCGGCACACTTCAGGCCCCATCAACGCCGTGCTGAAACGGTTGCTTCCGGTCATGGAGCCGACGCGCTCCGACCCGATTCTTCCGAACTTTCACAACTACGGCGAGCTTTGGGGCTGATCCGCCCGCCGTTTTCAGCCTCCTCGGAACCAGAACAGGCAGTTCCCGTTATCCCGCTGGGCGGCCCGTGCCGCATCGCGGGAGCGAGTAATGGCGGCGGATGCAACATCCAGTGAGGTAACCGTGCGGAGGCGGCCTGCGCGGGCAAAGGACAAGGGCGTGGTCGATCTTGCCGGCGATGCACTGAAGGAAATCGCTACGCTCATCCAGACCGAGCTGCAGCTGTTGCGTGCCGAGATTTCCGAAAAACTCACGTTTACGGCGCTGTCCGCCGCGCTGATCGGCGCCGGCGCGCTTTTGCTGATGGCCACACTCGTACTGTTGCTGGAGGCGGCAGTTACGGGGCTTGTTGCCCTTGGCCTTTCGTGGACCGCCTCAACACTCATCGTGGCGATGGGCACCCTCGTCGTCGGAGCGGGGCTTGTATGGCTCGGCTTCAATCGCCTGAGTGCCGAGCGTCTTGCTCCCACCAAGACCCTCGACCAACTGCAAAAAGATTCAACAATCGTAAAACAACTGTGAGGTGACTCTATGCCTACGTCTGCACAACTTGAACGCAAGGCCGAACGGGCCCGCGAACGCCTTTCCGACCGTATCAACGATTTGCGTTACCACGTCTCTCCGACCACGGTCGTGAGCGACCTTCTGGGCGGCGTCAATCCGCGCGCCTGGGGCGATGATGTTCTGCCGATCCTCGCCAAGCAGGCGCGCAACAACCCGATCGCGTCTATGCTCATCGCGGCCGGCGTCGGTTGGCTGATTTTCTCGGAGGTGCGTGGACCCGTCGCCAAGACCCTTGGCCTCAACAACATCGGTCTCAAGGACCTCGGGTTGCCCGGCACGCGGCAAAAGGCCCGGCGCGGGACGCGCAGGAAGAAACGCTCCGCACGCAACGGCCGCACAGCCGGAAGCCGTACCAAGTAAATACCCATGGCGGGCGGCCACCGGCGGGCAGTCGGCTCACGGAGGCAACGCCGGCTTTGGTCCGGACTTCTGGGCGCCGCCTTTCTGGCCGCGGGAATTCGCCGCCGGCCGGAAGACGGCGCGCCAGCAGAAGAACCGGAACTTGCCGGAGGTCGCTCGCCGCCAGGCACGGAGAAAAAGCGCCGTGCCTGGATGGAAATCACGTGGCTTCTGTACGGCGCGATCGGCCAGCACCGCGTGATGTCCATTGCGGCCGGCGTCACGTTCTTCGCACTTCTTGCGATGTTCCCGGCGGTCGCGGCGCTGGTTTCCATCTACGGAATCTTTGCCGATCCGGGCACGATCCGCGCACATCTTGATGACCTCGCCTCGATCCTTCCCAGCGGGGCGATCGAGGTCATTGGCGATCAACTCACGCGCGTGGCTTCGGGCGGGAAAACGACGCTCGGCGCCACCTTCCTCTTCACGCTCGGCCTGTCCCTCTGGAGCGCCAATGCCGGAATGAAAGCGCTCTTCGATGCGCTCAATATTGTTTACGACGCGCAGGAACGGCGCGGCCTGGTGAAGCTGAATCTCGTTTCACTGGCCTTCACTGTCGGCGCGCTTCTGATTCTCCTTCTGGCCATCGCGGCAATCGTCGTGCTGCCGGTGGCGCTGGAATTTGCCGGACTTCAATCGCTCGGCGGAACGATGGCCATGATCGCCCGATGGCCCGGGCTCTATGCCGTCGTGGCTTTGGGCCTCGTCATCATCTACCGCTATGGGCCGGATCGCGATCGCGCGCAGTGGCGATGGATCACCTGGGGCAGTGGAATGGCCGCGGCGCTCTGGATCCTCGTGTCGATCCTGTTCTCCTGGTACGCGGCAAATTTCGGCGCATACAACAAGACCTACGGATCGCTTGGCGCGGTAGTCGGATTCATGACCTGGATGTGGATCTCCTGCATGGTGATCCTCGCCGGAGCCGAAGTCGACGCTCTGATGGAACGTCTCGACCGCGGTTCCGCCACCTAGTCGCTACCCATCAGGATCGCGCGCGTTCCAGCATGTCGCGGATCGGATCATAAGTGGGCCCGGTACTCCGCGAGTCGTCGTCCGCCTGCTTCGCAAGCCTGACATATGTTCTGGCCAGATTTTCCCATTCGGCCTTCACGATGGGGTTGGATTCTCGTGACGCGCGGCTTCGGACATCTGCAGCCAAGTGTTTATATTGTTCAGCTCGGTCCATGGTGAACTCCGCTGTTTCTCTCCCTGTGTAAACTCCACTAGGCCAACAGGGGAACCTTGGTTCTGTTCCTGCACATCGATAGAGAATCCGTGAACTGCGCGGTTACAGACATTTGTGCAAACGACGCCTGCACAACAAACGGAAAACGTCGTGCGATTCGGTGCCACAAATAGAGGAACATAATCGTCGCCGCATCGGTTTTCCCTCTAATCCAGGACATGGCTCCAAGCCATGGCTCTAAAACATGGCGTGCTGTTCCTGGAACAAAACAGAGAGGATCAACGATGAAACGCACCACGAGTAAGAAACTCCTGCTCGGAACCGTTGCGCTGATGGCCGGCGTTGGCTTGGCTTCGGCACAAGGGATGCGAGAGGGCACCAGCGGAACCGCCGGCGGCGGCGCTGAACAGCACGGCACGTCTTCGGCTTCGCCTGCGGCGAAATCGCAGGGCGGCGCTGAAATCCAGAGCAAGGGCAAGGCGGAAACACGTGGCCAGGCAACTGGCGCACCCGAGCAAAAAGCTCAGGCTCCGCAGCGATCGCAGCCGGACAAAAATCGCATGAGCGGTCAGACCAGGCCGGAACGGTCGACGACCGGGCAAGGCTCGTCCGACAAGGATGAACTGAAGGCCTCCGGCAAGGAAAACCTGAAAACGAAAAGCTCCGGCAAGGAAGACCTGAAGGCCAAAAGTTCCGAGAAGGAAAATCTGAAGGCCAAGAATCAGGGTTCGGGTCAGGGCTCGGCCAAGACCAATGAGCGGTCGACGACCGGCCAGGGCACCAGCGAAAAGACCGACACGAAGGGCGCTACCGAAAGCAAGACGCAGACCCCGAACGCGACCGAGCGGAGCCAGACGAGCGGTTCTGCGACACAGAATCAGAATGCAGCGCAGTCTGGCGCCGGCATTCAGTCGCAGGCGGGCAAGCAGATCACCGCGCAGCAGCAGACGTCGATCCAGCAGTCTGTGCTGTCGGCGAGGAACGTTCCGCGCGTCGATCACGTGAACTTCGCGGTCCACACCGGCGTCGTTGTTCCGACGTCCGTGCATATCGTGGCGCTGTCGACATTTCCGGTCCTGATCGAGACCTTCCCGCAGTATCGCGATTACAGCTTCTTCGTCGTTGAAGACGAGATCGTAATCGTGGACCGCGGCCATAAGGTCGTCGACGTTGTACCGGCCGGACCGCGCGCACACTTCAGCCGCTCGTCGAGCTCAACCGTTGTCGCGGTGAATCTCAGCGAACCAGAGATTCGTGAGGTTCAGCAGGTTCTCGTGACGCGTGGCTTCCTGCACGGTCGTGTGACCGGCGTGTGGGGCCCCGAGACCCGTGACGCCCTGATCGCCTTCCAGCGCAAGGAAGGATTCACGGCAAACGGGACGATCGATACGCGGACGGTCGGCGCGCTTGGCTTGTCGGGTAAAGTGAAGGCCCAGGAGTCAAGCTCGACCCAAGGCTCAAGCTCGACAACGACGGGCCAAAGCCAGAGCAGCACCAGTGGACAGAGCACGACCGGACAAAACGCACCGGCGCAAAGTCCGTCCACGACTGGCCAGAACCAGAGCGGCTCGCAGAAACCGTCCGACAAACAGAGCAGCACCCCGAGCCCGTCCACGACTGGTCAGGGCAGCGGCAGTTCGATGAACAGCGGCTCATCGTCGCCATCGACACCCGATCACAGCAGCTCATCGCCCTCGACATCCGGTTCGTCGGGGCAGGGCAACATGCCTGAAAAGAACAAGCAGAACTAAATCGATCTGCTGAGTCGGAAACTGGCCCCGCTTCGGCGGGGCCTTTTTTTGCTGAGTTGTCATTCCGGGGCGCGAGTGCAACGAGCGAACCCGGAATCCAGAAGTGACGACCTCAGCGCGAAGGGCCGCTGGTTCCGTCCTTGAGCGGGTCGTAGGTCAGCTCGATGCTAAATCCATCGTCCGCCTGCTTTGCAAGCCGCAGATAAGTCTTGGCGAGGTTCTCCCATTCCGCTTTCACGATCGGGTTCGGTTCCTTAGCGGCCCGCGTGCGGACATCTTCGGCCAGGGTCCGGTACTGCTCGGCGCGATTCAATGCCGAGCTGCGCTTGCGGATATCGATCGAGTTGCAGGTCATGGCGACACTTTGACTTTCCTTGCGAGTGGCAGACATGGGGAGATACCGGGAGTCGTCGGGGAGCTCAGTCGCGGATTTCGCGCCGATAGGTGCCGAAAGACGACAGCCCGATGACCGTTCCAATCAGCAGGAAAATCATGAGCAGCTTTGAGTATTCGATGATGACCGCGGTCATGGAAGTTTCTCGGTTGCCTCATTTCGACACAGGCAAAATAACAGCGCCCCGGACAGCCGAATGTGAGCCCCCTCACAGAGCCACCGCTCCTTTTTCGTCCATGATCCTAACGTTTCCTCCCCCATCTTCAGCCCCGCCAGACCCCTGGCGGGGTCTTTTTTTCCTGCCGGCCAGTGCACTTAGCTGTCAGAGAACTGAAGCACGTTGCTGCTAGTTGAACCGGATACCGTCCCGTCGACTGATTCGAGAACGAGTGCACATGGCCGATTTTGTCTGGTG
>JBPYFA010000547.1:0-12516 GCA_051986585.1 Vicinamibacterales bacterium | reverse complement strand
GCAGCCCGGTGGATGGATCGAGCTTGAACACAAATCCGCCCGATGACGTGCCGAACGGCGACGTGGCAATCTCGGTCGCGGTGGCCGCGGCAATCGAATCGCCGGATACGCCACCGCCCGCCTGGTTGGCCAACTGTTCGAGAACTTGCTTCCCGGTCAGGTCCGGGACTGTGGTCACTTTCTGCGCCATTGCGGGAGACGCGTAGGCGATCGTCAGGAGCGCAGTCGTAATGCGCACGTGGCGCTTCAGACTAATGTTCATCAAAACGGCCTCGCAGGAGGGAGGTGGAAGCCACCGGATTATTGAACGCGATCGTGGTCAAGTCAAGACCTCGACGCACTCGCACCGTAGACATCACACACGTGGAAGCGGGTACTTCGGTTCGCATGAGTACTCAGTCTGCGATCTTCATTCGATAGAACGCGAAGCGTTGATCTCGCTCGCGATACTCCTTGACGAGTTCTGGAGCGCCAATGGTGAACGCGTTGCGGCAGATCTCCTGCTGTGGAGGATCCTGTGCATTGCACCAGAAGTTCCAATGGAGATAGACGCCGCCTCGGTAGCGGTCGGCGAGAAACCGCACGTACGCGGGATTCGAGATGACGAACGACATCTGTCCGGCATTGACGCCCCAGAGATGAAACATTCCAGGGTTGTGCGTCAGCACGAACGAATTGCGCGGCATTTCAGCCGCGAAGGCCTGCGCGAAACGGACGTCCGCCCGTGCGGCCCATGCTTCTTCGGTGGTCGCGCGCACCACCGGGGCGTACCACAGGAAGTGAAACAGCAGGATCGTGACCGCCAACGCGCGGAGCGGTAGCCGCGCGCTCGACGCCGAAACCCGAGCAACTGTGACGCGGACGAGCCTCGCCGCACCCAACCCGGCAAGCACAGCAATCGGTGGAAACGTCAGCAGCGAGTAGCGGACATCGGCCCCGTAGTTGTAGCTGCCGGCGTAGAACAACAGGTCAACGGCAAAGAACAGCAGGAAGTAAATCGCCATCGCGACGCGTTCACGGGCATACGAGCTGGAAAGCAGTCCAGCGACGGCAAGGCCAGTAAAGGCCATCGGAAACCGTTCGTCGTACAGATAAAACCAGCCGTTCACCGGCAGGTTCGTTCCTACGTATCGGAACGAGAAACGCGGACCGGTAGTGCCCCACTGGATGTGGCGCACAGCGAACAGGTGGGCAACGTGCACGGTCACAAGCCCGAGAAAAAGACAGGCGATCCACCACGCCCGCGGACGGTCGAGCTCGAATCGAAGGCGCGGCCACATCGTCACTGCGATCACGGGAAGGATCAGCAGCGATTCGGGCCGAAACTGTATCGCGTATGCCGACACCACCGCCGTGGCGGCAAGCGGCAGCCACCCACCGTCGCGAAGGTAAAGCGCCGCGCACAACAGTGAGAGGACGAGAGCGAGCGAGGCAGATGGTTCGACGGCAGCGGTGGCCGACCACAAGATCTGCTCAGGCATCGTCGCGATCGTGAGGCCGGCAAAGAGGGCGGCGTCGCGGTCGCCAAACATCACCGAGACCAGCAGGTAGACGGCGCATGCGGTCGCCGCCATGACCAAAGCGTTCACGGCAAAAGCGATCCACGTGTGAACGCCCAAAAGTCGATAGCCAAGGCTCAACAGATGCGGGTAGCCGTACGGCTGCTTGTTGTAGTCGCCGCTGGCACAGCGCAAACGTCCGTACTCCACCGCACCGTCGTTGCAAACCTGCGCCCGCCGGATATCCGCGATGTTCTGACCAATCGCCTGGTAGATCTGTTCGTCGTAATAGATCCGGTTGGTTCGCGGAGCAACGAACAAGGTCAGCGCGAGGCTCAGGGCTGCCAGAGCCGCGAGGCGAGGGATTTCACGCCTGTACGTGTGTCGATCCACCGTGTAGAGGAGGCAGACGGCGATCAGGACCCCGATCAATACACAAGAATCCAGCCACCACGGCTGGAGCGACTTGAGCGTCTCGCGCAGATTGCCGGTCGGCGTGCCAAGCAGCCACACCTCAAGGATCGCAAGCATCGCCGTCACGACGCCGATGACCGCCATCCACGCGCGCCGGGATGACGCCGGAGGCGCCAGCATTTCAGTCATTGGGACGGACGACAACAAACCGGTCGATCGCGAGCGCGTCAGCACCCGACCGCCGGAACACGTCGATCGCTTCCTGCGGCGAACACACCAGCGGCTCGCCGTGTATGTTGAAGCTCGTGTTGAGGACGGCGCCGATTTGCCAATGACGTCGGGCGAGCCGAAGCAGGTCGGCGAATGATCCCGTTTGGTCATCCGCTACGATCTGCGGGCGGCACGTACCGTCGACACTGGTGACGGCTGCGAGACGATCCCGATAGTCGTCGGCGACTTTATAGGCCATCGTCATCGCGCGATTTCGACCTCCAGTCCAGTCTGCGAGCACGCGTGCGGCATCGGTCTCGAGAATGCTCGGGCAGAACGGCTGATACCAGACGCGCCGTTTGAGCACCAGATTGAGCCGATCTCTGAGATCGACGCGATCGGGACGTGCCAGCACGCTGCGGCAACCGAGCGCCCGAGGACCGTATTCCATCGCGCCCTGGAACCACATGACGATGGCGCCACAATCCAGCAGTTCGGCGACGCGGCATGCGAGATTGCCGCCGCAGGTCAACGGCAGTCCGGCGGCGCGAAGGCTCGCCTCGATCGCGGCTCGATCGAATGCAGGACCGAGATCCAGACGACTGAGATCCAGGCGCGGCGTCTCGGCCGACGCCGCCGACACGCTAACGGCAGCGCCCAAGGCCAACCCGCCGTCACCCATGTGCGGGAACACGAACACATCCTCAACCTCCGGCAGGAGGCGGACCTGGCGCGTGGCCTTCACGTTCGACACCACACCACCCGCCAGCGCGAGCTGTCGCGATCCGGTCAACCGAACCGCATCGCGTGCGAGCGCGGTCATCACATGTTCGACCGTTCGTTGTGCGAGGTATGCGAACTGTTCATTTGGATATCGCCAGTGCACCCGCGACAGCGGCTCGCGCAACGCGTGTCCGGGCCATTTCAGATCGATCACGCCGTCGCGGACCGACACCCACGGTAACAGCGGATTGTCGGCATCGGCGATCGGGACGGCATAGTCGGCGAGCGCCATGACCTTGCCTTCGTCTTCGAGCTCGCGCATGTTGAGCAGATTCGTCACCTGTTCGAAGAACACGCCGATCGAGTCGCGCGCCGCCGACGACGCCACTGGCGTCAGACGACCGCCCGCGAAGCTCGAAATCGTCGCCGACAGCCCGTCGCCGAGGCCATCAATCGTCAACACGGCACACCGATCGAAGCCGGACGCCCATGCCGCGCCGGCTGCGTGCGCTTCATGGTGATCGACGATGCGGAGCGTCGCCCTGGTAAAGCCGCGACGGGAGATTTCCCGGCTCAAGATCGCGCCGCTCAGGCGGCGGCTCAACCGATTGGGTCCCCACTCGGTCATGCGGTATTTCACCGCGCGCGTGAGGCCAGCCAGCGGACCTGGCGGAATCTTGCGCCGGCGAACGGCGTAGTAGCGTTCTTTGCTCCCGGGCCACACGCGGCCGAGCGTCTTTGCTGGATCCGAGGTCGTGGCGGCGACGACCTGTATCTCTTCTGGACGGAGGGCGGCGTGCCCGAGACAGGCCTCGATCGAGCGTGATGGAAACACGATCTCGAGCTTGCGACGGGTCAGTCGCTCTTCGTTGACGGCGAAGCGCAAATGACCGTCCGTCAGCAGCGCCGCGCCGGAGTCGTGACCGTCCCAGATGCCAAGAATGTTCAAGTTAGAAGAACAGATACTTGATGAGCGAGTAGCCGTACCGCGGCGCGTCGTGCCACACACGGATGTGAGACGCGCCGTGCCGCCGCGGGTGCTCATGGCTGGGGATTTCGGCCATCCGCCAGCCGCCTCGCAACGTCTTGATCGTCATCTCCTGCTCGATCGTGGTCGTGTTCTCGCGCAGATCCAGCTCGCGCAGCACTGATGTCCTGACCGCCCGGAATCCGTTCTGGCTCTCGCTGAGCCGGCAGTTGAACCGCCAGTTGATGCAGGCGGTGATGAACGAGCTGCCCGCCAACCGCAGGAACTCGTCGAAACCACCGTGCAGCTCGCTGGATCCACCGCGCAGCCGCGACGCCACCACATGATCTGCTTCTCCCGACAGAATTGGTTCGACCAGGAGGGGAATGTCTTCCGGATCGTGCGATCCATCCGCGTCGAGCAACACCGTTACCGGTGTGCGAACGTGCGGGATCGCGTCACGGATGGCCCGCCCTTTCCCACGACCCCGATCCGAAAGTACATTGGCACCGCCTCTCGCCGCGATCTCGCCGGTCGCGTCGGTGGACTGCCCAACGACGACAAGAATCTCCTTGGCGTATTGGCGAGTTCGATCGATCACCCCGCCAATCGTTGGCGCTTCCTGCTTCGCCGCAATAATTACCGACACATCGGCCGCCACGTGGTGTGTCGCCGCCTGGGTGAGTCGCGAGTGCGTCAGCGCATCCGCGAAACAGGTGACGTTCATCGGGCCAATCCTGTGGTCGGAGCGGGACCTTCAGTCCTGATCTCTCGGGGCGATTGTGCTCGACGGAACGACAGGCTGTTGCCCAGGATGCTTTGGTAAGCCTCGCAGGCGGTCCAACATTGCGGGCACTGCCCTTTCCAGATCTCCTGCTGCACACGCGTGGTTTCCGCATTGTTCCAGATGGGGTCGAGCCGCATCCCAGTATCTCGAAGTCGCCCGATCGGGCGGGAGTAGGTGATGCAGGGATACACAACGCCCCACGGATCGATGAAACAGCTCGCGCGCAGCGCGTGACACGGCATCGGCGTGCGGCCGGTCTCGAGAAAGCGATCCAGATGTTTCAGGTATGCGTTCTCGAGCCACTGCTGCGGCGATCGAGCGCGTCCGCGCAACTTTCTGTAGCGCCTGATGTCGGCACGGGCAGCGGTTCGATCCGGCGTCACGGCGGCGGAGCCCGTGTTGCCATAGTAGTGGCTCGATTGCTGCGCGACGTTCACGTGAAGATCGTCGACGGTCAGATCGGGACACTCTCGGGCGCACGCCGCAAAGGTGCGCTCGAACTGCCCCAGGTTGTGCGCCGACAACGTCATGCCGAGTGCGGTGATGATCCCGGGGATGCGGCGGAGTGCCGTGAATGTTTCCATTTGCCGGCGAAATCCGCCCTTGATTCCGCGAATCTCATCGTTCAGCGCCGCGTCGCCATCCACACTGACGGTGACAATCGTGCGTGCCGGACCCCGTCCGGCAATCCGCTCCACGCTCTGCACGATGCGATCGGTCTGAAACCCGTTGGTTGGGAAATGAAGAATGGCGAGGCGCGACCATCCGGTCACGATCGCCTCGAAGATCGCGTCGATGTCCCGGCGCAGAAAGATCTCACCGCCGGTGAGATCCACCCAGTTGATGTGCGGATTCTCCCGAACCAGCCGGACAATCTCCTCCGTCGTCAACTCGTCGGTGGGCTTACGCTGCCAGATGTTGCAGGTCTTGCACTTGTACTGACACCAGTAGGTGAGGCACAGATTCAATTTCAGAGGTGTTGGAGGACGATGAGCCGCCGTCCGGGCAAGCGCCACGCCGAGGAGCGCCGATCGCGTGATCACTTGGGCTTCACTTCGTACGAGACACGATCGATAAGCCAGGGGCTCTGAAAGTCTTTCCGCGAGACCACCATGGTCACCATCAGATCGAGCGTGCTGGGCGCCCCGCCACTGCGCATCTCGACCACTTGCTTCATGCCAATCTTGAACTGGGCGCCACCAGCTGCGCTGGCATCGAGGCGGTCGTACTCGGGCGGAGCCGATACCTTGCACTTGAGCGACTTGTACTCCTTGTACTTCTCTTTGAGCTCGCGTTCGTTGTCGAGGTGGAACAGACTCCTGACGGTCGCCGGCTTCAGTGTTTCCAGCGCCGTGCAGTAGTTGGTCACGAGCTGCGCGATCTCTTGCTTCGCATGGTCTTCGGGGCTGATCGGCGCCGCGGCCGGCTTGTCTGACACCGTCGGTGCACTCGTCGACGAGGTCGGCGTCGATCCCGGTGATCCTGCCGACACCGGTGGTTTGGTCGGAGAAGGCCCAGAAGGAATTCCAGACGACGGTGGCGGCGGGACAGGCGGTGGTGCGGTATTTCGCCGGGCCGTCTGAACCGGTGGCGGCTGCGTGCGAACCGGGCCGACGTTGATCGGCGACAGGCTCTTGATGAACGTCACGCCGCACGTTTTCGCCGACGTCATGGTCATCTCGCCGGTCGACGGACAATCGCCCGTGAATTGCTGCCACGCAAACCCGTCGTCGGCCTCGGCCTTCAACGACACCGGAACACCGCTCGGTATATCGGCCGTACAGGTCGAACCGTTCGTTCCGCACAGGATGCCGCCGGCGCCGACGACCGTTCCACCCTCCGGCTTCGTGATCGTCAACCGGAACGCGACCGGTGCGGGTGGAGCGACCACACGATCGAACGTTGCACCGCAGGTTCGTCGTTCGGTCATCGACGTCCGGCCGGCCGGGGCGCAGTCTCCCGTGTAGCCGCTGAACACGTATTCCTTGTCAGGCTCGTTGTTGAGTTCGATCGGCTCGCCGGTCTTCACCGTGGTCACACAGCGGGAACCGCGGGTTCCACATTCGATATCGGGGCCCGTGATCGTGCCGCCTGTGGGTTTGGTGATGGTCAGAATCTGACCGGCCGGCCACATCCATCGGATGGTGAGGAACAGGCCCCACACGAGGAGCGCTCCGACCGCGACGGTCGCGATGGCGAGCATCGCACCTCGTGCACCAGGCGACGACAGCACTGAGCCGGTCGATCGCGCCTGCGTCGTCGAGGAACGTCGTTGTTTGTTGCCCGCACCTTGCAGCCGCTCCCCAAGCGACTGCAACGCTCCTCCCAGCGAGAACGACGACTTCGATCCGGCCGACGCCGCGCGCGATTTTGGCTGGGCGATGATCGTCGGTTCCGACACCGAGCGCGGACTCGACCTGGGCGTAATGGGCGGCATCGCCACCCGCGGGTCGGTATCCCCCGGCCGCACTCGGGGATCGTCGCGCCGGATCAGGACCGTCGGCTCAATCGTCTCGGGCGCCGGACCGCTCGCGCGGCCGATCAGGATCGTGGGATCCGTCGAGACGACTTCCGACCCGGAACTCGCTGCATGAAATGGACTTGCGGCTGCGCGTGCCGCATCAAGCCGCCCCAGAAGCGCGCGCGCACCCGCATGCTGCCGGTTATGGGCGAGCGCCTCGAGCACCCAGCGGCGAGCTACCTCGTACGATTTCTCCTGAAAGGCGGCCAGCGCGCGGTCGTAGGCGGCGTCCGCGCCCGATTTCGAGGGATTATCCATGGGGCTCCAGCGGCCCTATCCTAACGCGAGCGGATTCAGGCTTTCAAAGTCTTCATTTCCTTAGTTTTTCTACGAATACTCCGCCCGCGAAGTTTGACAAGCCCAGTCGGCGCCGATAATCTGACCGCGTTCTGCGCAAGCTTTTTGCCGCCAAGGAAGACGCGAGCGAGCGTAGCGACGCGAGCCGGCGAAGTGGCTCGCGAGGGAGCGTCCGCGTGGGCGAAGCCCCCGGATTTTTTTGAACGGAGTCGTCTGCATGGACGGACGCGACAGCACGCATTCGCTGCTGGTGCTCAGAAAACTCACTCGAGCCATCGCCGACCTTGTCCGTGGGCAGATGACCGAATACCTCGCGACTCTTGCGCCGCTCTTGCGGCCCAAGATGGTACTGGGCGATCACGTCGAAGATGGGACGAAGGAGTCGACCAGGCGGTCTGACAAGGCCTTCAAGGATTTGCAGACGCTGTACGAATCAATCGCCGGAACCAAGCCGTTCAATCTTCCACGAGAGCTGACGCTTCCGCTGCGGCTCGTCGGATCGGGTCTCGAGATTACTCCGGTCGATACGGCGCTTCCGATCAAGTCCGGATCCGACACGCGCACGATCATGGTGCGCTCTCCGCTCACGTGGACGCTGACCTATTCGGGATATCCGCCGACACGCCTGCCGGAATTGCTCAAAGCCAAGCTCCAGACCGGCGAGGAACTCACGCAGCTGGTGGTCAGTTACCTGCTGATGCACGTCGTGATCACGAACTCACCCGGGTTGATGAGCGTCTTCGACGCCCTGCACTTTCCGATCACGACCGTGACCGTTCCCGAGTTCGGTCCGCTTCCGATCACGCGCATCGGCGTCGCGGTCTCGACCACGCGGCCGTCAGACGAGGTGATTCTGCAGAGCGCGGAGCTGACGGGGATGGATGCGTTCGAGGAAGTGGTGAACGTGCAGGATCTCTCCAGCCTTCGCGATCCGCTAAGGCAGCGGCTGCTCGAGCTCGCGAAACAACACGCACCGGAACTGACGGTGTAAATGCTGAAGTTCGAATGGTGAATGCTGAAGGATTCAATTGCTGATTGTTGATTGCTATTGCGGATTGCGGATTGCGGATTGCGGATTGCTGATTGAAGAGCATTGAAAATTGAGCATCGCCTACCGCCCTTGCGGGCGATAGAACCAGAACGTCCCCTGCACCCTGATCGTAGTCGTCCGATGTCCGCTGGTGGTGGTGCCATTGGTAAAGAACAGCTGCGAGCGGCGGACGGCCGAACCACGAGGTGCGTTCTGCTCTAACACCGTGACCGCACCTCCACCATCAACTGTTTCCACAATCGCGGTGTGATGCGGCCGTTCCTGGAAATCGGTATCGGTGGATCCTGAGCCGTCGGGATTGTTCACCGTGACTTCGCGATCGAAGCGATAGTCGCGCATCTGGATCACATCGCCCGGCTGCAGATCCGCGAGCGACACGCTCGAGCCCCAGACATAGTCGGCATTTGGCGTCACCGAACCGTAGTCAGCCGCACTGCGAGCGCCCGCGGTCGACAGCGCGCGATCGGCAAAGGTAAAGCACTCGCCGTTGCCGACGCGGGCGCCGCGCTGACGGCGGGCAAAGCCGATAATCCGATCGGCGATGCTGGCCGACGTCGTGCCTCCCCCGCTCGGAGCATCAAGGCCAATCGGTCCGGGCGCTGGTGTGTCGGTCCGCGCGCTCGTGCCATCGTCGATCTCGAGCTCGCCGTCGAGATCGTCTATCGATCCTGGCGTTCGTCCATTGCCCATTCGTTACTTACCTGAGGCTTCCCTAGATTCACCATCACAACGCCGAAGAGAGCCAGCGTCATGGGAGTGACCCATAGAACATCGCGTTGTCGGGAGCCGGATAGTGGTGCGCGAACTGCGACGGCCTGTGCTTGACGACGGCCTGCTGGCTGTCGGAATAGTGCCAGATGAACCCGCCGGCGTAGATGCCGATGTGTTGGCGCGGGGCGTTCGCCATCGATTTCGCGGCCAGGTTCACGCTGGAGGCGCGGGTGACGAACACGAGACAACTCTGGACCGTCGCCGGACGAAGTCGCCACACGCCGGCGGCTTTGCATCGAGAGAAGATGGCCGGGACACGCAGTGTCGCGGCTGGACCTTTGCCCGTGCCCATCATCTGACAGGTCACGCCGAACCTGTACCCGAGAGCATGCCCTACAAAGTGCGCGCCGTGATGCTCACCGCTGCTGACGTAGCCGTTCTGACAGATCGCACCGATGGATTTGCCCACGTAGCTGTCCAGCAGCTGGGGACTGATCACGCCGACATCTCCCGAGGCGATCGCATGCGTCATCCCTCTCTACATACGTATCCGGCGCTCTCCGGGATCTTATCCGCGAACGGGCGTTTTGTTGGTACTAACGGCGACTACCCCTGGCGAACAACCAGCCGCTGACGATGCCGAAGATGGCGGCGATGAGGAGCCAGATGCGGCCCTGGGGGCTGCGTGGGCCGCGGGTGAGGGCGGCGAGGAGGAAGATGACGGCGAGGGCGAGGAGGATGTATTTGGCGAGCATCGACGTTCAGGTGTCAAACGGCGGACGTGGATAGTCTCGATCCGCTGTCTACTCTTCCTCGGGCCAGGTGCGCCTCGCTTCCCGATCCGCCGCCATATCGAACCTATAAGGTTCGCCCTTGAATCCCCAGTCCACCATTGTCTTTCGAGAAGCCAGGAACGGGTTCGCCTTCGGCGTCAGTGTGGCGAGAAATTCCTGAATCAAGCGTTCGGTGCTTTCGGGTTCGACTTGACGTCTCAAATCCAGTGCCTCGCGCGGCACGACGTCTCCCACCCAATCACTCGGGGTACGCGGAGAGATGCCCGCGAGTCTACCGATCACCGTCGCGAGCCATGCCTCGAACTCGGCGGTCTGTGGGAGGACATATCTCGTGAGGTTCGTGAGCCTTATGAACAAGCCCCTTGTTTCGCCTCTCTCCCATCCCAGGTCGATGATGTCATTGACGAAGAGCAACCCCCGACGAATCACGCCCATCACCGGGCCAGACCATGCCTCCTGGTCATCATCGCGGAATGACGCCAGCGGCAAGACATACTTTCGATCCACCACACCCGCCCACGCGGCTTCGAGCGCATCGAAGGGCAATCGATTCTCGAGCAGCGGGCTGAAGCGGTAGACGAGCCATTCCGCAACACCGTTGGCCAAGGCAATTCTGCCGCGCTGCGACAGAGGAGTCACCCCCTCCCGCAGCGACTGGTCGCTGGCTCGATGGTAGATGTCGTCCTTGTCCGCCCACTCGTCCCAGGCATATCGCACCTCGTTCGAATCGATGTGGGCATTAGCTATATGTGACGGCACGGACAGCGGCATTCGTCAGCTCCGAGATTCAGGCGGGCTTTTTAATTCTCAACTTACGTGGTCCCGCCCATTTCTTGACCTTTTCCTTTCCAGTCCACTTTCCGTCTTTGCACGGCGGATCTTTGGCTTCTCCGTTCACGCATATCTTGATGGCCAGTCCGCATTCCTGTGCCTCGCAAATGAGATTCCGACAACCGCCACAGGGCTCTTGGAACGATCCTCCTTCGCTCGGTGCCCAAGACACATTGAGCGTAAGCGTCCCAAGTCCAGGTGCGGCCATAGGCGCCATGGGAAAGCTGACGCCTGGCGTGTTGCTGGCGGAGTTGAAGACCTCCTCGACAATTCTCGCCTCCGCATGTCCGCAGGATGCGGGATTGTAAGTTCCTCCATAACCGCAGGCGCGAGAATTGTACCCTTCGTCTCGCCAAGGCCGGCCCTTCGAGAAGCCATTGCTCTTCGAGTCCTTGACCATCGAGCCGTGCGAGACCCCCTTCATCAGCGAATTGCCGCCCGCCTCCTGATAGGCACCGCCGGCACCAGGTGGATTTTGATAAGAGGCCACAGCCATCGTCTCACCCGATTGAACGGCTCCCTCCTGCAATTCGCTCTTCTCTATCTCGTTGCTCTTCTTGTCGAGTTCTTCGCAGGTCAACTCCTCCGGTACTTCCTGAGCCATGCCCGCGTTGTTCAACGTCAACGCGATGTTCGGGCAATTCATGTGGTTGTGCGTGGTCATGTCCATGTGGCGGATCGCATTCGCGCCCTCAATCTTGACGTCCATGGACCACGCCGTATGTTTCATCTTCCCTTGGATATTGTGAGTGACCACCCCCATCCCAAGTGATTTGGTGGCGGCTTCATCTCCGCTGCTTTTCTTGTAGTTGGATGCGTTCTTCATCCCAACTTCGGCGCCCCCGATTTTGACGGTCTTCGAGCCATCGCTGGTGTCTGAGGCCTGCGCGGTATTCGGATACGGAAGCGGCACAGGCCCGGCCGGCGGAGATGGAGGCGACAGACACACATCGGCCATTGCAGCGATCGATTTGTTGTCGTCGGCTTTGGAGGAGATCTCTCGACCGTTTGCAAAAACGTTCTTGCCCATTAGTCGGTCCCGGCAGCGCCGTAGTGAACCACCATCGCGGTGCGTTCTCCATCATCGTTGCCGAATGTGCAGAGCACCGTGGGGCCGTTCCCGTAGCTCCTCTCGCCCGCGTGCAACGCAAGCCCCAGGACGAGCGGGCCGATTGCGGCGCCGACGTCACCGATGAACTCGATCGGGTGCCAGAGATCGAACAGCTTCGGCTTCGGCCGCCGCTGAAATCGCATCATCGCTAAAGTCATTTCCTTGAACTTGTAGTGCTCGCCATTCAAGTCCGTGATGCGATAGAACAAATCATCGTACCCGCATTGTCCGTCACGAAAGGCCTGATGGATGGCCTCGATCAAGCCTTCCGCTCGCAAGGGCTCTTCCGACTCGATGGATGCCTGCTCGCGGCCGTAGCCTATCCCGACGATCTGCAGCTCGCCGGCGCGGCTCGCTCCCGCACGGGTCACTAAAACGGCACTCCCGGCTTCACCGACAGAGAACCCATTGGAATTCTTCGGTGTCAGGAGACGTTGTCGACCGAGGTAATACTCGACGAGATTTTGCTGGAGAAGACTATCCACACCGGCAACGATGCAGCATGCCGCCTGTCCGTTTGTGATGAGCTGTTCCGCCTGACGCAGGCCCAGCCCAACCGATACATGATCGTGTGGAAGAACTCTGGACGCATGATGAAGC
>JBPYFA010000546.1:0-4849 GCA_051986585.1 Vicinamibacterales bacterium | reverse complement strand
GATGTATCCGGTTCAGAACCGGTTCTTCGTGAACGGTCTGTACGGTGCCGACCAACTGCGGCAGCGCGTCGCGTTTGCCCTGCATCAGATCATCGTCGTATCGGGTGTCGACATCACCCAACCGAGCTGGATGACGCCATACCTCCAGGTACTCGATCGCGATGCCTTCGGAAGTTTCCGTCAACTGCTCTACGACATCACCGTCAATCCCGCGATGGGCAACTACCTCGATGTCAACAACAACACCAAGACACGGCCCAACGAAAACTACGCGCGCGAGGTTCTGCAGCTGTTCTCGATCGGCACCGTCCGATTGAATCTCGACGGCACTCAGCAGCTCGATGGCGCCGGTCAACCGATCCCCACGTATGACCAGACGACGGTCAACAACTTCGCGCGGGTCTTTACCGGCTGGCGCTTTGCGCCGGGGGCAACGGGCATTCCGAACTACATCGATCCGATGGTGGTCAACGAGACGCAGCACGATACGGCATCGAAGGCACTGCTCGATGGAGTGACGCTGCCGGCGGGCCAGGCAACAGCGAAGGATCTGGCCGACGCGATCGACAACATCGTCAACCATCCAAACGTCGGGCCGTTCATTTCGAAACAGCTGATTCAGCATTTGGTCACGAGCAATCCCACGCCGGCATACGTCGCCCGAATCGCCACAGTCTTCAACGGCGCCGGCGGCTCGCGCGGCGACTTGCGCGCGGTGATCAAAGCGATCCTGCTCGATCCGGAGGCACGCGGCGACGTCAAAACCGACGCGAACTATGGCCGGTTACGGCACCCGGCGCAGTTGATTCTCAACCTGCTGCGCGCGTTCAACGCGCGCTCGGCCGATGGCACCGCCGACAGCGACGGGTACCTCAATCCGCAGAGCGTCAACATGGGGATGGATGTGTTCAGGCCGCCATCAGTGTTCAGCTACTTCTCGCCGGGTGGAGTGGTGCCAGGCACCAACGGAGTACGCGGGCCCGAATTCGCCCTGTTCACGACGTCCACGGCCCTTCGCCGCGCGAACTTCGTGAACACGATGGCGTTCTCGCGCATTGCGGTCAGCACCAACGCGCCGAACGGGACCGCGCTGGATTTGTCGGCAATACAGGCGCTCGCTGCAAATCCTGCGCAGCTGGTCGACGCGCTCAACGCGCTGTTGATGCACGGAACGATGTCGGGAGAGATGCGCCAGAGCGTCATCGACGCCGTCTCGGCGGTTGCCGCGACCAATCCATTGAAACGCGCCAGAACGGCCGTGTACCTCGTCGCCACGTCGTCGCAGTACCAGGTGGAGAGATAACCATGAATGTCACCCGCCGGGAATTTCTTCTGCAATCCGCCAACGCGTGCGTCGGCTACGCGCTCGGCGCGGCCGCATTCGTCGCCGGCGTGCAGCGCTTCAGCCTGATCAACGCACTTGCGCAGGGAGTCGACTACAAAGCGCTCGTCTGTGTGTTCATGGCCGGTGGCAACGACGGCAACAATCTCGTCGTGCCAACGAGCACGACCGAGTACAACCAGTACTCGACCGCTCGCAGCAGCGCCGGGCTGGCGATTGCGCAGGATGCGCTGCTGCCAGTCGTGCCTCCCAGCATCGGGAGCGGCTTCGGTCTGCATCCGAGCCTGGCGGAGCTGCACGCCCTCTGGGACAGTCAGCAGCTCTCGGTCGTCTGCAATGTCGGTCCGCTGGTCGTTCCGCTCACACGCGACCAGTACCTCGCTGGCGCTCCGCGCCCTTACCAGTTGTTCTCGCATTCCGATCAAGTGGCCCAGTGGCAAACCGCCATTTCCGATCGTGTCGGCCAAACCGGCTGGGGCGGCCGCACCGCCGATCGCTTTGACCTGCCCTCGTCCGGCTTTCCGATGATCACCGCACTGTCTGGCGGCATTTTCACGCGTGGTCAGACGAGCACGCCACTTTCAATTGCCCCGGCTCCGACCGCATTGAATCAGGTGCTGGTCCTCAATGGATTCGGCACGGCCGCCGACGAAATCGCACGGCGCAAGTCGATGGACTTCCTTCGCACAATCGACACGAGCGCGACGATGGTCGGTGCCGCGGACAGGACGACGGAGCAGGCGATTGGCATCGGACAGATTCTCAGTTCCGATGTCAGCCTGTCGACCGCGTTTCCGAATACGACACTCGGAAATCAGCTCCTGCAGGTCGCCAAGGTGATCAAGTTCAATTCCCTGTCGCCGGAGCTTGGTCTGCGACGACAGATCTTCTTCTGCCAGCTTGGCGGGTTCGACACCCATCAGAACCAGATCAACACGCAATCAACGCTGTTGGCCCAGATCAGTCAGGCGGTCAAAGCCTTCCACGACGCGACCCTCGAGCTCGGGCTGGAACGACAGGTGACCACGTTTACGCTGTCGGACTTCGGCCGGACGCTGCAGCCGGCGGGCAGCGGCGGCGTCGTTGGATCCGATCACGCCTGGGGCAGCCATCATCTCGTCGTCGGCGGCGCGGTCAGAGGCGGCGACTTCTACGGCGTCAACGGCCCGAGCGGGACCGTGTTTCCGGTGCTCCAGCTCAGCGGACCAAGCGACACTGACAACCGCGGCCGCTGGATCCCGACCGCGTCGGTCGAGCAGTACGCTGCGACGCTCGCGTCATGGTACGGAGTTTCGGCATCGGACTTGCCGATCGTGTTTCCGAACATCGGCCGGTTCGCCTCGTCAGACCTCGGGTTCATGACGTAAGCATCGAACGAGCGCGGGCCGCAATCGGAGGGATCGTGGACGGTCTGATGAGATGGTGCGCGCTGCCCGTGTTGCTGGTGACGCTGTCAGCGTGCGCCAGCCATACTCAGCCGGTTACCGCCGCTCCGACTCCGAATCCGTCCATCGCTGCGCCGGTCGCGACATCAGCCGCAACATCAGCTCGACCGATACCGTTCACGGCGACCGCGTACTGTACTGGTCGCGTCACCGCGTCCGGCGCCGCAGTCTCCGGCGGAGTCGTTGCCGCGGATCCAGCCGTGCTTCCGATTGGCACGCTGATTCGAATTTCAGGTGCCGCCGGCTACGACGGGTCGTACCGTGTGCTCGACACTGGTGCACGCGTTCGGCACCGCCACGTCGATCTCTACATGTCAGATTGCGCCGCGGCCCGCCGCTTTGGCCGCCGATCGGTGCAAGTCACCGTCGTTGACCGGGCACAGTGACCGAGGGGAACCGCGGCCCCGCGGCCGCTAGGCGAGCGCAGCCTGGACGGTAGCGCGGATCTTCTCCATCGCCGTCTTGAGGTTCTCGTCCGCGCTCTTGCCCCAGTACTCTTTGTTAAACAGTTCCAGCGAGAAGTATCCGCGGAACCCGTTGTCTCGCAGGTCGCGAAGGATCTGTCGCAGCGGCGCGACACCGTCGCCTGGATAGATTCGGTTTCCGTCGTTGAGCGTCGAGGAGTCGGCGGCCTGCGGATAGTCGTTCAAGTGCATCACCTGCAGCGACGCGCCGTTGATCTGTTTCAACGCGGTGAATGGCGTTGCGCTTTTGTAAAGGTGAAAGACGTCGAGCAGCAGGCTGGCGTCTGGGCGCCCGGCGGCGACGGTGGTGTAAATGCCATGTGACAATGGGCCCAAAACCGGGTGCGTGCCCCAGAGTTCCAGCAGCGGCTGCACGCCCATCTTCTCGCCCAACTGGAGCGCCTCGCGATAATAGCGCGCCGCGTTGTCCAGGGTGACGGCTGCACGGCTGTTCCCCGGCGGCAGCGCGACCCGCTTGCCGCCAATCTGCGCCAGCTTGTCCATGTCCACCTTCAGCTTCTCCATCGACGCCGCTCGCCGTGTGTCGTCGTCGTCGAGCACGGAGTTGAAGGCGATGGCGTCTTCGACCGTGAGACCCGCGTCCGCGATGCGCTTGCCGAGATCCTTCAACGTCCGGCCGTCTGCGGTGTAGCGATCGATTTCCATGATCCATGGCTCGATCGCATGAAATCCCGCCTTCGCCGCCGCTGTGATTTCGGCGACGAGATCCAGGTTGTTGCCGCGGATCGTGCTTGTGTTCAGGCAGTAGCCAAATGGCTCGTTCGCCGGCCGCGTTCGCACAGCGCCCGAACTCGGGGCCTGAGCCTCAGTCACGACCGGGGATAAGGCTGCCGCTCCGACTGCGACCGCAGCACTGGCCAGGACCTCTCGACGGGACAATTCCATCCAAACCTCCCCCGTCCGGAGCGTACCGGCTCAGCCATGGGAATGCAAGCTGACCAAGCCGTGGTCTCGTGCGGCACGACTTCTGCGCGGCGATCGAACGGCAGATTGCGTCGGTTCGTGATTTCCCAAGAGAAACAACCTTTGACCGGCCGCGCGCCACGAGATGCCGTGGCGGGGCATCGCGATTCGGCGTCGCGCCCGACCGACGAAATGAGACGTCGAGCGAGGCGCGCTTCAGCAGGCAGGAGGATTCATGGCCAAGACAGACAAGCCGAACATTCTGATCATCTGGGGCGACGACATCGGCTGGTTCAACGTCAGCATGAACAACAACGGGATCATGGGCTATCGCACGCCTAACATTGACCGCATCGCGAAGGAGGGCTGCAACTTCACCGACTGGTACGGCCAGCAAAGCTGCACGGCCGGACGCGCCGCCTTCATCACCGGCCAATCCCCGATTCGCACCGGGCTCACCAAGGTTGGTCTTCCTGGCGCGAATCTCGGACTCCAGCCGGACGACCCGACGATTGCTGATGCCCTCAAGCCGCTCGGCTACGTGTGCGGCCAATTTGGGAAGAACCACCTGGGCGATCGTGACGAGTTCATGCCGACCGCTCACGGGTTCGACGAGTTCTTCGGCAACCTCTATCACCTGAACGCCGAGGAGGAACCCGAGTCGCCCGATTACC
>JBPYFA010000545.1:0-4943 GCA_051986585.1 Vicinamibacterales bacterium | reverse complement strand
TATAGGATTGCGGATTGCGGATTGAAGAATGCGGATTTGTTGATTGAGGATTGCGGATTGTGATTGCGGATTGCGGATTGTGATTGCGGATTGCGGATTGTGATTGCGGATTGTCGATTGCGAATTGCGGATTACCGGCGCCGAGCCACCTTTCGCTGGACCATCGCGCGACGACGGGCAAGTTGAGCTTCGTAGTTACGCTTGGCGGTCTTTTCGGATTGGACAAAGATCGCCACGAGTTGATTCGCTTCGTCGGCCAACTCTTTCGCCTCATCGGTCGTGCTGATTGAGGTTTCAATCAACAGCTCGAGCCATCCGAGGCTTTCGTCGGCGTCCTCCACCACGATTCCAATTTTTGCAATGAACTCCTTCGTCGTGCGCGCGCGACAGGCGGCGCGGTAGTTGCTGTCTACGCTTCCCGATGAACGAAGCAGTTGATCGCGAATCGAATCCGCCGCCGCCGTCGCCGGCAGACCTTCACACAGCCTGATCACCCGTTTCGCAAACGAACGAGTGCGGGCCTGCAGTGCAACCGCCTTCGAGTTCATGGCGGGAACCTGAAGCAGACGCCGTGCCGATCAAGATCACTGTCTTTTTAAAGGAAAACGCAAACCGGAAAGAAATGCCGCGGAGCTTCAGCAACGATCGCTGCGTACTAACGTCGCAGAATCTGCGATCGTGCCCAATCGAAAATCACCAATCGACAATTCCAATCGGCAATCCGCAATCGGCAATCCGCAATCGGCAATTCCAATCGGCAATCGTCAATCTCAATCGCCAATCCGCAATCGCGAAATCCGCAATCGCCAATCGTCAATCGCCAATTGATGTCACTGTCGTTCAACCCTGAACGCGAAGTACATGAGCGTGCTTTCGCGTTCGATCAGCAGAACCGTTGCGGCGCTCGGTTTCAGCTGCCCGGCAAACAGCTTCAAATCGTCGGCGCTTCTGACCACTTGTCCATTGATCGAATAGATCACGTCGCCGGGCTGGAGCCTGCCCTGCTGCGAGTAGGGCGAGTCGGGCGTGACCCGCGCGACGACGGCCCCATGTTGCCGCCGGACCGAGGGCAGCAGGGCGGCGACCGACGGATTCAGATCGAGGGCGACCACGCCGAGCGGACGAATCGCCTGCTGCGTCCCAATCAGCGCCTCGAGCTCGCCGGTATCGCTCGCGCGCTCGACGACCGGCACCTTCACGTTCAAGGTGCGCTCCCCGCGTCGAATCTCCAGCGCCACTTGTTCGCCGGCGCCGCGAGTGTAAACGTTGATTCGGAACTGCCTGCCGTTCTCCATCGTCTTGCCATCGAGCGACAGGACGATGTCGCCAGGTTCGAGGCCAACCTTCTCGGCCGGTCCGCCCGGCATCACGTCCGCGAGAATGACGCCGGCATCGACGTTCAGATTCAGCGCCTCGGCCATCAACGGCGTGATCGTCTGGGAGTTCACGCCGATTTCGCCGCGCCGCACTCTCCCCTGTTTGCGGATCTGCGTGAACACGTTGCGGACGATGTTGCTGGGCGCGGCGAAGCCGATGCCCTCGCTGCCACCTGATTGCGTGTAGATGAGGGTGTTGATCCCCACCAGTTTGCCGGACGTGTCCACCAGCGCGCCGCCGCTGTTGCCCGGGTTAATCGTCGCGTCGGTCTGGATGTAAATCATCGGGTCATCTGGCGTCAGCTGTCTCGCCACGGCACTCACGACACCCATGGACACTGAAGACTCGAGGCCAAGGGGGCTTCCGAATGCGAGTACGAGTTGCCCGGCCCGCAGCGAATCCGAGTCGCCAAAAGGAAGCGCCGGCAGATTGTGCGCATCCACCTTGACCACCGCGATGTCCGTCTCCTGATCGATGGCGACGATTTGCGCGCCGACCGTCCGGCCGTGCCGTTTGAGAACGGACCGGCCGGGCGAAACACTCGGCTCCAGGGGCAGCTCTACTTCGATTCGCGTCGCGTTCTCAACCACGTGCGTATTGGTGACGATGTAGCCGTCGGGATCGACGATCACTCCCGAGCCACTGCTCCGCTCGAGCTGCGGTTCGACCGAAGGGCTCTGAATGTCTTCGTCGGTCGGCGGATACCCCGTCACGAAGATCTGGACGACGCTTGGACTGACCTTCGACGCAAGTTCCTGGAGCGAGCGCGACAGCTCGACGAGCGCAGGTGCGGGGGAAGCGGGAGCGGCCGACTGCGCGAAAGCGCCGGTGGGAAGGAATAAGAAAAAGAGCGAGAGACCTACAGGCGCCGAACGCATCAGCTTCATTCGAAGCAGAGATCGTAGCATGCGTGGGGGGTAGCGGAGGTTTCGGAGGAAACGGAGCTCAAAACGAAGGAGCGAAGGGAACGAAGACGAACGAAGACAATTCGCTAGGAAACGAAGATCTACGAAGTCTCGTCGGGCTCTCATTTGTAACAAGAACACTGCGTTCGTCTCCGTTTGCTTCGTTTCTTCGGTGTGAACTCCCTTCCCTCCGTTCCCTCCGTCACCTCCGGAAAGCTTGACACCACCATCAAGATCCGCTGCAATCCGCTGCATGCGCGCATACATTGGCCTGGCGCTCGCGCTTGCGATTGGCCCGCTGCTCGCCCAGGGAACCAAGTCTGGCAGCCCTGAACGGAATCTTCCCCCTAACATCAAGCAGCTGACGCATTTCGGCGAGCGCGCCTCGTGGTCTCCCGACGGCCGGCGGATCGCGTTCATGGAAAAGAGTTTCGGCGACGCCTACGAGGTGGACGTTGCAACCGGATTTATCACCTTGCTGACCCATTACGCGCATCCAGGATTTCTGCGCGTGCAATTCATGCCCAACGGCGACTACTTCCTGATTGGCGCTCGCACGTTCACCGACATCAGCACGACGCGATCGAGAGATCAGGAGATGTGGATTCTGAAAGCGGACTTCAAGCCAGGCGACAAGGCTGTTCCGCTGGATCATAAGATCTCCGAAGGGGTGGCGATCTCACGTACGGCGATGAAGATTGCGTGGTCGAACACGCGCGGCCAGTATCCGGATCGATTCCAAGAGGGGGAATCAGTGATGTACACGGCCGACATCGTCTCCGAGAACGGCCAGCCCAAATTGGTCAACGAGAAAGAGATCCTTCGCGCCAAGGCGCCCGAATGCACGCTCGAAGCCCAGGATTTCCGGAAGAACGATACCGAGCTGATCTACACCTGTTACCGATCGCCCTTTGCCGACGTGTTCGGCGTCGATCTGAAAACCGGGAAGACGACCGTATATCGAAAGATTGCCGGCGAGTACAACGAGGTGGAAGGCATCTTCCCTGATGGTGAACATGCGCTCGTCGAGTCGAGCCGCGAGCAGCTGGAACAGAACTCGAACTACATCGACATCTGGAAGCTGAAGCTCGAACCCAACAGCCAGGACTTCACCCGCGTGACGCACTGGGGTGAGTACCGTGGCTATAAAGCTTCGAACCCCGTGGTCAGTCCAGACGGCAAGCGGATCGCGTTTCAGTCAGCTAGAAGCAAGGATCCGGCTGGCGTCGGTTACGGCATCTTCGTGATGGACGTGAAATAAAAGGAGCATCCATGGTTCGCCGCGTCGTGTTCGCAGCAGTTTCCGCCGTCGCGCTCGCCCTGTCGAGCATCTCCGCGTCCTCGCCGAACGGCGAACACCACTTCCTGTATGTGGCGGAGCCGGGCATCCGCAATTACGTCGAGTACGGCGGGATCGGCGTGATCGTCTACGACATGGACAACGGCCATAAGTTCGTTCGCCGGATTCCGACCTTCCCGGCGGTTGCTGGGCAGGAGCCGGAAAACGTCAAAGGCGTGGCTGCGAGCGCCAAGACGGGACGCTTGTACGTCTCGACCATCAAGCGCGTGGCAGCCATCGATCTCGCGACCGACAAGCTGCTATGGAATAAAGAGTACGAAGGTGGCGCCGATCGACTGGCAATCTCGCCCGATGGCAAGATCCTCTATGTTCCCTCGCTCGAAGGTCCACACTGGCACGTCGTCGATGCCATGACCGGAAACGTGATCGCGAAAATCGTCACCAACTCCGGCGCGCACAATACGATTTACGGACCCGACGGGCGATTCGTCTATCTCGCCGGCTTGCACAGCCCGATTCTCTCGATCGCCGATGCCCAGACCCACAAGGTCGTCAAAGAGGTCGGCCCGTTCGGCAACGTCATCCGTCCGTTCACGATCAACGGTGCGCAAACGCTCTGCTTCGTCAACGTCAACGACCTGCTCGGCTTCGAAGTCGGGGACATGAAAACCGGCAAGATGCTGCACCGCGTCGAGGTCACCGGATTCGCGAAGGGAGACGTGAAGCGCCATGGATGCCCGAGTCACGGCGTCGGCCTGACGCCCGACGAGAAAGAGTTGTGGTTGTCCGACGGCCACAACGAGCGCGTGCACATCTTCGACGCCACCGTCATGCCGCCGAAGCAAGTCGCCACGATCAAGCTTCGCGACCAGCCAGGATGGATCACCTTCAGCATGGATGGTCGGTATGCGTATCCATCGACCGGCGAAGTGATCGACACCAAGACGCGCAAGATCGTCGTGGCACTGACCGACGAGGAAAAACGCGTCGTGCAGAGCGAAAAGGTCGTTGAAGTCGTGATGGCCGACGGCAAGGTCGTCAGCACCGGCGATCAGTTTGGGATCGGACGAAAAAAGTAGGCGGCGAATCAGCGTGCCGGGAACGTCTCCGTCAACGGTGGGCCGGTAAAGACGATCCGGCGCGACGACTGGCTGCCGGCGAGGCGGACATCGATTTCTCTCCGAAGCGGCGGCAGCATGCGCGAGCCTGGCGCGAGCCGCAATGTCAGGCGCTTCTCGGCGTCTCGCCATTGCATGTCGATCGCCATCCACTCGCCCCGTCGATAATTGAACGTTCGGCCGTCGTCTTCATAGAGTGTGAACTCGCCATCCGCTCCAGGGTACACAATTAACGACAGTGGC
>JBPYFA010000544.1:0-18408 GCA_051986585.1 Vicinamibacterales bacterium | reverse complement strand
AACACGCGCGCGATTTCGCGTACGGCGGTCTGCCGCTCGCCCGCGTTGTAAATGTTGTGCAGCGCATTGCTCGAGAGCACCACGTCGAAGCTGCCGTCAGGGAAGGGCAGTTTTCGCGCATCGCCGGTGTGCACGTCGACCTTCTCGGCGACGCCTTCGATCATCGCGTTGCGTAACGTGCCCGCTGCGCTGTTGCCGCTGAGATCTTCCTGCTGCCATTTGTCGATACCGACGGCGCGGCCGGTCGAGAGCCGTTTGGCCGCGCCGATGAGAAACAATCCCAGCCCGCACCCCACATCCAGCACGCGCTCGTGTCCGTTCCAGCGAATCTTGTCGAGATAGGTGTCCCGCTCGCGTATCTTCCCGATCTTGCTGTCGTAAATCATCCACAACGCCATTGCGCCGAAGCTCAGGCCGGCCATCATCAACGGCCGGGCGATCACGGCGATGCCGTCCTGCCGGGACCACACGCCCAGCAGCCGCGTGATCAGCGAGATGATCCCCAGCGCCGCGACGATCAGCATGTTGCGCACCGCCAGCGGGGCATCCAGGCCGTAATTGGGAGTCCGGGTTTCTTTCATCGTTTGCCTGCCCTGCACTGGGACCAATCAAGCATGGCGATGGAGCCTTCTCATTCCAGATTCCGGCAGTCGCGTCGGCCGTCACGCGGGTTCACGCCGCCCGCCGGAAGCCCTCGATCTGCCTCAGCCACCCGTCGAGCTGGTTCCAACTGGCGAAATTTAGGCTCAATTCCCTCACTCGCGTCCGGTCGTTGATCCGCTGGTTTTCGCGGGCCCGAATTTGAGCGGTCACTCCCTGACGCAACGCACGGAAACTGCCATCTGCTTCTGGCCCTGCGCCCCACGATAGAGCGCTTGACTGCCTTTGCCGAAGTTATAGAGCGGTGCGGTGATCGGATCGTTTTCGGATACCGTCCAGTAGATTCCGTGGGCCTCCAGCCGGTCGTACTTTCCATCAACGGAGCGATTGCCACCCAGCACGGCATTGAAGCCTGACGTCCCTCCGCTCAGGAGTGCCGCGTACGCCGCTCTACCCTTGTCAGGCGAATCGTTCCCAAGTCCACCGTAGTACTTCGCCATTTGCCGCCATTCATCGTCGGTTGGCAACCGCCATCCATCTCCTAACGACTGACATCCTCGCTGCGCCGATTCCCACGTATACAAGCGGCCATATCGACGGCAGTTCGGCTCCGAATCGTCGTAACAATAGGATGAAGACGTGTTGACGTTCAGATTGGCAGTTGTCCACTCTCTACCGTCCGCCATCCGTTTGAAAGAAGCGATCGTGCCGGACAGCTTCTGGTCTTTCGCTGAATCCTGCGTCGAGCCGGCGCCGCCAACAAATCCAAACGCAATGCTCAGCGCGATTGCCGCGGCACTAATTCGACTCGTCGTCATGTTGTCCTCGCCGCAATGGTAGGAGGCAAGCCTAACTTGCATAAATCTCGCTATACGCCGATCGGGCGACAGATGGTGGCGCGACGGTAGTGGGTCAATGTGAATCTGGCATGGTCGGAGCTGGCACACTGATCGGCACTTGGATAGTCCTGGCGACATCGGTCAGAAGCCGGACTTGCCTGTGGAATTCCGATTCGACAAGAGGTTTCGGCTCCCATGGTAGCGGTCTTCCTGGAGCAGGATCGTCGATGTACCGCGGCACAAGGTGGACGTGCAGGTGCGGCACCGAATTGCCGAGCAGTTGGTAGTTCATGTGGCACGGCGCGAAGACCTGTTCGATCATCCGCGCGACGGTGTGAACGTCGAACCAGTACGCCGCGATTTCTGCGGCGGTCAAGCTTGTGAAGTCGGCGACGTGGCGGCCTCGAAAGACGACGATCGCATGACCGCGAGCGATGGCGTGCCGCTCAAGGTGTGCGTCCCCGACGCTCCCCGCGTAAAAAGGCTGCCCAAGTTGGTTTCCGCAGAACCAGCAGCCCACCCCTCGTTTCCGGGCGTCCCAGTCCTCGGGCCATGTTCGTGTCATCGGCGTTGTCCTTGCAGAGCGACGATTCGTCTCTGTGTCTCAGCGGCGAAAGTGCAAATTCTACTCGCACTTGTCGAGCAGTACTATGCGGCTCCTTGGAGCCCCCGGAGCTCACTTGGCCAGCTCACCATCTGGTTCCAACTCGCGAAAATCCGGCTCACTCTTTCACCACCGCTCGCGTCAGATGAACAGGCGAAGGAAATCGCGATGCGCGAGGGGACTGGGGACCACCATCGGGTTATCGGCGCGCGTAGGCGCAATCGTACGCTAACGGCCAGCCGGCGCCGGGAATTTCTGCAGGTACCGGCGCGCGCGTGCCAATGGATCGAACAGAAACTCCTGCGGCTCTTTCATCCACAGACCTTCGTAATCGCACGCCCGGCGACGTGACACGAGCGCGTCCATGCGGTGCAGCCGCGGAATGAGCGGCCGTCCTTTCCACTTCGGACTTGACACCAAGGCCCAAGAACCCGGACCGCGCAGACCTTGGCAGGTGCGCCTGAAGCGATGCCTCGGCCGGCAACCTCAGCGCGTGTCTGGGAACTATCGCGCGGCGGAAGCGATCTATTCGGCGAAGCCACCACATCAGTTGGTTCGAGCTGGCGAAAGTTAGGCTCACCACTCTTTCAATCCAACACCATGAACAACTTGCAATAGTCCGCGGCGTCGACCGCAGACAGGAATCGAACCGCGCCGGCACCGCCACCCGACGAATCCGCGTCAGGCGTGTGGTTCGCAGACGATCCGCGGCCGTCCTCGGTCAGTCCATGCCTGATAATTCAATAACGAGATATGGTACTGGGCCGCGGACGAACGGCCGTCGAGTTCCGGCGCCTCCAATCAAGACACAGTCAACGACACAAGTCGGTCTCTTCGAAGTCTGGTACGGTCATCCGTTTGAAGCGATGGAGCTGCCATGACAACGTGCCGAACCCTTGTCACCTCTAGCCGTCGTAGTGCCGGTGTCCTCGCGCTGACCGTGGTCGCGATCGCCGGGACAGTCGCGGGCGAACAGGCGAAGCAGCCGCGGCCCGATTCCGCAGCGCGCCAGCGCTTCCTGGAGATGTTCGCCCGGGCATACTTTCCCGGACGAACGGGCCAACTCCTGATCGTGCCGCGTGAAGGCGACTTCATCACTCGGCCTGACCCGAACGTCGCCTATATGCACGGCTCGCCGTGGTCCTATGACGTTTCGATTCCGCTGATGTTCGCCGGGCCTGCGGTGAAACCCGGCCTGTTCTCAATCCCAGCGGCGCAGCAGGACGTCGCGCCTACGCTTGCGGCATCGCTTGGCGTGCAGATGCCTCCGACGGCGACAGGCCGTGTCTTACCGGTCTTGCGGACTGGCTTTGCGCGACCTCGAGTGGTGATGCTGCTCGTGCTGGATGGCATGCGTCGGGATTACTTCGATCGCTACGCCTCGTCGATGCCAACGCTGACCGCTTTTCGCCAGCGGAGTGCGTGGTTTACGCAGGCGCAGGTGAACTTCGTACCGACCAACACCGCAGTGGGGCACGCGACGATCTCGACGGGCGCCGACCCTCGCGTGCATGGAATCACTGGCGTCAACGTGTACGATCGCACTCATGGACGACGTTACGACCTGTTCGCTGGAGGAAGGCCGCACGATCTGATGGCCCTGAGCCTGGCGGACGTCTGGCAACTCGCGACAGCTGGTCGCGCCATCGTGCTGGCGCAGGGCAGCATCGAGCGAGCCGCGACGCCGCTCGCAGGGCATGGAGCGTGTCAGTTGAATGGAGCGCCGGTCGTGCTCGCTGCCTACGATCAACAGACGGGCAATTGGACGACGAACCCCGACTGCTTCCGGCTGCCTGATTATCTGAAGAATCGAAATGCGAGGGAGCTGTGGCAGGCCGGCAGTGAGTGGATGGGTCACAGAATCGACTCGCCGACCGATGTGCGTCATTCGGCTCTGTTTCCGGCATTCGAAGCCGATGCGATGACGGCGATGATTGAGCGCGAGCCGGTGGGTGCAGACGATGTGGCGGATCTCATTCTGCTGAACTACAAGGGCGCGGACTTCGTCGGCCACAGGTATGGTCCGGATTCGACCGAGCTCCGCGCCACTCTCGGCGAGATGGACCACCACTTGGCGCAAATACTGCGCGCGCTCGAGGCGAAGGTTGGTAACAACTATCTTCTCGCGCTGACTGCCGACCACGGCATGCCGTCGGAACCGCCGTCGCCGGACCGCCGACACTCCGCGCAGTCGATCGTCGACCTGTTGCACGCGAAGTTTGATCCCGGGGCGAAGCAGTTGATTACATTCTTCGAACCGGAAAACAGCCAAATCTTCGTCGATGAGGACCGGCTCCCGGCTCTTGGTCTGACGTTACGCGATTTGGCGCACTTTCTGGAATCGCAGCCGTTCATTTTTGCAGCGTTCACACAAGACGACGTGCGGCTTGCGGCCGCGGCGGCGAAGTGACGCCACGGCTCAGACGCCCACTCCCGCGCGTCGAAAGGCCCCAGTGTACGAATTGCACCTCGCTACTGCCTCGCGACTCTAATTCCGCAAGTTCTCCTGCATCGCGCTCGGGCGCTTTTCTTGCTCCCCAGTCGGCGTGTCCCAACCCAAGCGGTCTCCGGCTGGTACGACGGCCTCACACTTCGATACGAGCATTTCTCTCACGGCGTCTCGTTCAATTCGACCAACGAGATCGCACAGCGACAGCTCAATGTCGCCCCTCTCGCGTGGCTCGAGAAGAAGGCTGTCCGGACAGAGAGAAGCGCGCTCGGCAGGGGCGCTCAATAACCGAGCCGGGTACGGTGTACGAGGTCCTGAAAGCGAGGGTCCGAGCGAAGAGGATCGAAGCCTGGTCGGATCAAAACCCCGGGGTTAAACCGCTCTTCGTAGCCTTTTTCCAGCCAATTCATCGCCTGATCGATATCTCCGAGAGATACGTAGATCACGGCTATCTCCGACGCATGCGACTGCAGGGGAGATGAGCGTTTCTTTAATTCGGTCAGTAATTTTTCGGCGTCGCTCCTCTTGCCAGCTGCCGCGAAAGCACGGGCAAGATTCGCGATACAGGTTGGGCTCCGTACGGAAAGCCTGACGGCTTCCTGCAGCTCTACGATTGCTTCCTCGACGTTGTGCTGCAGGAGGTAGGCCTGCCCGAGGTGATTGTGCGCCAGCCCAAAATTAGGATCCATCTCGATCGTCGTGTGGCTCTGTTGTATTGACTCTTCATACCGATGGGCAATGGCCAACAGCTCAGCCAGATCCGCGTTGATCACAATCGACAGCGGATCCACTGTTTCAGCTTTCTTCATTTCCGCGATCGCTTCGTCGAACCGATGTAATAGGGCCAGATGCCACGCATACCAATGATGAGCGGTGGCGTAGCCCGGGTTCAATTCAATGGCCCGCTGGAACTCTTTCCCCGCAGAATCAAAGTCCCAGTCGAAGCCATCCAGGCAGAATGCCAGCGAGTTGTGAGCTTCGCCTAGCGTGTTGTCCAGTTCCAGCGCCTTGATCGCCGCGGCCTTTGCAAGCGGGAGGGCCTCTTTGGGGGTCATTACCGCATACTGCCAATCGCCCAACAACGCGTACGTGTCGGCCAGACCAGAGTACGCCTGCGCGTATTTCGAGTCCTCATCGATGGCCTGATTGAAATACGCCAAGGCCACCTTCAAACTCTCGGCAGTTCGCTTGTTCCAGAAGTAGCGCCCTTTGAGATAAGACTCGTAAGCGACCGGATTCACCACCCGAACATTCCTCAGCGCCGCCTCTTCCCGCGGATTCACGCTAATCCGAATCTGATCGGCGATGGCTCTTGCGACGGTGTTTTGGAGCGCCAGGGTGTCCCGCAATCCACCCTGGTAGCTCTGCGACCACACGTGCCTGTCGGTGGAAGCTTCAATCAGCTGCGCTGTGATGCGGACCTGGTCGCCGGATCGGAGGACGGTGCCTTCGACCACGGCGTCCACGTTCAGCTCACGCGCGATCTGCGGCAGAGACTTGCGACTGTGTTTGTACGACATCACTGATGTGCGTGAGATGACGCGCAATGCGCTGATCTGCCCGAGGTCCGAAATCAACTCGTCGGTCATCCCATCCGCGAAGTAATCCTGTGACACATCGCTCGAAAGGCTTTCCAAGGGAAGAACAGCCAAGGAGCGAATGACCGACGATTGATGGTTGCGCGACTGAAGTTCCCACCCGGCCAGAGTGGTCAGCAGGATGATGAGCACAATCGCCGATATCGTCCACGCGCGTGACGGCAGGCGAGGGGCAACCTTTCCGAACCCATTCGCGAAGTCTTGCCGGTCGCGAGCCTTGGTCGCGGGCTGATGCTCAGGCGGGAGTTCCGGACTTTGAGCGGGGGCGGCTTCGGCAACTTTGACGTCGGCGATGAAGCGGTAGCCGCGACGTGCAACGGTCTCTACGAAGCGGGGATTCTCCGCGGAGTCACCGAGGGCCTCCCGGATTTTGTTGACCGCCTTGTTGAGGCCGTGGTCGAAATCTACGAAGGTGTCTCCTGGCCAGAGTGCCTTCTGAAGGTCCTCTCGACCAATGACCTCGCCGGGGTGCTCCAGCAGCATCCCCAGGACTTGAAAGGGTTGTTGCTGAAGCCGGACTCGTAGCCCGCGCTTGCGCAATTCGCCCGCACGAAGATCCACCTCGAATATCCCAAAGCAGAGCCGTCGTCCAACCCGATCGCCTTCTTCCATGCCGAGGTGAACCTTTGGGGTGAAGGGTACCACACGGCCGTGCAATCGCTGGCAGGGAATCTGGCCCCGTAACTCCTCTGTTCGGTGATGCTTACGAGGGGACCTACGTTCCAGCGAGGGAGAACCGGCGGTCCATTGGCTGGATCGGGAGCGCGGACCATAGTGGCCGCACGCGCTGGCAATGCAGCGAACGGCAAGGCACACGCGAGTAACTGGCTAGGAGGATCAAGATGTCCGATTTTAAAGACGACGAACTGTTGCACGACCACAACGACGATGGAGTCGACCGGCGGGGATTCCTGAAGTGCATGGCCTGGGCAGGCACCGGCGCATTCTTTGTCATGCAGGGTGGCATCCTGAAATCCCGCAGCCTCAGCACACTGCTGAAGGCGCCGGCGATGCCGACCGGCGAGCTGAGCTTCGTGCAAATTAGCGACAGCCACATGGGGTTCAACAAGCCGGCGAACACTGATGTGGTCGGGACACTAAAAGCGGCCGTCGCCAAAATCAACGCTCTGCCGACGCCGCCCGGGTTCATGTTGCACACCGGCGACATCAGCCACCTCTCGAAGCCCGAAGAATTCGACACCGTGGACGAAGTGCTGAAGAGTGCGAGCGCCAAGAATGTGTTCTTCGTTCCGGGCGAGCACGATGTGCTCGACGACGACGGCAAACAGTACTTGGAGCGCTACGGCAAGGGCACCAAAGGAGCCGGGTGGTACAGCTTCGACAGCAAAGGTGCGCACTTCATCGGGCTGGTGAACGTACTGAACTTGAAGGCTGGAGGTCTGGGCACACTGGGCAGCGAACAACTCGGATGGCTGAAGGATGACCTCAAGCATCTGAAGCACAGCACGCCCATTGTCGTGTTCGCGCATATTCCACTCTGGAGCGTGTATCCGGAGTGGGGCTGGGGCACGGAGGACAGCGCGCAGGCACTTGGCTACCTCAAGAAGTTCGGCTCGGTCACGGTGCTGAACGGACACATCCATCAGACGATGCAAAAGGTCGAAGGCAGCGTGATGTTTCACACCGCAGCGTCGACGGCATTTCCCCAACCGCGGCCCGGGACGGCCGATTCTCCGGGGCCGATGACGGTCCCTGCGGATCAACTGAAGGGCATCCTCGGCATCACCGATGTGACCTACCGACGAGGCGAGCACGCACTCGCCGTCGTCGACTCGTCACTGGCGTGAGAGGCAGCAAAACAAACCTGGATTCAATGGACAGCATAGAAGAGGAAGGACATCACCATGCGGAAGCGTGTATCTACTGGAGCGTTCGTCGTGGCAGTGGGCCTGGGACTGGCGTCGCTGGGTGCCGGAGCAGCCAACGTCAAGGTCAACGCACAAACGAAGGCAGAAACGACGGACGTGAAGATCGACAATTTCAGTTTCGGACCGACGGAGCTGGCGGTGACAGCGGGAACCACCATCACGTGGACGAATCGCGACGATATCCCCCACACGGTCGTGAGTACGGACAAGGTGTTCAGGTCCAAAGTGCTCGACACCAACGAACAATACTCATTTACTTTCGCCACGCCAGGAACCTTTCAGTACTTCTGTTCGATTCACCCCAAGATGACCGGCAAGGTGGTCGTGAAGTGAGACGACCGATACGCCTGACTCCCTTCGACATCAGGCGGCTTTCTCAGCGGCGTGAACGGGCTTGGCTGGACGCCGTTACTCAACGGCCGCAGTGCCCCGACACGCCGCTGGAACAACGTAGCAATTGAGTGAGGAAGTCCATGAAGCTTGTAAGACCCGACCGTAGTGCATCGCTCCCGCCACCGCTGGTCGACGACCCCTTCGACCGTCACGGCATCGTGGGCCGCAGCCGCGCTGTCGCGGATATGATCCGACGTATCGAACTCGTCTCGGCAACCCGCAGCACGGTCTTGATCACCGGCGAGACCGGCACCGGGAAGGAGTTGGTCGCCCGCGCCATCCATAGCCGCAGCGCGGAGCGGAATCTGCCATTCATCAAGGTCAACTGCGCGGCCATTCCCGAAACTCTGCTCGAATCCGAGCTGTTCGGCCATGTAAAGGGGGCGTTCACCGACGCCACCGGCCCAAGGAAAGGCAAGTTCTCCCTGGCCCATGGTGGTTCCATATTCCTCGACGAAATCGGCGCGATGAGCATCGCTCTTCAGGCCAAGCTGCTGCGCGTCCTGCAGGAACGGGAACTGGAGCCCCTCGGCGCAGAACGAACAGAGCACGTGGATGTTCGCGTCATCGCGGCGACCAATCGCGATCTCCACCAGCTGGTCGACGAGGGCCGATTCCAAGCCGACCTGTTTTACCGTCTACACGTGGTTCCGATTGTGGTGCCTCCGCTTCGCGAACGCCTCGAGGACATACCCCTGTTGGTCGAGTATTTCGTGGCGAAGCATGCGATGCGAAGCGGCAGGTCGATCCTGGCGCTGGAGGACGGCGTGGTCTCGTCGCTCCTTGAGCATCACTGGCCGGGCAACGTGCGTGAGCTCGAAAACACGATCGAGCGCTCCGTCGTCTTGACGACGGGCTCGACGATTACTCGTGCCGCAGTCACAGTTGAGGCGACGCCGAGCATGGCCACCGTCAACGTACCGTTCTTGGAGCTGCGGCAGAACGTCGAGTGGGTCGAATGCGAGACGATTCGCAAGGCGCTGAAAATATCGCCTGTGAAGCGGGACGCCGCTCGGCTCATGGGTATCAGTCCACGAGCGCTGGCCTACTATCTTTCGAAATACCCCCGCCTCGCCGAGGATAGGGCACCTCACGGCCGCCTGGCCGGTGGTGGCTACGGAGCGTGAAAGCAGATGGCTCGCCGGCGTGATCGCGCCTCGGAGCCGCGATAGAGCGAGCGATAGAGAATGTGGGCGCCCCGCTGCGCCCACACCTTCGCGTCACAGAACCTGCGTGCCCATGGCAATGTCCTCATGGCCGTTGCTGATCTTGCGCACGCTCGCGACCGCGACCGCGTCGCCCACCTCACTGCACCGAAAACCGCACTTGCCGCCGCTGGCTCTTCTCACCGGCTGCAGCGTCGATGACCAGCACGTAGTCGCCTGGCAGGAATCGCGCTAGCGGCAGTTCCAACCCGAAATCTGCTGTCCGTGACGTCGCGAACACCTCACTGCCGAGCGTCCGGCGATCGTCGGCCATCGTCCGGTCCTCGCGATCCTCAATCCATGTGTGTACGGCCACCGGTTCCGCGCGTGTCCCGCCTTGCGAGACGCGGGCAGACAGGGACAAGCGCTCGGTTCGTGCGAAGGTGCGGCGAGAAGTGGGGACGAACGGCAGCACATCGCTGAGATAGTCGGCCGGTACCGCCGGGCCAGAAGCCGACGCGCTCAGGGCCACGCCGCTCAGCGTCAACGCATCGTGTTCGAAATCCGGGATCGTTACGAACGTGAACACGCTCCCGCGATGGCCCGTCGTCGCATCACCGACTACGCGAATCTCGTAAGGGCCCGGCGGGAGTTCGAGGCGCGAGAGCAGGTCGTAGCGAAGGGCTCACCAAATTCCTCCTACTTGACCGCTGCACGCAACGCACGGGCAACGGCTTCGGCGAGTCGCTCCAGATCGTATGGTTTTCCGATAATCTCAATCGTTGCCGTGGGCCCCACCATCTCTGTGAGCGCTCGTTCGTTCGTGGTCGTAAGCACGACCGGAACCTGCCGGGTATCGTGGAGATCGTGGAATTCCCTGCAGCGGTGATAGTTGTGGTCGTAGGGAAAGCTGATGTCGAACACGATGACATCAGGTCGATGAACCGCGACAAACGCTCTTACCGCCTCCACGCCCAACGGCTCGCGTGCCGGCCACGGTTCGCCGACGGCACGGTATCCACACTGTTCAAAAAACACGGTCAACATATCGATCGTGTCTTGACTGGCGTTGAATATAGCGACGGTGGGGGTTGCTTTTGACACTGATCGGTCCTCGGAAACGGATCGGCGGCATCGTCGCGGCAATTTCTCGGAGTGACCTCCGCGACATTCCTTCGTCGCATACAACGTCAGCTGATGGCTCGCCAAGTGGGCGAGAGGGTTTATGAGTCACAGTGGCGATTCACGATCTCGCTGCGCTTATGTTTGAAGGCATTGACCCAGTCATCGATCGTGGCGGTGGGATCCCGTTCGGTGAATCGAGACACTTCGAATAGATTGTGCAACTGGGTATCGGTCAGCTGAACCAGCAGGTCAGCCAGAAATTTTCGTCCCGCCTCGCCGACATGCGGATCTCGCAGCGTGCCGCTCCAGGATCGGGGTAGATCGCCGACGCAGCCGGTGGATCCATTCCAGATTGGCAGGCGCGACCACTCTTTGAAATTCACCGCCGCCACATCATCGTTGTTCAGCGCATTGGCACGCCCGAAGGTTTTCCCGGCATCGCTGATCATCATCACCGTCTGCGAACAGCCCGGGGAATCGAGGCACAGAATCCGCTGGTTGATGGCTTTGTTGGACGAGTGCTGCATCAGAACCGCCAGCAGGGTGAGCGCGTCGCGCTGCGCCCGGGACGCACCGCCCATCTTCTCGTCAACCTGATCGAGTTCGTCCCATGACCAGCCCTCGTCGGGCTTCGTTTCTACGGTGTCTCCGTCAGCCTTGACGTCGATCGTTGCCGGGTCAAACGTCGTGATTTTCGATCGAGCGGCCGCATGCCGATCGTTGAACGGATCGGATGGACAACCGGCGCATGCGATTTTGACCGGATACATCCGGTTCGACCAGAAACCCAGCGCCCACAGGAGGCGAGTCGCCGCGACTTGGGCGTACACTTCGCCGTTCGTCTTTCCATAGCGAACCTTCAACTCATCACCTGATGCGGTCGCGCACGAGAACTTCGGCGTGCTGCCACGGCCGTGCGGACGTTGCACGAAATCGCAGGGGACGGTCTCGTTTGGCTTGAACGCCAAGCGTCCTTGAGGCCCCGCCTGCAAGTTCATCGAGTGGACATTGGTAGCTTTCCACACCTGTGCGCGGTGAATGGCTTCGAGTCGCCGCAGACGTGTCGTCGATTCTGTGGCGGCGGTCGACTCCGCCCCGGTCGGCGGTACGTACCCAGTAGCGCACCAGACGCCGATAACCATCGCCAGCCACGTTGCCGCACTCGTCGGGTGCTTCATAGCTTTGGAGCATCGGAGCAAGCTGCATTCCATGGGCGACGCGGAACGCACATTCATTCCGGCGGCAGCCGGTGCACCTCAGCTGCGTCATTCCGCTGCCTTTACGGCAGCGGCGAGGTGATGAAAGGGAGCGCAGGTTGGCACCGTGAATTCAATCAAATTCAGCAATGGGGACATGGACGGCGTCGGCCTAGTCTCCTGTCCGCGTGGTTCGCGACATAATTCCCGGGCGGGGCATCCTGGCTGGCGGCGTTGCTCCTCCTTTAAATACTCCCGGTATTCGCGGTCGTCGCGCCTTGCCATCCGGGCGCCGCGCTCCGGGACTTACGCCGCGATCCACGCGGACAGGACACTAGCTGAACCGAGCATGCTGGTCACCGCAGGCGCCTCTGACCAGGTCGAATTTGCCGCTAACAGTCCACCACTCGTGTGATCCGCAATGCGACGAACGTTGTGCTGTCGCATCGGGCTCCAATCGCCACGAACGGCGAGCATCGTTAGACTGTCGTCATGAACTCGCCCGCGAAGACCGTGCTCGTCTATCTTTGGGCGCCGTTCGCCAACTTGCTCTGGTATGCCGAGACCGTCGTTATGGGAACCATTTCGCTGCTGGTGTGGCCGTTTGATCACCGCGGCGAGATGCAACACGCGTGTGCGCGCTGGTGGTGCCGGATGGTGGCCTTCACGATTGGCGCACGTATTCACGTGCACGGCGTCGAGCAGGTGCAGGCCGGTCGCAGCTACGTCTACGTCGCCAATCATTCGAGCCTGATCGATACGCCCGCGCTGTTTGCGTATTTGCCCTACCAGTTCAAGATCATGGCCAAGCGGTCACTTTTCTACGTGCCGTTCATGGGATGGCATCTGTGGAGTTCAGGCAACTTTGCGATCGACCGCGGCGACACCCGCCAGACAGCCAAGAGCCTAAAGTTGGTCATTGACGGCGTCCGCGATGGCAAATCGCTGATGGTGTTTCCCGAAGGCACGCGCACGCCAGACGGCCGTCTGCAGGAGTTCAAGCATGGCGCCTTCAAGATTGCGATGCGTGCCAAAGTGCCCATTGTCCCCGTTGCCATTCGGGGGACCTTCGAACTTTTGCCGAAATCGACCCTCGCGCCGCACCCAGGGCGTGTCGATGTGTTCATCTGCGCACCGATCGACACCTCGGAATGCCGTGAGCCCGACCTGCAGCGGCTGGTGCAGGCTGCGCGGAGCGCGATCGCAGCGAAACTCGCCGCTCGCAGCCCGTGTGAGCCGTTGAATTAGGGATCGACACGATCGATCCCCCGTTCTGCCCGTATCCATGGGCGAGCCCCACTCTCGGGTGCGACTCCCCACAGCGCAATCGCATTGGCGCGTTTCCGGCTCTCGCTCGCGGCAGCCCCTCACGTGTTGCAGGTTCGATTCCGGTCGCTGACGGAACGGTTCGCGAGCGCGATTCCACTCTACCGACCGCGAGCGGTATCGTCGACACCGAGCCGTACGACAGTACCGACTCCGGCGTACTGATATTTGTCGCCGAAAACGTGCTTGACCGCCGAGAACGTGTGTTCGCCGCTGCAGTGGCCAGGCGCAATTCTCTCCACCCTGTAGGTATCGTGCAGAGCAGCCACGATCTTTTCGATAACGGAATCGTCGGCTGCGACAAGGTGGAATCCGCCGGCGAGAACGCGAATACGAGGATTGATCGTGGCTGCCTCGGCGACAATCGCCTCGATGCCTGGGTGCGAGCAGCCGACGATCAACACGACGCCACGAGGCGTGTTTATCGCGAGTGACAGCTCCCTCAGTTCTTTGGTACCAGGCGCATCGGAAACCTGGGCAATCAACGTGACGCCGGGCGCCACTTCGGTCGTCTTGTCGATCAACGCGATATTCGCTCTGGGCCAGGCAGCCCCGAACCTCAGCACCTCGGGCGGCTTGCCATCGAAGTAGCGCATCTCCTGGGGCAGAGACTCGTCCTTCCGGTAGAAGCTGCCTGGCAGTGAGGCGCCGTAGACTCCGAACGCTTCCTGGGGCGCGTAGATCTTCACGTTGGGATTTTTGTCCAAGAGGTAGGTCATGCCGCCCATGTGGTCGCCGTGGCGATGCGACATGATCACGAAATCCAGCTTTCCAAGGTCAACGCCCGCGGTTTTGACGTTCTGCGCGAAGATACGCGGGTTATTGCCAGTGTCGAACAGAATGCGGCGTCCGCCGATTTCGACAAGCGCTGCAAAGCCCCAGTCCTTCTTCATCGCGAGGCTCGTGCCGAACGCGTCGTACAACACCGTAATCCGTTCGGTCGGTGCCGTACCGCCATCGCCGTCACCGCGGTCGTCTGACGCGCTCGCGCGGACGGCTGATGACACGCACAGCGGGGCTATCAAGAGCAGCGTGAGAGCGCTGATCGATCGCCGCGAAGGATAAGGTTTCATGAGTTCCTCCAGCGAGATTGCTCCGACAATCGTGGGACGTGATTTAACAGCCGATGCCGGCGACTTAGTCCGGCGTAAACTGTCTTGGTGAGAGCCGACCCGACGGCAACGTGAGCCGCCGTCAGGAAGCGCTCACCGCTGTCCACCGCAGATTGTCCCACCGACGAATCCAGAGGCCAATCTGGTCCCTGAGCTGTTCGCTGGACGAGACGTAGAGTGGTGACCCTGAAATTTCGCGAGTTGGAACATGATTGATCCGTCGCGACGACTCATGCCGTCGACCGCGCCCGAGGATCATCCGATCCATCAGGCCGCCGAAGCCGGCGAGTTGGCGCGTGTGCGCGCCTTCCTCGAGCAGCAGCCATCGCTTGTGCACGATATCAACCGCGCTGGGGGTCACCCACTGCACCGTGCGGTCATCGGCGGATCAGCAGACGTGGTGACGCTGCTGCTCGATCGTGGCGCCGACATTCATGCCATTCACGGCGCCGGGGTCGGGTCGTTCGCGGGTTACGCCCCGCAGGATAAACAACCCATTGACTTGGCGATCTGGGGCGGCCCACGGCAGGCGCCTCTATCAAGATGGCGCTGCTACGCCAACGGCCTGATGTGGTTAGTATGGAGGCGCTGGCGGCGGGTCCGCCCGACGTGGCCCGGCAACGGCAACGTCCCTCTGGCTCGACTGCTCATCGCCCGAGGGGCGACGTACGATCTGACGACCGCGTCCGCGTTGAATGATTTGGCGGCGGTGCGGTCAATGCTCGACGCCGACCCCTCACGAATCTCCGAGCAGCGCCCCGACGATCGTCGCCCACTCTCTGCTGCCGCCGAATTCGGCCATCTCGACATCGTCCGCCTGCTGCTGGAACGCGGCGCTGACCCGACGTGGCCCGATGCCGATGGGTCCGAGCGCGGCGCCGCCTTGCACGCCGCAGCGGGGCGTGGCGACCGGGAGATGGTCGAACTGCTGCTGAAACATCACGCCGATCCGAACGGATTCGTCAACGCCAGCGGCAACGCCGTCTGCGCAGCGAAGACACCGGAAATCCGAAAACTACTCGAGGCGCATGGCGGTTTCCTCGATCCGTACGATCTGGTGTGGAAGGGCGAGGACGACGAGGTCATGCGGATCGTGACCGAACGACCCGACACGGCACTCGCCGGGTGCGGAGGTGTGTTCACGGCGGTCGTCACCTGCGGGCGGCGTAAGCTGATGCGCCGATTGCTCGACGCCGGTTTCAAAGTGCATCCGCAGGCGGGTGGGTGCCACTCGTATCTGCTCGAGCGGCCCGATATGCTGCGCGAGTTGCTGACGCGCGGTGGCCTCGACCCGAATTACCCGACCGTTGATGGAGTAACGTTGCTTCACGAGCTCTGTCACAAGGACATTCGCGGGCGGACAATGGGCCACCGGACGGAGTGTGCGGCGATGCTGTTGGAGTTCGGCGCCGATCCGTCACCGAAGGACGCGCACGGCGAGACGCCCGTCATGTGGGCGACGAAGCATGGCCTTACGGACATCGCCGGTTTCCTGAAAGCCCGCGGCGCAACCTAGACACTCGAACCGCGGCCGTGACCAGAACGCCAATGAGTCGATCGGTCAGATCCGGTCAAGCGTCGCGAGGCGCCAGCGTTGCTGCTGCGTCGTTCACGGGTCTGGTTTGTGAACGAACACGCGTTCAACCCACACCTTCAATCTTCGCTACGGCAACACCGCCGAATTGATAGAGTAGCGTGGCGAGGAGGCCGCTTTGATCGGCCGAACGATCGGTCACTACGAGATCGTCGAAAAGATCGGCGAAGGCGGGATGGGCGCCGTGTACAAGGCGCGTGACATCCGTCTCGACCGGTCAGTCGCGCTGAAGATGCTGCCCGGCGACTCGGTGGCCGACTCAGAGCGAAGGCGGCGCTTTACGTTGGAGGCCAAGGCAGCCTCAGCGCTGAATCACCCCAACATCATCACGATCTACGACATCGATGTCGCGGACGGCGTCCACTTCATCGCCATGGAGTACGTGGCCGGCCATACCCTGGCGGACCTGATCCCTCCCAACGGCATGGAACCGGCGCGCGCGATCCAGTTCGCAACCCAGATCGCAGACGCGCTGGCGACGGCCCACCAGTCCGGAATCGTGCACCGGGACCTGAAGCCTTCGAACATCATGGTGACCGAGCAAGGGCGCGTGAAGGTGCTGGACTTTGGCCTCGCGAAGTTGATCGAGCCGGTGCCTGCAGAGGGTGCTGCGACGCAGACCGCGGCGAATCGAACGCGCGTCGGCCTGATCCTGGGCACGGTGTCCTACATGGCTCCCGAGCAGGCTGAGGGCAAGCCGGTAGACCAACGAGCGGATGTCTTCAGCTTCGGCGCGGTACTCTACGAGATGCTGACGGGCGTGCAGCCGTTCCGGCGCGGCTCGGATTGGGGAACGCTCGCCGCCATCGTGCATGATGAGCCTCCCGCGCTCGACGCCACGCGCATTCCGCCCGCTGTCCGCCAGGTGGTCAAGCGAGCGCTCGAGAAGGACCCGGAAGCCCGGTACGCATCCGGTGCAGAACTCGGATCCGCGCTGGCGTCCGTTTCGCGTGCGGTGGTGCCTGCTCGCGCGGCGAACCGGCGTTGGCTGGCTGCGGGCGCTGCGGCGGTGGTTGTGGCTGCCGCCCTCGGTGGATGGAAGCTCTATGAGCAGAGCCGCGCCAATTGGGCACGCACCGAGGGGCTGCCGGCGATCAGCCGGCTGCTGGCCCAAGGCCAGGGACTGGCCGCGTTCGATCTGGCGCAGCAGCTCGGAGCGTACATCCCGAACGACCCGAAATTTCAGCAGGCCTGGGCAGAGGCGGCTCCCTCTCCGCTTGTCAAGACCGATCCTGAAGGGGCCGAAATATCCATCCGCGAACTGCACGCCGATGAGAAGTCCTGGCGCCACGTGGGAACCTCACCATTCAAGGTGGCGCTGCCGCGCGGTTACTTCCTGTGGAGAGCCGTCAAACGAGGGTTCGCCGAGACAACGGGGGCGGCCCCCACCTGGGGGTCGGTGGTGAGCTTGCGGCTGGCGCCGGAGGGCGAGGTTCCCGACGGCATGGTGCTGGTGCCAGGCGAGGATTCTCTCGGAGGCGTGATCGGCACCGCTGCGATTGAGGGGCCGCACGATCCTTACTTCATCGACCGGTACGAGGTGACCAACCGGCAGTTCAAACAGTTCGTCGACCAGGGCGGTTACCAGAAGCGAGAATACTGGACGGTTCCGTTCGTTAAAGATGGCAAGCCGGTTTCCTGGGAAGAGGCGATGGCCGCGTTTCGCGATTCGACCGGCCGGGCCGGTCCGTCTGCCTGGGAAGGAGGCACGTACCCGGCGGGAAGAGATGATTTCCCGGTCACCGGCGTCAGCTGGTACGAGGCTGCCGCTTACGCCGCGTTCAGAGGCAAGGTCCTGCCGACACTTTCCCATTGGTACCTCGCCGCCGACATACGAATGTCCCCGCTGCTGATTCCGGCGAGCAACTTCTCGGGGCAAGGTCTGGCAAAGGTTGGCAGCTACTCGAGCATCGGGCCGTTCGGAACCTATGACATGGCCGGCAATGCGCAGGAATGGGCCTGGAACGAGGCCGATGGCGGTTTCCGTTTCATCCTGGGAGGAGCCTGGAGCAGTCCAACCTACCAGTTCAATCAGCCGGACGCCAAGCCTCCGTTCGACCGCGGCGGGGCGAACGGGTTCCGTTGTGCGATCTACCCCACGATGCCCAGGGAGTCGTTACTCGCGCCGGTCCGCCGCAATACTCGCGACTATTCGCGCGAGAAGCCCGTGGGAGACGAGGCCTTTCAGATCATCCGAAGTGTTTATGCGTACTCGCCGCGCGAGTTGAAGGCTTCGGTGGACGAGGTTGATGACAGCTCCCCGTACTGGCGGAAGGAGAAGGTCAGCTTTTCGGCAGCCTACGGAGACGACCGCGTGCCGGCGTTTGTGTTCCTTCCCAAGAACGCCAAACCGCCCTATCAGGCACTGGTCTATCACCCCAGTGCGGGCGCAAGGTCCAGCACCTACGCCAGCATGGAGGGTTTCAATCGGATGGAATTCATCATTCGCAGCGGCCGTGCGGTGATCTATCCCATTTATCTCGAGACGTTCGATCGGCAACTCCCTCCGGTGCGGTCGCCTGCCGAGACGAAGGATCG
>JBPYFA010000543.1:0-5620 GCA_051986585.1 Vicinamibacterales bacterium | reverse complement strand
TGATCGACACGCCCTTCAACGGCGGTCCTCCGACCTGGAACGAGGACTTCGCCCTGGAAATCAACCGCCATGGCTTCGCCGAAGAGACGCATTTCACGATCGCTTACAGCCCTGTCCCTGATGGAAGCGTCGCCAGCGGCATCGGCGGTGTGTTGGCGACGGTTCATGAGATCACCGACAAGATCATCGGCGAACGTCGGGTGGTGGCGCTGCGCGATCTCGGCGCTCGAGTGGGAGAGGCGAAAACCGCCGAAGAGGCCTGCGCGCTCGCGGCGCAGACCCTCTCGGGTCACGACAAAGATATTCCCTTCGTACTCCTGTATCTCGTTGATCGCGATCGCCGCCGGGCACTGCTGGCGGGTGCCAGCGGGATCGAAGCTGTGCCGAGCATCGCTCCGGCAGTGATCGACCTGGATGACGTGTCGCGCGGATGGCCGATCGCAGAAGCCATTCGCGCCGACGCTGCGCAGGTCGTGAATTCTCTCAGCGAACGCTTCTCCTCTGTTCCCCCTGGCCCGTGGTCCGATCCGCCGGACACGGCCATCGTGCTGCCAATTCCGTCCAATCGGGCCGGTGAGCCAGTCGGCGCCATTGTCGCAGGCGTCAGTGCGCGGTTGAAGCTCGATGAGTACTACCGGGACTTCCTCGAGCTGGCGCGCAACCAGATCGCGACCGCGATCGCCCAAGCGCGCGCCTACGAGGAGGAGCGACGACGGGCCGAGGCGCTCGCGCAAATCGATCGCGCGAAAACGGCATTCTTCAACAACGTCAGCCACGAGTTTCGAACGCCGCTCACCTTGCTGGTCGGGCCGATCGAGGACGCCCTCGCCGATGCCGACGCACCGCTGACCCCGGTGCAGCGCGAGCGACAGGAAGTCGCGCACCGCAATGCGCTGCGGCTGCTTCGGCTGGTGAACACGCTCCTCGACTTCTCGCGGATCGAAGCCGGAAGGACCGAGGCCAACTACGAGCCCACCGACCTGTCAGCATTTACCGCGGATCTTGCGAGTGTCTTCCGATCCGCGATTGCAGGGGCCGGCCTGACGCTCGTGGTGAACTGCCCGCCGCTGGCAGAGCCGATCTACGTCGATCGCGACATGTGGGAGAAGATTGTCCTGAATCTGCTCTCGAATGCGTTCAAATTCACCTTCGACGGCCAGATCGAGGTCAGCGTCCGGTTGCAAGGGCATCACGTCGAGCTGCGGATAGCCGATACCGGAGTCGGCATAGCGGAATCCGATCTGCCGCGCATCTTCGACCGCTTCCATCGGGTGAAACATACGCGGGCGCGGACCCACGAAGGGACGGGGATCGGTCTCGCGCTCGTCCAGGAACTCGTCCACCTGCACGGCGGCGCGGTCACTGTGGTCAGCCAGAACGGAACAGGCACGACGTTCACGGTCACCATCCCGACCGGCTCCTCGCATCTTCCTCAGGATCGTATTTCAGTCAGGCCACAGGCAGCGCCGACGAGTATCGGTGCGACGCCTTACGTCGAGGAGGCGCTGCGCTGGCTACCCGGAACCGATGCTGTGTTGTCGGGCACGAGCGTCAACGCCGGCCACACGTCCGCCCCGACGACCCAGTTGCTGCAGCGCCGTGTTCTCGTCGCCGACGATAACGCCGACATGCGCGAATACGTCGGCCGCATTCTCGGTCAGAGATACCAAGTCGAAGCGGTTGGAGACGGACGCGCGGCGCTGGATCGAATCCGCGCGAGTGTCCCCGATCTGGTCGTTGCCGATGTGATGATGCCGGCACTCGACGGCTTCGGCTTGCTGACCGCTATTCGTGGCGACCGGAGAACTCGCAGCCTTCCGGTGATCCTGCTCTCCGCGCGTGCGGGTGAAGAGGCGCGAATCGAAGGGCTGGACGCCGGCGCCGACGAGTACCTCGTCAAGCCGTTCAGCGCGCGGGAACTGCTCGCCAGTGTCGCCGCGCAACTGCGGCTGGCGGAGGTGCGGCACCAATCGGAGCGCGCGCTGCGCCAGCGCAGCGATCAATACGCCTACCTGGCCGCGATTGTCGATTCGGCCGAGGATGCCATCATCTCGAAGAATCTCGACGGCGTGATCCAGTCATGCAATGTTGCGGCAGAGCGGATGTTCGGCTATTCGGCCGGGGAACTGATCGGTCGGCCGGTGCGCATTTTGATCCCGCCCGAGCGGCAGTCGGAGGAAGACGACATCCTGGCCCGGCTCCGCCGCGGCGAACGGATCGAGCATTTCGAAACCGTCAGGATCACGAAGGACGGGCGCCGGCTGGATATTGCGCTGACCATTTCGCCCGTGCGTGACGAGTCGGGCACGATCATCGGCGCATCGAAGATTGCTCGCAACATCACGGCCCTGAAGCGGTCCGAGAGGGAACGGATCCGTCTGCTGCGCGAAAACGCGGCGGTCACCGAAGCGCTCAACAACGTCGGCGCCATCGTCGCCTCGGATCTGGATCGCTCCACGATCGTGCAGGCGGTTACCGACGCAGGCAGGGAGCTGACGACCGCCGAATTCGGTGCCTTCTTCTACAACGTGGTTGGCGAAGGTGGTGAGACCTACGCGCTCTACACGCTCTCCGGCGTGCCCCGCGAGATGTTCTCGAAGTTTCCGATGCCGCGCAACACGGCGGTTTTCGACCCGACGTTCAAGGGAACCGGCGTCGTCCGCAGCGACGACATCACCAAGGACCCACGCTACGGGCACAACGCGCCATATCACGGCATTCCGCCAGGCCATTTGCCGGTGCGCAGTTATCTCGCAGTACCGGTCAATGGACGGGCAGGGGAAGTGCTCGGCGGCTTGTTTTTCGGGCACTCCGAGATCGGGCGGTTCCACGAACATCACGAGCGTCTCGCCGTGGGTATCGCGTCGTGGGCGTCGGTCGCCCTCGAGAATGCGCGGCTGTACACGAACGTGCAGGAGGCGAGCCGGATCAAGGACGACTTTCTTGCCAGCCTCTCGCACGAGCTGCGAACACCGTTGAACGCGATCCTTGGCTACGCGCGAATGCTGCGCACCGGCATGATTGCGCCCGACAAGAAGGAGAAAGCGATCGCGACAATCGAACGCAACGCCACTTCCCTGACCCAGATTGTCGAAGATGTGCTCGATGTGTCCCGAATCGTCGCCGGCAAGATCCGGCTGAACGTCCAGACGGTTGAGTTCCCGGCCATTGTCCGGGCGTCGGTCGACGCGATCATGCCAGCAGCCGAAGCGAAAGGGGTTCGTGTCGAAACGGTGCTGGATCCGCAGGCGGCGCCGGTGTCGGGCGACCCCGAGCGCCTCCAGCAGGTGCTCTGGAATCTCCTGTCGAACGCGGTCAAGTTCACCAACCGCGGAGGCAAGGTGCAGGTTCGACTGGGCTGTGTCGACTCGCATGTCGAGCTCACGGTGAGCGACACCGGCGTGGGCATTGCGCCACAGTTCCTCCCGCACGTCTTCGAACGCTTCCGTCAGGCTGATTCAGGCATCGCTCGAGAACGAGGCGGACTGGGCCTGGGCCTCTCGATTGCCCGCCAATTGACTGAAATGCACGGGGGAACGATCGAAGTCTCGAGCGGAGGCCTCGGACACGGCGCAACCTTCCGGGTGAAGATCCCGCTGATGATCGTGCACCCGGTTCGCGAGGCCCAGCCATCTGTCCATCCTCGTGCCGATTCGGGCGTTCGCAAGAGCGTGGTCGCAGACCTGCACGGGGTTCGCGTACTGGCGGTCGACGACGATCAGGATGCGCTCGCGCTGTTATGCGAGGCCCTCGAGTCGGCTGGTGCAGCGGTGAACACTGCAGGATCTGCGGAAGAAGCATTGAACCGCCTGGACATCGACGTCCCCGACGTGGTCGTCGCCGACCTGGGCATGCCCAAGCTCGATGGGTTTGGCTTCATCGAGCGCGTGAGAAGACATCCGAACCCGGTCGTCCGGCAGGTACCTGCCGCGGCGCTGACCGCGTACGCGCGATCGGAGGATCGAGTGAAGGCGCTGCGAGCCGGATTTCAGATTCATCTCGCCAAGCCAATCGATCCGGCCGAACTGGTGACGACGATCGCGGCGCTCGCGCGCAGGTTCGCACACGGAAGTGCTGACGATCCCCTGGAACATCGTTGAGCTGATCGTACTGAGGCCTGGACGAACAGGCCGACTGGCGGTATGAATCGCCATGCGTCTTTACTGCCCAATCTGCATCGCGCTGGTTCTCGCCTCTGGCATCGGCGCGCGGCCGCCTGCGCACACTGCGGTCAGGAAGGAGCCACTCGTGCCGCTCATGATCGAGTCTTCCGCCTTCGAGCCGAATGGAAAGATTCCGCGCAAACACACGTGTGAGGGCAACGACGTCTCGCCGCCACTGACGTGGCGGGGGGAACCCGCGTCGACCAAGAGCTTCGTCTTGATCGTCGACGATCCGGATGCACCCGATCCGAGCGCGCCGAAGACGACCTGGGTCCACTGGGTCGTGTATGACCTGCCGCCCGGCACGCATGCGCTCGGCGAAGGCGAGTCGAAGAAATTGCCTGCCGGAACACGCGAAGGCAAGAACGATTGGCAGCGCACCGGTTACGGCGGTCCATGCCCGCCCGTCGGCCGCCATCGCTACTTCCACAAGCTTTATGCGCTGGACGTCGAGCTGCCTGATCTCCATCAGCCCACGAAGGCGCAGCTCGAAGCGGCCATGAAGGGACACATCGTCGGCGAGGCGCAGCTGATCGGGACGTATCAGAAAGGCGGCTAGGCACAAGCGTGAATCGACGAAATCTCGGCACCTTTCCCACCAGAACGCCAAATCGTGAGGAATTCCCGGCGCACGAGCGATAGCAGCACCCAGTTCCGAAAGCGGATCGTGATTTCTATGCGAGTTTCGTCGTTTGCCAGCCAGGTACGGCAAATGCTCGTTCAAAGCCGGCGAGGCAGTGCGTCCGCGCAACTGACTGAGCATCGAGGCGCTTATGACGACTCTCATAAAACGGCATCCGCTCGTCGCGTATTTCACGGTGACGTTCGCGCTCTCGTGGGGTGGCTTCCTGCTGATGCTCGGGCCCAGCTCGCTTGTCAGCTCCAACTGGCACGCCGAGGAGAAGTTCTTACCTGCGGTCCTGGCCATGCTCGCGGGTCCGAGTATCGCGCGCTTGCTGCTGACCGGTCTGGTCGATGGACGCGCTGGATACCGCGATCTCGTCTCACGACTTGGCAACTGGCGCGTCGGCGTCGGTTGGTATGCCATCGCGATCCTTCCCGCGCCGATCGTTTCGGCCGGGGTCTTGTACCTGCTGTCGACGACTTCCCCGCTCTTCACTGCCGACAACAAGACGACCATCATGATCGGTGGTCTTGCGGCGGCCGTGACCACCGTGCTGGAAGAGGTCGGTTGGACGGGCTTCGCGGTGCCGAGGCTGAGGGTTCGTCACAGCGTTCCCATGACCGGCCTCATCGTCGGAGTGCTATGGGGACTCTGGCATTTCCTCCAACAGGTTTTCATCAGCGGCACCTACGCCGGCGGAATCCCGGTGCTCGCGTTTCTCGTGCTGTCCACCCTTGCCGCGGTCGCGAACCTCACGGCGTTTCGTGTGCTGATGGTGTGGGTCTACGACCGTACTGCGAGTCTGTTTGTGACGACAGTGATGCATGGAATG
>JBPYFA010000542.1:0-5972 GCA_051986585.1 Vicinamibacterales bacterium | reverse complement strand
GTGTCTCGATCGACGACCTCTTTCTCCAGCAGCAGGTCCGCCAGCGATTTCAAGATCGACCGCTTCGCCACCAACGTGCGACGGGCACGCGCGTAGGCGTCGTCGAGCATCATCCGTGTTTGTTCGTCAATCAGGCGGCTCGTTTCTTCGCTGCACGCCGGACGTTCGCTCGGAATCGGAAGGAACTGTGGTTGATGTGGATGCTGCAGCGCTGCCAGTCCGAGCGCCTTGTTCATGCCGTACTGGGTCAGCATGTGATGCACGATCTCGGTTGCCCGCTGAAGATCGTCTTGCGCGCCAGTGGAAGCGTCGCCGAAGACAATATCTTCCGCCGCGCGGCCACCGAGGAGCACGTCGAGCCGATCGAGAAGTTCCGCCTCCGTCATCAGGTAGCGGTCTTCGGTTGGCCGCTGTTGCGTGTATCCCAGCGCGGCCACGCCTCGAGGAATGATCGAAATCTTCGAGACCCGGTCGGTGTGCGGTCGTGACTCCGCGACCAGGGCGTGGCCGGCCTCGTGATAGGCGACGATCGCCTTCTCTTTGGGATTGATCACCCGCGATTTTCGCTCGAGGCCAGCAACGACCCGGTCGATGGCTTCGTCGAAGTCCGCCATCTGGATGTCTGACTTACCCGCGCGTGCCGCGGCGAGCGCAGCCTCGTTGACGACGTTGGCGAGATCGGCACCGACGAATCCCGGCGTCCGGGCGGCCACCGCGGAGAGATCGACCTTGGGCGACAGCGTGACGTGACGCGAATGGACTCTGAGAATCTTTTCGCGGCCGCCGAGATCCGGCCGATCGATCACGACCTTCCGATCGAAGCGTCCCGGCCGCAGCAGCGCCGGATCGAGGATCTCCGGCCGATTGGTCGCCGCCATGATGATGACGCCTTTCTGGGTGTCGAAACCATCCATCTCGGCGAGCAACTGATTCAGCGTCTGCTCGCGCTCGTCGTGCCCACCCAGAATCGGGCTCACTCCTCGCACCTTGCCGAGGGCATCCAATTCGTCGACGAAGATAATGCTGGGCGCATGCTCCTGGGCCTGGGCAAACAGATCACGAACCCGCGCGGCCCCCACCCCGACGAACATCTCGACGAAGTCCGAGCCGCTCAGGCTGAAGAACGGAACCGCAGCTTCACCGGCGACCGCCTTGGCCAACAGCGTTTTTCCGGTGCCCGGCTCGCCGACCAGCAACACGCCCTTGGGGATCTTCCCGCCAAGACGACGGTAGTGCTCGGGTTGCTTGAGAAAGTCGACGATCTCCATCAATTCGGCGCGCGCTTCGTCGATGCCGGCCACATTCGCGAACGACACGCCGGTGCTGCGTTCCATGTAAACCTTGGCCTTACTCTTTCCGATGGTCATCAAACTGCCCTGAGCCGCCATGCCCATTCGGTTCATCAGCACCATCAAGAGCCCGAGAACCAGCACCGAAGGCAGAACCCAGGACAGCAGGTCCGACCACCCGCTTTCGATCCGCCCGGCGAACCTCACCTTGGCCGCTTCGAGGTCGCGGACCAGCTGCGGGTCGTCCACGCGAACCGTGACGAAGTGAGGCGTCCGGTCGGCGGACTTCTTCAATTCCGCGATCGTCGCCGCCGGCAGTAATCCTCCAAGGCCGTCAGGCGACAGCGTGCCGGTGATCGTGTTCCGTTCGACGATCACATCGCTGACCTTTCCCTGCGCGAGCAGCGCCCTGAATTCGCTGTAGGTCACGTTGACCGCATTCGGCAGGACGAGCAGCGACTGGATCGTGAATATCAGGAGCAGCACGAGAACAACGTAACCCATCGAGAGCGGCCGACGCTGTTTCGGTCTCACGCGCGGCGGCATCTTCTTCGGCGCTCGCGAATCACCGGCACTCGGCTCGCGTTGGCCTCGAGTCAACGCGCCGCGGACGCGGCGCGGGTGCAGAAGCTTCAGGAGGCCAGCCATCTCCCACCGCTGCTGCAAAGCGGACTCCAGCTTCACGATCGCTGGAGATTTCACAGCGGGGCGATGAACGGGCGTCGCGGACCGGGGCTGAGCGGGCGCTGCCGGATTTCCGGCACTGGCTGCAGCGGCGCGACCGCGAGCCCATGTGCGATGCCTGACGATTGTTCGGCATTCCCCGGAGGCGCAGCCGCGAGAGGGCGAACGGTATCGAGGTACGCGGCTTGCTGTTTTTCCTTCGGACATGGCAATAACGACCGAAACCACCGAAACGCCCCCTGCGGCAGCTGTTCCACCGCCGGCGCCGCGCTTGCCTGCAAGCGTTCGGCGTCCGCGTTGGCAATATCTCGCAGTTCTTCTGCTCGTCGCCGCAGCCGCTGTTGCGACGGCGCGCGTGCTCCCGCGTCTCGCGGCAAGTCCGCCGCCACCGGTTGTCAAAGCAAGCGGACGCATCGAAGGGCGCGAGGTCACGCTCGCGCCGAAAGATATTCAGGCACGGGTGAAGCGTCTGTTGGTCGATGAGGGAGAAGCCGTCAGGAAAGGGCAGCTGCTCGCCGAGCTCGAGGCCAATTCACTCGACGCTCGGGCGGCGAGCCTCGAAGCGGCGATTGCGAATATCGACGCTCAGATCGGTCAAGCGTCCATCGATGTCAGCCTCACGGCGAAGAACATCGACGCCTCCATTAGTGCGGCGGAAGCCGCCGTGAGCAGCGCCCGAGCACGTGTCACTCGCGCGAACGCCATTCGGTCCAACGCGGCGGCTGACGAGCAGCGCGCGATTCGCCTGTTCAATGACCAAGTCATCTCGAGGCATGAGTTGGATCAGCTACAGATGACCCTCCATACGAGCGAGGCGGACGTTGATGCTGCCGAGAAGGATCTCGCGCGGACGCAGGCCGATCTGCGCCTCGCGCTGGCCTCCAAGGACACGATCGGCCTGAAGCGACAACAAGTGCGAGCGTTGCAGGCGAGTCGACGAGCCGCTGAAGGACAGCTGGCGGAGGTGCGCGCCAACCTGGCGGAATGCCAGATTGTCGCGCCCACCGACGGCACCATCCTGTCGCGGCCGGTGGAGATCGGCGACGTGGTCAGTCCCGGTTCGCCGGTGTTCGCGATGGTGGACATGAGCCGGCTGTACGTGAAGCTGTACATCCCCGAGCCTGATATCCCGAAACTCAAGCTCGGCGATCCGGCAGAAATCTTCGTCGACGCGTTTCCACACCGGAGCTTTGCCGCGCGCATCTCCAAGATCCGCGATCAGGCCGAGTTCACACCAAAGAACGTCGAGACGGCGGAAGAGCGATTGAAACTCGTGTTCGGTGTCGAGCTGAGATTCGTGAGTCCCGATCCGCTGCTCAAACCGGGTATGCCCGCAGACTGCATCATCCGTTGGACCGCAACGGAGCCAGGGGATACGCGAGATGGATCGTGACCGCACAACGATTCTGGAAGTCCGAAACCTACGGCGGTCGTATGGCCGTTTTACGCGCGTCGAAGCTCTCCGTGGTGTGTCATTCGCGGTCCGACATGGCGAGATTTTTGGTCTGATTGGGCCTGACGGGGCCGGCAAAACGAGCGTGATCCAGACGCTGGCGGGCGTGCTGGTTCCACACGGCGGTTCGGCCTCGGTCGATGGTCTCGACGTCCTCACCGACAGCGAACGCATCAAGCAACGGGTTGGCTACATGCCGCAGGGGCTTGGCAGCAATCTGTACGAAAGCCTCACGGTCGACGAGAACATCGAATTCTTCCGCGACCTGCGTCAACTTCCGCGCGACGTCTATCAAAAAAATCGAGCGGAGCTGCTCGCCGTGACCAGGCTGGCCCCATTTCTCGACCGCCGCGTGGCGAACCTGTCCGGGGGCATGCGGCAGAAACTCGCACTGATTTGTACTCTGATCCACCTGCCGGACGTGCTCCTGCTCGATGAACCAACCACCGGAGTGGATCCCATCTCGCGGCAGGAGTTCTGGCAGATCGTACGACGCATTGTGGAGGAGCGCGGCACGACGGTGCTCCTCAGCACGTCGTACATGGACGAAGCCGAGCGCTGCCACCGGATCGCGCTCCTGCACGCGGGAACGATCGTCGCCGAGGGCGCACCTGAGAGCGTCCGGCTGCGAGCCGCCGGGCGCTTCGCCTCTCTGACCGCAATCCCGCAACCGCTCGCGCTCCACATCCTGCGTCACCGGCCGGATGTGAGTGGCACCGAGGTCTTCGGCGACGAGATTCATCTGCAGTTCGCCGGCGATCTCCGCCAGATCGAGCTCGCCCTACTCGAGCAGGGAGTTGTCGTGCGTGAACTCGCGATCCAGGAACCCGGTCTGGAGGATGTGTTTTTACAGCTCACCAGTCGCGCCGATCACGAACCCGTATCGTTTCATTTCGCAAAGGCCTCGTCGTCGACGGCGACGATGTCGATTGAGTGTCGCGAGGTGAGCCGGCGCTTTGGTACGTTCGCTGCCGTAGATCGCGTGGATCTGGGCGTCCGCCGCAGCGAGATTTTCGGACTGCTCGAACCGACCGCCGGCCTGATCAGCGTTGGCGGCGTGAACGTGCGAACGGAGCGCGAGCGAGTGTGGACGGCGATTGGCTATATGTCCCAGCGGTTCTCGCTGTACCAGGACCTCACCGTCCGGCAGAACGTGCGGTTGTACGCCGACCTGTACGGCATTTCACATGCGACGGGGGCCGCTCTCATGGGGCATCTCGGACTCGAGCCGTTTTCGTCGCGACTGACGAGGGACTTGCCGACTGGCGTGCGGCAACGAGTGTCACTCGTGTGTGCGGTGCTGCACAACCCGCCGATTGTGTTTCTCGACGAGCCGACGTCCGGCGTTGATCCGCAGGCGCGCCGTGTCTTCTGGGAGCTGATTTATTCGCTGTCGAGGGAAGCCGGCGTGACCGTCGTCGTGTCGACGCACTACATGGACGAAGCGGCACACTGCGATCGACTCGGGCTGATGGACCAAGGGCGGCTGGTTGCGGTCGGATCGCCGGCGGAGCTCAAGCAGCAATCCGAACGGCGGTCAGGAAGCCTTCTCGCCATCGACGCCGACGATATCCGACAGGCGCACCGTGTCCTGCTGCGCGAGCGTCCTGGCGCCGTCCTCTACGGACGCCACATCCACCTGCGCAGCCTGGATGTTGATGCCGACCATCTCGCGCTGACATCGTTGCTCGAAGCCGAGGGCGTCGGCCACGTTCGCGTCGCGCCGGTTCCCTTGTCGATGGACGATACATTCATCGACTTCATCCGAGCGGCGGAGGCGGTCCATGCGTAGCCGGCTGCTGGCCATCGTTCGGAAGGAAACGCGCGAGATCCTGCGCGACCCGATCTATCTCTCGCTCGCCGTCGCCGTGCCGCTGGTGGTCATGACCTTGCTCGCCCTCGGTTTCGTTCTGGACGTCAAGAACCTGCCGGTCGCCTTTTGTGACCAGGATCGATCGCCGCTCAGTCGCGAGTACATGTACTCCTTCACCAACTCCGAGTACTTCCGCCTCGTCACGATCGTCGACCAACCCAACGAGATCGATCGCCTCATCGGCTCCGCGGTCGTGCGCGCCGGCGTCGTGATTCCTCCGGATTTCTCGCGACGATTGACCGGCGGTGAGCCGGCCACCGTCCAGGTCCTTGTCGACGGCACGTTTCCGAGCCGGGCCTTGATCGCGAGCGGCTACATCGGCGCGATCGACGCCCAATTCGGGGCCAACCATTTGGCCGCGTACCTTACCCGGCGAGGCCGGATCACCGCGAGTCTGGTGCCGGTAGCTGTCGAGGGCCGTGTCTGGTTCAATCCATCACTGGAAACGAAGAACTCGCTCGTACCCGGCCTGATGGTGATCAGCCTGATGTTCTACCCGAGTCTGCTGGCGGCGTTGGTGGTCGTGCGCGAGAAGGAGCGCGGCACGATCTTCAATCTCTACTGCTCGCCGGTGTCGCGATGGGAAGTCGTCGTCGGCAAGGCCATCCCGTACATCGTCCTGGCCTTTTTTGTCTATTTCCTGCTGCTCGCGTTGAGCGTGCTCGTGTTTCAC
>JBPYFA010000541.1:0-12838 GCA_051986585.1 Vicinamibacterales bacterium | reverse complement strand
AACGTCCGAACATCGACGGGCTCGTCGCCCGACAGCGTCGCTTTGAAGTACAGCAAGAGTCCGTCGGGCACGCCAGGACCGTCGACGAGGCTGTATCGAATCGTGCCGACGGCAACGTGGTGGTTGCTGATTCCCTGTCCGGCTCGCGTCATGTCGATCGTTTCAAATTCGATCGGAATCCCAAGATCGATTCGGATCCGCCGCACCGCGTTCGACAGATCATCGAACGTGTAGTCGGGATCGCATCCGGCGTCGGACACGATGATCGCGCCGCATCGGCGGACGACCATCGACCACAATCCGAGATTCTCGAAATGTCCTCCATCCGACAGGTAGACGTAGGGATTGCTGTCGGTTGCAAGTCCGAGCAGCTCGCGAACGAACGGTGCGACACTCACCCTGGGGTCGCTCCGCTGCCACGACAACGGATTTTTCGGATTGCCAAACCAGAGGCCGAGCCTGGCATTGGCAAGGGTCAGCAAGAAGGCTCGGGCGTGTGACGTGTACATCCCCATGGCGGGACTGGCAGCCGCCCCGGAGACGGCGAGCGCCATACCGAGCGACAATCCTGTTGCGGGACCGCCACCATCAGAACCGTATTTCGAGGCCGCGCGGTAGCCGAGCGTGGAGCTGCCGACATGGAGCGGTGAGAACGTGAAGCCATAGGCTTTCCGCTCGTTCCTGCCGTAACTGGTCTGCGACACATTGTTCAGCGTCGCATTGATCACGTGCAGCGGACGCACACCGGCCAGTTGGTGCACACAGAGGTCGTCTGACGGATCGAAACCAGTAAACGCGTTCGGGTGCCGATCCGCATGCGACGCGCCGAGAAACGTGCGGACGAGGCGCTGCCGGTACATGCCGTGCAGCGAGAAACGATTCACTGGTACGAAGAGGCTCATGACGATCGCGAACGAGATCTGAACAATCGCGACCAGCACGATTTCGCGCAGTCCGGCTGGGCCGCTCTCGCCAGGCGCCTTGAACCCGCGGAGCGTCCAGGCATTGAACCACGCCATCGTCGCAAGAAGCGCGATGATCGTGATCGGAAGCACGACGCGCTGCAGACCAAGCCGCAGCCGCGACGGCTGGCCTTCCACACCCCCCGCCCGCGCAGCCAGTCCGGCCAGCGAGCTGACGAGAGGAATGACGACGCTGAAGATCGTCGACGAGGTGTGATGCTCGATCTTCAGCGTGGCACTTACGGCCTGCACTGCCATCTCGACGAAATCGGCGAGGTAAAAAACCAGCACGCCGGCGGCGAGCCACAATGCCGCAGCAATTGCGAGCCAGGCGGCGAACCGGTTCCACCACTCGAGAGCCGCATCGGTGAGTTCGCCGCTGGCGAGCCCGAGGAACGTGGTGTTCGCGAGCAGCATCAGCAACAGAATTCCGGGCACCGCGAATACCGCGTAAGACTGGCCGAGCGTATCGCCGAAATAGAAGTACTTGCGCGCGAACCAGTAAGCGCCGAACCCGACGATCGGCCCCGCGACCAGCGCGGCAGCGACCGTACGCGCTCCCGCAATCATTCGTACGGCGCGATCACCGGATGGTGCACCGAGGCCCGCTGGACTTCGATTGAATGCAGCGGCTCCGACGAGCAGCAACGGGATACCAACCGCGACCGCGAGGGCGGGCGATTGATTCAGCGACCAACCGGACCAGACAAGAGCGATGACGGACAGGACGGCCGCCGCAATTGCCGGAAGCACCGTCTGCATCGACGGGCGTGCCGCGGCGCCGATGAGGAGCCAGCCCGCCGCCGGTAGCACCGCCGACACGAACAGGGCACTCGATTCGTTGGGCGCGCACGGATAAGCCGACCAAAAGAGGGTCAATGCGATCGTTCCCGCAAGGGTCGGAGCAACAACGAACGCCAGGAATCGCCCCTGCGGCCAGCTGTCGCCGCGGCCCACGAAATTCATCACGACATAGCCGATCGCCACGACAAACATCGTGACCGAGATTAGTGCCAGCCAGAACGGTGCGGCATCGGCTGGCAGACATGGTTGGCCGGGGGGGATGATGACGTTCTGCTCGACAAGCGAAACGGTTGCGAGATAGATCCGCGGCACGAGCAGTACGCCCGCCAGAAGCGGCAGCAGGACCAACCAGTTGAGGACGAGGTTTCGGCCCATCGTTGCGAGCAGGGTCCAGACATCAGCCGAGAGGAGCCCGCCCTGCGGAGCCAGGTAGCGCGCTGCAGCGCGTAGGCGATTGACTGGTGACACCCGTGCATCAGCGCCCCGCATCGCGCCAACTGCAGCCGGATCGAGCCCGCCGAGCACCTCCGGACGCGCATCACGAGCAAGCCACGACGTCAGCCAGCCGCCCACGTATCCGCCGCCCGAAACAGTCGACAGGTAATCGAGCTTCCCGAGAACTCCAATGCGGGCGAGCGCCTGAAGCACTCCGAGGCCGAACGTCGCGCTGCGGATTCCGCCCCCAGAAAGGCAGAGCGCAGTGGGCCGCCGCTGGTGCAAAAGCAGATGCAGCGCATGCAGCCGCGGGTGACGATCCGATGGCGCATCGGCCTGGAACGGCTTCGAGCCATAGATCGCCTCATACTCGGCCTCGAGGACGGCGATCCAGTCAGCGGCACCGTGCAAGGCCGGTGTGTCTTCCCGAGACGGTGGCATCGGAATCGCCATTCTACGCCGCCTGACCTGATATACCATCCGTGACTTGGTCCCTCACATCCGAGGGATGAAGAACGCAGGAGGTTTGTGATGGCGAAATTCTTAATCCAGGCCTCGTACACGGCTGATGGTGCGAAAGGATTGCTGAAGGACGGCGGGACGAAGCGACGTCAGGCTGCGGAGAGTGCCATCAAGAGCGCTGGCGGCAGCATGGAGGCGTTCTACTTCGCTCTTGGCGACAATGACGCGTATGTGATCGTCGACGCACCGGACTACGCGAGCATTGCCGGCGCCTCGATCGCCATCAACGCGAGCGGGGCAGTCCGCAGCAAAACCATCGCGCTGCTCAGTCCGGAAGACATCGATAGCGCTGTCAAGAAGACGGTGAGCTATCGCGCGCCGGGGCAATAATCACTCGCGCGCTCGTTCGGCACTATCAAGGAGTTGATCTTGAGATCTCGCGTGTTTCAACAACCACGTCACGTGCGACGCTTCCTGTCTACCGGACTGCTGCTCTGGGCGGGAACGGTGCTCGTTGCCGCTCAGGGTGGCCCGGCCACACCACCGGAATCCGAACGACTGCTCGCGCGCGAGATTTACAAAGAGATGGTCGAGATCAAATCCGGCTACACCACGGGCGCGACGACGCCCGTGGTCGAAGCCGTGGCACGGCGCCTCAAGGCAGCCGGTTTCCCCGACGCGGACGTGTTCGTCGGCGGCGCAATCCCTACCAAAGCCAATCTCGTGGTCCGCTACCACGGCAGTGGACGGCTTCGGCCAATCCTCCTGCTCGCGCACACCGACGTCGTCGAAGCGAACCGTGAAGACTGGAGTATGGACCCATTCACGTTTGTCGAGCGCGACGGGTATTTCTACGGACGCGGCACCGGCGACGACAAGGCGCAGGCCGCGCTCTGGATCGCCAATCTCATTCGCTACAAGCGTGAGGGCTTCAAACCCGATCGCGACATCATCGTCGCGCTCACCGCGGACGAAGAGGGTGGTGGTCCATACAACGGGGTCGAGTGGTTGTTGAAGAACAAGCGGGAGTTGATCGACGCCGAGTTGTGTCTGAACGAAGGAGGCTGGGGCGAGGCAGTCGCGGGCAAGCGACTGTCCAACAACGTCCAGGTGAGTGAGAAGTACGTTCGCAACTACCGCCTCGAGGTCCGAAACAAAGGAGGGCATAGTTCGCTGCCGGTCAGCGACAACGCCATCTATCATCTCGCCGGAGCGCTCGATCGACTCTCGAAGTTCGCATTCCCGCTCAAGGTCAACGACGTGACGAAGGCGTACTTTCAGGCGATGTCGAAGATCGAGGAGCCTTCGGTCCGTGACGATCTCGCCCGGGTGTCGACCGGAGCGCAGGATGCGATGGAACGCATCGCACGTGCCTCTCCCGCATGGAACGCGACGCTGCGCACGACGTGTGTGGCGACGATGCTCGAGGGAGGACATGCGCTGAACGCGCTCCCCCAGTTGGCAGCCGCGAACGTCAACTGCCGTGTGCTACCGGATGAAACGGAGGAGTACGTCACCGAGACCTTGAAGCGGGTCATCAACGACGAGCAGGTCACGGTTGCGGTTGTTGGCGTGAGACGGAGCGGGCCTCCCTCGCCTATCAATGAGGACGTGATGAGCGCAGTCAGCACGATTACCAACCGCCTCTGGCCTGGCGTACCGGCAGTGCCGATGATGGTGATGGGCGCAACCGACGGCCTCTATCTGCGAGCAATCGGTATCCCGACCTACGGTGTCCAGGGCATCTTCTACGATCGCGACGACATCCGCTTTCACGGACGCGACGAGCGGGTAAAGGTGCAGGCGTTTTACGAGGCGCAGACGTTTCTGTACGAGCTGGTCAAGCGGCTGGCAGTGAGCAAGTAATCGCAATTCGCAATTCGCAATTCGCGGTTCGCGGTTCGCGGTTCGCGATTCGCGCTCCGGCGGGATCGACCAGACGCCCGACACTGGGAACTGGAACTGAAATGCGCGCACCTGCTGACGAGCACGAGCTGATCGCGTGGGGAACGCCGCAGGCACGATGGGTTCTGCTCGCGACTGTGTTAGGGACGGGCATTGCCTTTCTGGATATGACGGTCGTGAACGTGGCGCTGCCCACGATTGGCAAGGAGCTCGACGCGACGGTCGCCGGCCTGCAGTGGATCGTCAACGGCTACACGCTCACGCTCGCATCTCTGATCCTGATCGGTGGCTCCCTCGGCGACCGGTTCGGCCGCCGTCGTGTCTTCCTTGTCGGTGTCGTCTGGTTTGCCGTTGCCTCCCTGTTCTGCGGCCTTGCGCCCAGCGAAGGCGCACTCGTCACAGCCCGCGCGCTGCAGGGAATGGGTGGAGCGTTGCTCACGCCGGGCAGCCTCGCCATCATTCAGGCATCGTTCAGACGTGGCGATCGAGCCCGAGCCGTGGGAGCGTGGTCTGGGCTGTCGGGGATCGCGGGGGCGATCGGGCCATTCGTCGGCGGCTGGCTCGTGGGTGCGGGGTCGTGGCGCCTGATCTTTTTGATCAACGTCCCGCTGGCGATCGCCACCGTCGCGGTCACGCTTCGATACGTTCCCGAAACACGCAACCCTGAATCGGTCGGCGGCATCGACGTCTCAGGAGCCGTGCTGACCGCCGTCGGTCTTGCCGGAGTGTCCTGGGCACTCGTCGAATCGGGCGAGCGCGGGGCGACCGCGGCTACGCTTTCAGCCGGTGCGATTGGCGTCGTCGCCTTGGCGGGCTTCGTGCTGATCGAGTGGCGCAGTCGTCATCCAATGCTGCCGCTCGAGATCTGGCGCTCGCGGCAGTTCACCGCCGCCAACCTGGTGACGTTCGTCGTTTATGCCGCCATCAGCATCAACTTTTTCCTGCTGAGCGTTGCCCTCCAGCAGGTCCTCGGCTATTCACCGATGCAGGCGGGGCTCGCAATGGTACCGGTCACGGCGCTCATGCTCGTTCTGTCCGCGCGCGCCGGCATGTTTGCCGAACGCGTTGGCCCTCGCCTTCCAATGACGGTCGGCCCGCTAATCGTGGCTGTGGGCCTGGCGTTGCTGAGCCGCGTTCAAGAGGCGACGACGTATGTCAGGACGGTGCTGCCGGGCGTCATCGTGTTCGGTCTCGGACTGACGCTGACCGTTGCTCCGCTCACGGCCACCGTTCTCGCCGCCGCCTCCGAGCGATTCGCCGGGATAGCGTCCGGCGTCAACAACGCGATCTCGCGTGGCGCAGGCCTGCTCGCCATCGCGGTGATTCCTGGGGTCGCAGGCTTGACCGGTGACGCCTACCGGGACGCGGGCGCGTTCGCTCGCGGGTTTCGAACGGCGATGCTGATCAGCGCCGCGCTTGCGGCTGCCGGTGGCGCGCTCGCGTGGCTGTTTATTCGCAACGAGGTCGTTGGCCGCGCCCAGGCGTGTCCAGCCGCCCAGCTCGATCGCCGCCATTACTGCGCGTCCGACGCTCCCCCGCTCGCGACCGAGCGAGACGCCGAGCGCGTGACTCAATCGCAACGTGGCGGCGGAGGAACTGCGCGATGGCGATGAAGAAATGTGCCCTTGCGATGACACTTGCTGTTGGCCTCGGCCCAACCGTCGCCCTGTCGCAATCACCTTCACCCCGGACCCACTCGAGTTCCTCGACAAGCTCCACCACGGTCCATTACTGGGCGGATCGCCTGCTGGCCAAGGATCCGAAGGTCCGCACAGCCGCCGAGGCCGCGCTCGTCCAAGGGACGCCGCGTTCTCTGACGTTGCTCAGACGGTTCCTCAGCCCTGAGCACGAAGATCTGCATGGTGTGACGTTTGAGATCATCCGGCGGATTGGTCCGCCTGCCATTCCACTGCTTGCGGAGCTGCTGCGAGATCAGTCGGACGCGATCCGTCGTGATGCCGTCGATGCCTTGATCGATTTGGCGCCCGATACGCAATGGATTCAACCGGCGTTGAGGCAGGCCCTCCGAGGCGACGATCCGGTGGTCGCGGGCGACGCCGCGCGCGCCCTTGGCGCGTTGGGAAAGCGAGCCAGCCCTTCGGTCGGCGCTCTCGTCACGACTCTTTCACACCAGGATCCATACGTTCGGGTCTACGCTGCGGAGGCATTGGCATCCATCGGCCCGAGCGCGGCGAAAGCAACGAGCGCGTTGGCAGGCGCGTTAGACGATCCCGTTCCCGGCGTGCGATGGGCCGCCTGTGAGGCCCTGTCAACCATCGGCCCGGCTGCGGCTTCTGCAGTGCCGCAGCTAATCGATGCGCTGGAGGATGAATTCCTTTATGTGCGTATCTTCGCGGCCGGAGCGCTGGGAAGCATCGGTCCGAAGGCGCAGTCGGCGCAACAGGCCCTGAAGGCGGCAGCCACCGATCCCAGATTGCATGACGACGCAGAGTGGGCGTTGAATCGAATCGCTGGAATCGAATCTGCAGAGTCGGCCGCGTCAACGGTGGAATCGGCACCTTCGATCCCGTCCCCGCTCCGAACCACAGTCGTCGACAACACCAACCCGCCGATCGACTGGGATCCGACCTCGGGTCGGAACATTGTCTGGAGTGTGGAATTAGGAAACGAAACGTACGGCCGTCCCGTGGTTGCAGGCAATGCGGTCTATGTGGGCACCGACAACGCACGCCACATGAACCCCGACTACCAGGAACCCGCCGGCGTGCTCATGGCGTTTCAAGCGAACGATGGCAAGTTCCTTTGGCAGGATGTGGCGCCGCGGGTCGAGCGAGGCCTGCGAGAGTTTCTGTTGCCGTCGACCACAAGCACGCCCTATGTGGAAGGAAACCGGTTGTATTACGTCACTTCCGAGTGCCAGCTCCGATCCCTCGACACACAACGTTTCCGCGGTGGCGACAACACAGGTCCGGGTCAGGATGAGATCTCCCACGGCAGTGCTGCCGCGGACATCGTATGGGAGCTGGACATGTGCGGCCGCCTCGGTGTCTTTCCGCATGAAGCCACCAACAGCGAAGTGTTATCGGTTGGTGATCTGGTGATGGTGTCGACCTCCAACGGCCAGAACGAAGGACACACGCGCGTCCCTTCGCCGCGCGCGCCAAGCCTGATTGCGGTGGACAAGCGTTCGGGCGAAGTGGTCTGGCGCGCCGTCGGTGCCGGCGGACAGGTGTTGCATGGCCAGTGGTCCAGCCCCGTCGCCGCCAATGTCAATGGACGCATCCAGGTGCTGTTCGGCGGAGGGGATGGTTGGCTGCGCTCCTACGACGCGGCGTCGGGTCACGAGCTCTGGCGCTTTGATGGCAATCCGAAAGACGCCCGCTGGCTTCCGCGCCCGGGAGTCCTTTCGCGCAGCTCGATCATTGCGTCACCGGTCTTCGCCGACGGCCGCGTTTTCGTTGCGATGGGCATGAGTCCCGGGCACGACAACGGCCCCTCATTGGTGTACGCAATCAGTCCGAACGGCCAGGGCGACGTCACCGAGAGCAGGCGCCTGTGGACGTCTCGCGATATCGGTCGCGTCGTGGGAACGCCGATTGCGAAAGATGGGCTCCTCTACATTGGCGATCTGGGCGGAACGATTCACTGCCTGGATGCGGCGACCGGCGCGCAAGTCTGGAAGCACGACACGAACGACGCCATTTGGGGAAGTCTCCTGCTGGCCGGCGACCGGATCTACGTTGGGAACATCGGTGGCACGATGACGGTTCTCCGTGCCGGACGACGAAAGCAGGTGCTTGCGCAGATCGAGATGGATGCGCCGATCTATTCCGCTCCCGCGCTGGTCGGCGATGCGCTTTATCTTGCCACGGGGAGCCGGTTGTACCGCATCGAGGCGAAGCTTTCGGACGCACGTTAGGGCCTTTGTAGCTTCCGCCTTTAGGCGGAAGCACCTGCCTTTAGGCGGAAGCACCTGCGGAAGTTTGTAGCTTCCGCCTTTAGGCGGAAGAACCACTAGCTTTTCATCCCGACCCGGAAGTAGCGTATGCCACCAGGTGCGTCCATGACAGCGAGCCCGACTACGATGACCAGCCCCGCGCAGCTGCGTGCGCCCGCCACGAGACTGTTGTCTCTGGACGTGGCGCGCGGGATCACGATCGCGTTCATGATCATGGTCAACAACAACGGCGGCCCTGGTGCGTGGGGCTTTATGAATCACGCCGCCTGGAATGGCCTGACCGCGACCGACCTCGTGTTTCCCACGTTCGTGTTCGTGATGGGGATCTCGACCGTCTTTGCGATCGAGTCCAGGCTCGCTCGCGGAGCAACGCGCGGGCAAATCGTGCGACACGCGGCGCTGCGGGCCGCGATCCTGTTCCTGTTCGGCATCGTCGTCAACAGCTTCCCGTTTTTCGCGCTCGAGCACATGCGTTTCTACGGCGTGCTGCAGCGCATCGCGGTCTGCTACTTCGTAGTGACGCTTCTCTATTTATGGGACCGTCGCATCTGGTCGCTCGCAGCGGTCCTGGCAATCACGCTCGTCGGCTACTGGGTGCTGCTTCGTTTCGTTCCCATTCCTGGTGCCGGCATGCCGGGCCGTGACGTGCCGTTCATGGACGTGCGCCAGAACCTCGTCTCTTGGATGGATCGACAGCTATTCCCTCATCACTTGTACCGCGACCTGCCCGATCACAACGTGCGCGATCCGGAGGGCCTCTTGAGCGACCTCCCGGCCATCGGCACCGCATTGATGGGAATGCTGACCGGCATCTATCTGCGGACGCGACGACGGAGTTCTGCGACGACGAAGGGATTGGCCGCGGCGACCATTTGCAGCCTGGCGCTTGGTTATTTGTGGTCGCTCTGGTTTCCGTTGAACAAGAACCTGTGGACCAGTTCCTACGTCCTGGTGGCCGGAGGCTATTCGCTGGCGCTTCTGACGCTCACGTTCTGGGCAGTAGAGGAAAAGGAATGGCGCACGCGCTGGACCTGGATATGGATCGTGTTCGGCTCCAACGCGATCGCGGCGTACATGTTCAGCGAACTGCTGCCGGGCGTGTTGCACAACGTCCACTTCATGTACGACGGCAAGCGGACAGACGCGCTCGCTTTTGCGTCCGAACACGTCTTCGCGCGCATTCCCGATCCCGGATGGGCAGCTTTTGCGTATTCGGTCAGCTTCACCGCCGTGTGCTTCATTCCGGTGTGGATGCTGTACCGCAGGCGGATTTTCCTCAAGGTGTGAGGGATACGTCCGGCGGCAGTTTGGGTTCTAAACAGAAGTCTGGCGAGCGCCAGAATTCCTGACAACCGGTTCACTGGCGCTCTTTCCCGTGGGATCCAGGGTCGCGTACGCCGAACCTCGGATCCCGGGACAAACCTGATCGATCAAGATGGCCCCGCCTAGAGAAATAGCGGGTCCCAACCAGAATTCCACACCGCCCTCCGCGGGTCGACGCGATCGTTGATCGCACGCGAACTCTCGCATCTCCAACAACTTCACCGTCACCTCCGCGCACGTCGCACCAATGGCGATGCTGTTGCACCACTGCCGTCCACACGACTTCAGGACGATTGAGTCCCTGGGTGAATAGGCAGGAGTCTGCAGATGCATCGCTTTGCACGATACGCGACGGCATTGGTAATGATGGCCATGTTGGGATACGTGGTCCGCGCCGATGTTCCGCAGGTGGCGACCGGAACGTGGGCGCCGGGCGGCGCATACGCTGATCTCCCACGCGACGTCGCGTCAGCGGTGCTTGCGGACGGCCGGCTGCTGGTCACGGGCGGTTCGTCCGCCGACGGCCAAGTTGGCGCGCAGATCAATGTCTACGATCCGGCCTCGGGAACTTGGACGCCCGCAGGACAGTTGAACGAGCCACGCGCGGGCCACACAGCAATCGCGCTCGCCGACGGTCGCGTGCTGATCAGTGGCGGCCGGACGACGAACGGATTGACGGCGTCGGTCGAGATCTACGATCCCGCCACCGCGACGTCGACGACCGCTGGCCTTCTTTCGGTGGCACGGGCCGATCATTCCGCGGCGCGACTCGCTGACGGCCGCGTGCTGATCGTCGGTGGCACCGACGGCGCCAGCGTGCTGGCGACGGCGGAGATCTTCGATCCGGCAACTGGATCCATCTCGCCACTGCCGGCGTCACTCGTCACCCCGCGTGCGAAACACTCGACCACGACGCTCCTCGACGGCCACGTGCTCGTGGCCGGGGGCAACGATGGCACGCAGGATCTTGCGTCCGCCGAAATCTTCGATGCGGCGACCGGAACGTTTGCGTTGACGGCTTCGCTCAATGCCAGACGCAGCGGCCACGTCGCGATCCTGCTTCCTCACAACAACGAAGTTCTCATCGCCGGCGGCACGTCGGATGGCAACGCGCTGGCCTCGGTCGAGCGATTCTCAGATTGGAACGGAGCGTTCCTCCCGGACGCGAATTCCATGGCGACAGCACGCTCGGGCGGGGTCAGCGTTCCGACATCACGCGATGGCGTCGTCCTGGTCGCCGGCGGCGGCTCGGCCCAAGCCGAGCTCTATGGTTTTGCGACGCTGAAGACAGACAAGAACGACTACGCGCCGGGCGAGATCGTCACGTTCACCGGGTCGGGATGGCAGCCGGGCGAGACCGTCAAGCTGACCGTCAGTGAAGACGCCGACACGCACGACGACTTTCTGTTCGAGGCCGTCGCCGACCAATCCGGCAACATCGTCAACAATGGCTTCTATCCGCGCGAGGACGAGGTCTACCACCATCTCGGTGCGCGCTTCTACGCGACCGCGCGCGGCATCGCGTCCGAGGCGGAGACGACGTTCACCGATGGCGGGACGCTGACGATCAACTTTGCCGGTGATGGATCCGGATCGGTATCGGGCAGCGGCGCAGGCCACCAGCCTGGAGACTTCGTCGCCTGTACCACCGCCAACGGTAGCTGCTCGATCGTCTACAACTCCAGCGGCACGGTCATCCTGTCCACGGTCGCCGCGGCCGGCTCAACGTTTACTGGTTGGTCGTCGAACGTCCAGTTCGATTCGGGAACAAACCAGTATTCGGTCAAGATGGATGGCAACAAGACCATCACGGCGACGTTCACGAAGGCCAATCAGAATCAGACGATTTCGTTCGGACCGCTCGGAAACAAGACCTACGGCGACGCGGATTTCAGCGTGACCGCAACGGCAAGCTCGGGGCTACCCGTGTCGTTCACGGCCACGGGCTCGTGCTCGATCGCCGGCACCTCAGTCCACATCACGGCGGCAGGCGGCTGCACCATCACGGCAAATCAGGCCGGTGGTGGACAGTACAATCCGGCGCCGTCGGTGCCGCAGTCGTTCACGATCGCGCCGGCAACACCAGTAGTGACCGTCAGTGGAGGCACGTTCACCTATGACGCCGCGGCACACGCCGCGACGGCGACCGCCAAGTTCAATGGTGTCGACGTCAACGGCACGTTTGCCTTCACCTACAACGGATCGACGCCGGCCCCAGTCAATGTCGGAAGCTACGCGGTAGTCGCCAGCTTCACCAGCACGGACGCGAATTTCAATAACGCGACCGGCAACGGCACCCTCAGCATCACGAAGGCCGACGCGACCGTCCTGGTAACGGGTGCGACGGTCACCTATGACGGCCATGAGCACGGTGCAACCGGTACAGCCACCGGCGTCGCCGGCGAAGACCTGGCGGCTTTGCTCACGCTTGGTGCGAAGTTCACCAACGCGCCGGGCGGTACGGCAAATTGGAGTTTTGCCGGCAACGGCAACTACAAGGCGCAGAGCGGCTCAGTCGCGATCACGATCAACAAGGCCAACGCAACGGTGCACGTCGACGGCGTGACCACGACCTACGACGGCCACGAGCACGGCGCAACGGGCACGGCAACCGGCGTGGCGGGCGAAGACCTGGTGTCGCTGCTCGACCTCGGTGCCAAGTTCACCAACGCGCCGGGCGGGACGGCGAACTGGAGCTTCGCCGGCAATGGCAACTACAACGCCCAGAGCGGCTCGGTCGCGATCACGATCAGCAAGGCCGATGCGACGGTGCACGTCGATGGCGTGACCACGACCTACGACGGCCACGAGCATGGCGCGACCGGGACGGCAACCGGCGTGGCGGGCGAAGACCTGGTGTCGCTGCTCGACCTCGGTGCCAAGTTCACGAACGCGCCGGGGGGGACGGCGAACTGGAGCTTCGCCGGTAACGGCAACTACAACGCCCAGAGCGGCTCGGTCGCGATCACGATCAGCAAGGCCGATGCGACGGTGCACGTCGATGGCGTGACCACGACCTACGACGGCC
>JBPYFA010000540.1:0-10314 GCA_051986585.1 Vicinamibacterales bacterium | reverse complement strand
CGACGAGAAACACACCTAGATAGTAGGGCTCGCCGTTGACTGTGTGGAGCGGCAGCGTGCGCTTCACGTCACGGCGATCGATGAATTGATCGATCTTGCCGTCCGAGTCGCAGGTGATGTCACCAAGCACTGCGTGGTGCGTCGGTGCCGTGTTCAGCCGGTGAATCGGCATCACAGGAAAGAGCTGCTTGATGGCCCAGCTGTCTGGACACGATTGAAACAGCGAGAAGTTGCAGAAGTACGTGTCGGCCATCGTCTCGTCGAGCCCCTGCAGATCCTCTGGCACGTCTTCCATCTGCGCCACCAGCTTCCGCAGTTTCACGAGGATCGCCCAGTACAGGTTCTCCGCCTGGCACCGCTGTTCGAGCGGCAGATAGCCGCCGGTAAAGAGGTTCAGCGCCATGTCGAGCGCCTGCTGGGCATCGTGGTAGCTCTCGAGCGCGTTCCGCACTGTCAGATTCGTATAGGTCTCGAGCAGATCGATGACCGGCTGCTCCGCTTCTTCTGGCTTGATGACCTCTGGGATCTTCTCCTCGCCGAACGTGGACACACCGACGACGTTGAAAATCAGCACGCTGTGGTACGCCACGATCGCGCGTCCGCTCTCGGACACAATCGTCGGATGTTTGACGCCGGCGTCGTCGCACACCGTCTGAATGTGATAGACGACGTCGTTGGCGTACTCTTCGAGCGTGTAGTTCACGCTCGATTCGAAGTTGGTTTGGGAGCCGTCGTAGTCCACGCCGAGGCCACCCCCAACATCGAGGTATTCGAGCCCTGCGCCGGCTTTGGAGAGTTCGGTGTAGATCCGGGCCGCCTCGTTGAGCGCGCCTTTGACAATGCGAATGTTCGGAATCTGGCTGCCAAGGTGGAAATGCAGAAGCTTGAAGCAATCCTGCATTCCGCGTGATCGCAATTCGTCGAGACCGCGGAGCACTTCCGCCACCGTCAACCCGAACTTCGACCGGTAGCCACCCGAGCCCTGCCAGCGGCCGCCGCCGCGGGCGGCGAGCTTGACCCGCATGCCGATCTGCGGACGGACGCCAACGCGCTCGGCATACTTCAGGATGAGGCCGAGCTCGGTGTATTTCTCGACAACCGGTATGACGTTGCGGCCGATCTTCTGGGCCAGCATCGCCATCTCGATAAACTCGGCATCCTTGAAGCCATTGCAGATGATCGGCGTGTCGTTGTACGCCTGTGCCACGACGGCAATGAGCTCAGGCTTCGAGCCGGCCTCGAGCCCGAAGCCGTACTCGCGACCAAAATCGAGGACTTCCTCGACGACCTGGCGCTGCTGATTCACCTTGATCGGGTAGACGCAGATGTACCGGCCGTCGTACTGATGCTGGGCAATTGCTGTCCGAAAGGCGTTGTGGATGTCGCCGACCCGGTGGCGGAGGATGTCGCGAAATCTGATCAGCACCGGGAGACCGATGCCGCGAAGCATCAGATGATCGGTCAGCTGCTTCAGATCAATAGAGCGAGAGGGATCCTTCGTCGGATGGACGAGCACGTGGCCCGACTGGGAGATCGAGAAGTAGCCCTTCCCCCAGCGGTCCAGCTCGTAAAGATCGGTCGCGTCCGCAATGGTAAAAGCTTCGCCAGCCTTCCATGTGCGATGACCTCGGGTGATCGAGCTACTCACTTCGAACATGATACACACGTTTTGCAAAATCGCATTTTCAAAAATGCTTACGTTGCCGGATGTTAGCTGGATGTAAACACCTCCGGCATCCGGAGTGCGGGATCCGTGATGCGGGGTCCGGGATCCGGAGCGCGCGATCGTTCGACGACAATCGCCCATCTGATCGAGTCATGCACGGTTCGATGGTGGCCCGGCGATGAGGCGCGGCGACAACGCGTTCGAAGATCGGCAGCGGCGTCGTCACCGACGACGTGATGTCGACTCGCGCGAGCCAAACCGAGCGGCCTCGACCTCGACTTGGATCGAACCCCGCGCAGGACTCTGCGAACCAGAGAACCCGGACCCCAGGAGAACCCGGCGAACCCAAGAACCGACCCTGGGTAGAACCCCGGCGGAACCAAGAGCCGAACCCAGACAGAACCCAGCGGAACCCAAGAACCGAACCCGGCAGAACCCAGAAGAACCGAGCCGAACCACGTAGAACCCCTCTCGATGGCGGTCACGAAATATCGCGGACGGCCACACCAACACGGGCCTTCTTTCGTTCGTCTCTCAATCGAGCACTGTCCGAAAACGGGCGCCGATTGGCCGGTGGCGGTCACCGGATGGGAGCGTCCCGAACCTGGGCGAAAGGGACCAGCGCGCGTCGTCACGTGATGAATGGCTGAAAAACATGGTCGAAGTGACTTTTTCTAGCGTTCTTCACCGTCCAGGTCGGGGTGGCGAGCGCCATGCACGGTGAGAAAAAGCCGCTTTTAACAAGACGAAAGTCTGTTTGGCTACGTCTAACCCACAACGTTGGTTCTTGTAGTCACCAACATACCCATGAAACCGCCTAGCGATCGATTACTCGATACGAGCGGAGCCGGAATCGACCTCCCGGCCAGAGCGCGACCACGGTACGGTCTGCGATGGTCCATCATCTTTGCCGTCGCGACGCTCCTTGGCGTGCTGTCGACCGCGCTCGCCGTCAGCTTCACCCGCGCGCTCGGAAAGCCGAGCGCCAACTGGATGTCGCTGGCCGTGATGAACGGCACTTACTGGTACGTGTGGGCGCTGTTTACCCCGTCGATCGTCTGGCTCTCTCAGCATTTCCGATTCGAACGTCAGGGATTGGTTCGAGCAGTCCTGATCCATCTGCCCTCGGTGGTGGTGTTTTCGTTCGCGCACATTGCGGCGATGGCTGGCGTGCAGTGGTGGCTCTCGGCGACACACCTCTACCCGTGGTGGGCGGAAGTGAAGCGCTCAGCGCTCCAGACGTTCGACTGGGAGATGATGACCTACTGGGCCATCGCGGGTCTGAGCCACGCCGTGCTCTATTACCGCGAATCCCGCGATCGCGCGCTGCATGCGTCGCAGCTCGAGACGCAGCTGGTCGAAGCGCAGATGGCGGCGCTGCAGCACCAACTCCAGCCGCACTTCCTGTTCAACACGCTGCACGCGATTTCGACGCTGATGCACCGCGACGTCGACGCGGCGGATCGCACGTTGATGCGCCTTAGCGATCTGCTTCGGATGACGCTCGAGAACCTCGGCCAGCACGAGTGCACCCTGAAGGCGGAACTGGACTTCGTCTCGAAGTACCTGGAAATCGAACAGACGCGATACGCCGATCGGCTGATTGTCCGGTTCGACGTCGAATCGGACGCGCTCGATGCGCTGCTGCCAACGCTCCTGCTCCAGCCGCTCGTCGAAAACGCGATCAAGCACGGCGTCGCCAAGAAGTCCGGGCCGGGGCACATCGATATCACGGCTCGGCAGGAACACGACAAGCTCTGGATCGAGGTCCGCGACGACGGGCGCGGCCTGTCGGAAACCGCGCTGACGGCGCTGCAAAAGGGCATCGGGGTCTCGACGACGAGGGCCCGGCTTCAGCACCAGTTCGGCGCTGATTTCCGATTCGAGTTCCACCGGCTCGAAACCGGAGTCGCTGTCGTCGTCGCGGTGCCGTGGCGGACCACCAACGGGGCCGATCGCGCGGCGGAGGCCGAGGCGGCGTCCAGCGCAGGCAACGGGCGCGGCACGCAGTCATTCGGGAGTGCCACGGGAGCGAATCGACCGCAAACGCCGGCGTTGGACCGGCCTTACCTGGGACACACGATATGAAGAAAATCCGAACGCTGATTGTGGATGATGAGCCGCTCGCTCGAGAGCGACTGGCCGCGCTGTTGTCGACCGAGACGGATATCGAGATCGTGGGTCAATGTCGCGATGGCGAAGAAGCCGTCACCGCGATTGTCGATCACGAACCGGATCTGGTGTTTCTCGACGTCCAGATGCCGCAGATGAACGGCTTCGAGGTAATCGAGGCGGTCGGCGGCGAGCGCATGCCGCTCGTGATCTTCGTGACCGCCTACGATCAGCATGCCTTGCGTGCGTTTCAGGTTCGAGCGCTCGACTACCTGTTGAAGCCGTTCGATCGCGAGCGCTTCACCGAGGCGTTACAGCGCGCGCGGAAACAAATCGAGCGCGACGAGAGCGGCGATCTCGGCCGGCGACTGCTGGCGCTGGTCAAGGATCTTCGCCGCGACCAGCCGCGTACCGATCGCCTGGTCGTCAAGTCCGGGGGTCGCCTGTTCTTCCTCCGCGCGGACGAAATCGATTGGGTCGAGGCCGCCGGCAACTACGTACGCTTGCACGTCGGCTCGACCTCGCATCTGCTTCGCGAAACGATGAACGCGATCGAAAGCCGCCTCGATCCGGAGAAGTTTTTCCGGATTCACCGCTCGCGAATCGTCAACATGGAGCGGATCCAGGAGCTTCAGCCCTGGCTCAATGGGGAGTACGCCGTGCTGCTCCGCACCGGCACCCGGCTGACGCTCAGCCGCGGATATCGCGAAAAGCTTCAGGATCGCCTGCGCGCGTAGGGAGACAGACCGGGGACAGACCGGGGTCAGACACGGGACAGCCGTGCGGTCTGTCCCGTGTCTGACCCCAACCTACTTCGAGGACGGCATCTTGAAATGCGAGTCCTCGATCGGCACGTTGAACTCCACTTTGTCGAGAGTCGTCGTGGCGACGATGACCTGGTTCTGTAGCTGCCTCAGCATGAACGGCACCATGGAGCCATCGACGCTTCGATAGTCTGAGAACTCGGTCACGTTAACGATCGATGATCCATCCGGCGCCTGCGCGGTCACCCTGATCCGCTTCTCGAGCCCAGTCGCCGCATCCAGAAAGTAGTCCTGCGGCGGCCCGGCCTTCTTCGTGACCCTGAGGTGATACACGGGCGTGTCACCAATCGTCTCTTTGCCGACCAGCTCGATCTTGGTGCCCTTTTCCTTGTAGTCCACGAACACGCTGTCGAACTCGGCGTCCTGACGCGCGTAGGCCGCCTGTGTGTTGGGCAGCTGCTGCGGTGGATTGTCCCCGATCATCATCCAGAGCGACGTGCCATCGAACGCATTGACGATGCGCTGGCCCACCTCGGCATCCCGACGCATCAGGTTCGGGCGCTTCGCCACCATCGTCATGGTCCCGGTGACGTCCCGGCCGCTGGCATCGCGGGCGACGACCGAGCCCGTCATGCGGACCGTCTGGATGGACTTGATCTTCTCCAGCCCTCCCTTCGACTTGAGATTCAACGCGATGATGTCGTCGACCGTCTGGGCGAGGGCGGCACCAGGGAACAGACAGAGCAGCGAAAGGAATCCCGCAACGAGGCAGGATGAACGACGGAACATGCGGATGACTCCTTGATCCTGCAGGCCGGCAAATCGATTCTCACATAGATTGGCAGGTACAGACGAAGACGCACGGGCGGCGACGCCGCCGTGCGTCTTCATTCGACTTGATGGCTTCAGACTCGTGACCGCATCAACAGCCGGTACAACGCCAGCAAGATGATTGCGCCGAGAATCGACATCAACCATCCAGCACTCTGGCCTGGCCCGTAGAGCCCCATCGCACGCCCGATAAACCCGCCCACGAGGGCACCCGCAATACCCAACAGGATCGTGACGATGAACCCTCCGGGATCCCTGCCAGGCATCAGCAGCTTCGCGATGATGCCGATCACCAGACCGAACACAATCCACGAAAGAATAGCCATCGGTCTCCCTCCCCTTCTTCCTGTGCGGAACAATGCAAAGGAGTGTCCATCCGTATACTCCAGAGCTCGCGAGATGGCAACTCGCGCGCAGGTTGGCCTGTTCTCCGGCCTTCATCGCGCGCTGCCGGGTTGGCTCGGCTCCGGTTCACGGTCTCCAGGGTTCAGCTGGATTGAGCAAGTTGGGAGAAATCAGTAGAACGTTTGAGAACTCGTGAGGACCGGCGGAACCGGACGGTCAGGCGTGCGCCCGATCGCGTACGGTGAAAAGCTCGGGCATGCGCTGGCGTAGGAAGGCGACCGCGTGGGTGCCGAGCGTGCCTCCGGTCAGAATCGTCGAGAGGCTGTAGTAGACAATGGCAGCGACGCCGGCGGAGGCCCAGAATCCCGCGCCGGCAATGGCCGGCCCAAGGAGCGCGAGCGCTGTCGTGCAACCCACGTCGATCGAGGCCGCGATCGACCGCGGTGCGAGCCGAACTTGCCAGCCGCGCGGCTTCTGATTGCGACTGGCGGCACGACGATCTCCCCCGCGCGGAGCGAGCGACGCATCGTCGAGCGGCGCGGCTGAATGTCCGATCAGTTGCGCCTGCGCCTTGATGATGCGAGCGGCACGCCGATCGCCTTGCGGAAACAGCCGGCAGAATTCGTCGACCACTTCGTCGGCGTCCAGACCAACGGCCTTGGCGTAGTCGCGCACGAACGCACGTGCAAAGATGCCCGACGGCCACTTCGAAAAGTCGTTCCGTTCGAGGCCGAGCCAGAGATCGGCGCCAACTTTGGTGACTGCAACGATGGTTTCGATGCTGATGCCGCGCCGTTCTCGCTCGCTGCGGAGGCGGGGACCGAAGGTGTCTCTGTCCGACATGAGGACCTTTCCAAGGAGCAAAGATCGAGCCGAGCAGTATCCTGAGGAATTGGGTGCTTTCTTCGGAAATGCGCTGGAAAACGCCTTCAGTTTTGTAATGCCCTGTTCCGTTCCGATCACGGTTTCGTTGACGGGGCGCTTTTGCGTGCGAACCGGCGGCTTGAGATGATGCGCAGGTGACCGCGTATTGTCTCGATATTCACTCCGGTTACCGGTGCCGCCACTCGGGGGTCTGCTGCGAGAGTTGGAACGTGCCAGCCGAACGCGAGGTCGTCGAGCTTGTTCGGGCACGCGGTGTGACACCTGATAGCGTCAGCAGCCCGCTTTTCCTTTCGGCAACGCATCAGGACGGGCGGCAGACGTGGACCGTCGGGCGGACCGATCGCGGCGACTGCGTCTTTTTCGCCCGAAATTCCGGCCGACTGTGCGTCATTCATCGCGAGTTGGGTGAGGAGGCGCTGCCATCTGCCTGCCGCCACTTTCCGCGCCGCGTGCTGCATGATGCTCGTGGAACGCTGATTTCGCTGTCACACTTCTGCCCGACCGCTGCAGCCACTCTGCAGTCCGCCAATACGCTGTCGATTGTCGAGGCGACGGTTCCGCTGCTCCTCACGTCACCAATGGAAGGACTGGACGCACGGGAAGCGCTTCCGCCGCTCGTCCGTCCCGGTCTGCTCTGTGACCTCGCTGGCTACGACACTTGGGAGCGGATGGGGATCGCCGTTTTCGCAGATCCGGATGTGGACTATCAGCGCTGTCTCACCGAACTGGCGGCGGCCACCGAACTGGTTCGAGACTGGACGCCCGGCGTTCACACGATCACCGATCAGGTTGTCGCCGCCTTTCGACGGGTAGGACAAAGTTCTCGAGTCCGTGAATTACCGGATCGTCCTCTGATCGATCGCGTTGCCGGCTTGACGACGACGCTCACGGGCGGCGACTTCGTGGCGATTTCGGATTTCGAGACAGAATGGCAACGCCGCATCGGCACTCCGGGAATCTGGTTCGACCGCGGGATGAAGCACTATCTGGCAGCTCGGTTGTTCGGCAACTGGATCGCCTATCAGGGCCGTGGTTTGCGGTCCATCGTGGAATGGCTCCGCACCTGTGCCGCCGTCGTCCGGCACTTCGCCCTGCGACAGGCGATCGATTCTGAACAGCCGTTTGACGAGCGCGCATTCATTGAAGCGGTGCGATCGGCAGATCTGCTGCTCCTGCACGTGCTCGACAGCGCGGCATTCGCCAGGACCCTCGTCACGATTGAAGAAACGGACTACGCATGAAAACGTCGGCGCTCCGCCGGTTCCTCAAGTACGTCACCTACGACACGCGCTCCGACGAACACTCGTCCACGTTCCCGAGCACGCCGGGACAACTCGTCCTCCTGCGCGAACTGGTAGATGAGCTGCGGGCACTCGGGCTTCGCGATGCCTCCATGGACGGGTATGGCTACGTCATGGCCACCGTGGATCCCACGGCGGGACGTGAGGGAACGCCGGTGATCGGGTTCATCGCCCATGTCGACACATCACCCGAGATGCGCGGGCATGACGTCCGTCCTATCGTCCATGAACGCTACGACGGTCGCGATCTCGTCCTCCCGGATGATCCGTCAGCGGTGCTTCGAGCCGCGGACAATCCGGCGCTTGCCAACCAGATTGGCCATAGCATCGTGACGGCATCCGGGCTGACGCTCCTGGGTTCGGACGACAAGGCGGGCGTGGCCGAAATTGTTGCCGCGGTCGAATATCTCGTCTCGCATCCTGAGATCGAACACGGTCCGGTACGGATTGCGTTCACGCCCGATGAAGAGGTCGGTCGCGGCGCGAATCATTTCGACGTCGCGCGTTTCGGGGCAACCTGCGCCTACACCCTCGACGGCGGCAGCCGCGGCGAGCTCGAATTCGAAAGCTTCTCCGCCGATGCGATCACGGTCACGTTCAAGGGATTCAATACGCACCCCGGCTACGCGAAGGGGCGCATGGTGAATGCGATTCGTGCGGCCGCCGATTTCATCACGCAGCTGCCACGCGACACGATGAGTCCGGAAACGACGGACGGCTACGAGGGCTATCTGCATCCGTACCAGATGCAAGCTGCCGTGGACGCAACCAGCGTCAAAGTTCTCGTGCGGGACTTTGTGACGGAACGGTTGAAGGACAAGGAAGCGCTCGTCCAGCAGCTCGCACGTGAGGTCGCCAACCGCTATCCCGGATGTGCGGTCGACTTTGCGATCGATGAGTCGTACCGGAACATGCGGGAAGTTCTCGAACTGCATCCACGCGTCGTCGACTACGCGCGGCATGCGATCCGGCTGGCGGGGATGGAGCCGATCGAAAAGCCAATTCGCGGCGGAACCGACGGCTCACGACTGTCGTTCATGGGCCTGCCGACGCCCAACCTGTTTGCCGGCGAGCACAACTTCCATTCACGCCTCGAGTGGGTCTCGGCTGAGGACATGGACAAGGCGGTCGAAGTGATCGTGAATCTGTGTCGGGTGTGGGCGGATGAATCCCTCATCCCTAATCGCTAATCGCGAATCGCTAATCACGAATCCCTAATCACGAATCCGCTAATCGCGAACGGCAAACCGCGAACCGCGAATTGCGAATTGCGAATTGCGAATTGCGAGTCGCGAGTCGCGAGTCACTTGACATCTGCTACTAAATACTAAATAGTTAGTATTAACTTATGCGTAAGCCCAGCAACACGCTGACCGCTCAGGAACTGGCCATCATGAAAGTCGTCTGGCGGCTCGACACGCCGACGGTTCGCGCCGTGTACGAGGCGCTGCGGAAGACGCGGCCCATCGCCTACACGACGGTGATGACGATGATGAACGTGCTCGAGGACAAGGGCTATCTCGAAAAGAAGAGCAACGGACGCGCACACGTCTACACGCCGACCAAACCCAGGCATCAGGTTGTCGGCGCCATGGTTCGTGACTTCGTCGATCGCGTATTCGACGGCGCGTCGGCATCGCTGCTGGTGCATCTCGCCAAGGACTCGCGACTTACCGATCGGCAGCGCAAGGCGGTGCAGAGAATCATCGAGGAGATGGACGAATGATCTCCACAGCGATTGTCGCGAACCTGCTGCCATGGAGCCTCCAGGCTGCCGGCGTCGCGGCCGCGGCCGCGCTCCTGCCCTGGCTGTTCAGACTCGACGCGGCCGGCGTGCGCTACACGTATTGGCGAAGCGTTGCGCTTCTCTGTCTCGCGCTGCCGTGGATCCAGACCTACGAGCGCGCGCGGCCGACGACGACCAATGCCGCGGTTGCGATGGCGACGGCAACGGCCTCGGCCGCGTCGTCGCCGGTTACTGCCGCGGGCATCAATTGGGAAGCGATCGCGGCAGTCATCGTTGCGACTGGTATCGCGCTGCGGTTAGCGTGGTTGGCCCTGGGCGTGGTCAAACTGCGACGTCTCCGTCGCGCAGCAATCCGAAACCAGCCAGCCCTCGTCGATAACGATCTCCAGGTCACCCTCGGCACCCGCGCCGATATTCGTTACACCACAGGAATCCATCAACCAGTCACGTTTGGCATCCGCAGGCCTCTGGTGTTGCTGCCGGAGAGCCTTCGCCAGCAACCGTCAGATATTCAGCGTGCCGTCGTGGGCCACGAGTTGCTGCACGTAAAGCGTCGCGACTGGGCCTGGTTGATCCTCGAGGAGATCGGCGTCTGCCTGTTCTGGTTTCATCCAGCAACCTGGTGGCTGGCATCGCGCATCCAGTCCGCCCGCGAGGAGGTCG
>JBPYFA010000539.1:0-4356 GCA_051986585.1 Vicinamibacterales bacterium | reverse complement strand
GGTCCTACCGGCGCCGGCAAGTCGCTCCTGGCGCGGCGCATCTACGAATTGAAGAAGAGCCGTCGTCTAGTCAAGGGGCCGTTCATCGAAGTGAATTGCGCGACGGTTCGCGGCGATGCGGCAATGTCCGCGCTGTTCGGGCACGTGAAGGGCGCATTCACCGGCGCCATGCGCGATCGGCCTGGCTTGCTGCTCAGCGCCAACGAGGGGTTGCTGTTTCTCGACGAAATCGGAGAACTGGGGCTGGATGAGCAGGCCATGCTCCTGCGCGCGCTGGAGGAGAAGCGGTTTCTGCCACTGGGGAGCGATCGCGAGGCCGCGAGCGACTTTCAGCTCATTGCCGGGACCAACCGCAACCTGACCGAGGCGGTGAAGGACGGCAGATTTCGTGAGGACTTGCTCGCGCGCATCAACCTGTGGACGTTCCGCCTGCCGGCGCTGGTCGATCGTCGCGAGGACATCGAGCCGAACGTCGACTACGAGCTCGAGGAGTTCAGGCGACGGACGGGTACTGCAGTCGCGTTCAGCAGGGAAGCGCGGGAACAGTTCCTCACCTTTGCGATCAGCGGGGATGCTCGGTGGCCTGGCAATTTCAGAGATTTGAACGCGGTCATCACGAGACTCGGCACGCTGGCTCCCGCTGGCCGGATCACCGTCGATCAGGTCAAGGCCGAGATTGCGCACTTGCGTTCGACATGGGGGGACGCGCCGACATCCACGTCCCTTAACCTGGTTGATCAAGTCGTTGCACCGGCGGTGACGACGTCTCTCGATCGATTCGACCGGGTCCAGCTGGAAGACGTGTTGATGGTCTGCCGTCAGGCTTCGAGTCTTTCGGCTGCGGGCCGGACGCTGTTCGATCGGTCGCGTGAACGCAAGAGCGTGCCGAACGACGCCGACCGCTTGCGGAAATACCTCGCGCGGTTTGGTCTGGATTGGGGCGGGTTGAAGGGGCGACTGCCGCGGACCTGATGTCGGCTCTGCCGTCGCTCGCCGGCAGACGCTGTTTCTGACCGTGCGCATTGCACGATCCCTTTTTTGTTCCGCGGTGTCCAAGTCACGTGAACGGCGTCGGACGGATTTGGACATCTCCGAAATCTGGAGACCTCCAAATGTCCAGAACCCATTTCAGGAGAGACCGCCATGGCAATGGACATGGGATCCAAAGGATCCCTCAAGGCCGACATCAACGTCACGCCGCTCGTGGACGTCATGCTGGTGCTGCTCATCATCATGATGCTCATCGCCCCGATGCTGCGGCAAGTCGTTCCGCTGACGCTGCCCGAGGCAAACAACACTGCCGCTAAGCCCGACACGCAGCACCAGACGGTCGTCGCGATCGACTCGCAGAGCAAGTTCTACGTGAATTCCATTCCGGTCACCACGGAAGAACTCGTGCCGCGCGTCCAGCGTGCGCTCGAGGACAACAACGAGAAGCTGGTCTATGTGAAGGGCGACAAGGACGCGAAGTACTCAGCGATCATGGAGGCCATGGACGCGCTGCGAAAGGCACAGATCGAGAACATCGCGCTCATCACCGACCCTAAGCCGGACCAGAGCGGCAAGACCGGCGGAGGAAGGCGGTGAGGCACGCATGCTCGATACATCGATTCACCGACGATCGATGGCGCGCATATTACCGGCGATCACTGCCCCCGGACGTTTTGGTGAGAAATTCTGCAAGGGCGCGTCGAAAGTCGTCCGGCTGTTCGATCCATGGAAAGTGTCCCGACTTGTTGATGTAGACCAGCACCGAGCCGGCAATCAGCGTGTGGATGTCTTCCGCGGTCTTGTCGCCAATGGGATCCTGATGCCCCTGGACGATCAATACCGGCCGATCGAGCTTTTTCAGGCGCGCCCGAAGATCGTAGTGTTTCCCGAGGTCCGCGAACAGAAGCTCGCTCACATCGTTGTACAGCTCGCCCTCTCTGAGTGCTGCGGCAAAGATCAAGGCCTTGTTTCGATCGAAGAAATATCCGGGGACGATCGCCCTCACGCTTTCGAGGGCGACTTTGTCAGGAGGGCTGCCGCTCTTGGCGGCGGTCCGCCAATAGTTCCTGGCTTGTACGTCTTCCGGTCGGAGCCGTGCCTCGATGTTGTCGCCGAACCATTGCGCAAACTCGAGTGTCGGTCCGCCAGACGCGATCAGGATCAGCCGATCGACTCGGTCGGGGTGGGCGGCGGCGTACGCCATGGCAAGCATGCCGCCCCAGGAGTGGCCGACGAGAAGGAGCCGATCCTGTTTCAGGTTTAGGCGGAGCCCCTCGAGATCGTCGACCGCGGTCTGGAGCGTCAGGCTCTCCGGGTTGAGTTTCGCCGGCCGCGACCTGCCGGTGCCTCGCTGCTCGAAGTAGATGCGCTGATAGCCCGCCGGCAGGAAATCTCCGACCGGCACCATGTAATCGACGGTAAAGCCCGGGCCGCCGCTCAGGAGGACCGTGGGCGTTCCGCTGCCGACGCCGCGATAGTGCAGCGCGACACCGCCGCTGACAAAGGAACCGTCCTGCGCCAGCACCACACCGGGAGCGACAAACAACAGCATCACGAACAGCGATGTCACGCAGGTGCGCATGATGGCAGATTAGGTCACACTCTTTGCTGGGAATACAAGAAGAGCCGGTGACCATTGTGGTTTGTTGGTTTGTCGGTCCGGCGCCTCATGAGCGGTAACTCGTAGGCACGTGACGCTCGAGCGCGGCAAGAAACCGCTATCGTGTGTGCTGAGGGAGCGGCCGCTACTTCACACGCTTCAGCATCAGAGGCTTTCCGACTCCCTCAACCGTAAGTTCGACTTCGTCACCGATCAGTCGTCCCTTCGCAACAACAGGTCCATCGACAGTGTCTGCTTTGAACGAGAAGGTCTCACCCTCGGCGTTGCCGTCGGTAGTGTCCGCCGGGCGGTCGGCCAGGACGAGACGGCCGGTCACCCGTTGCCCACCACGTGTCATGTCGAGCACCAGGGGCGTCCCGTTGCCGTTGCTGCCTGCCATTTTCCTGTCAGACGCGCTCCAGCGTCCCGCTTTGAGTCTATGACACGCTTCAGGGCCGCGTCACGGGTTTATCGAGAGATCGTGATCCCGTGGGTGGGTGAGAGCGAATCGCCAGAAGACCGGCCACCAGATAACGTCATTGAATACGCAAATCCACCCGAAGCTCCAGGGAAGCGCACCGGTTGTCGCGTTGTAGACGAATCCCAGCGGGCCGAGCGTCTTGCCGGCCAGCGCGATCCAGATGAGGCCAAAGTAGCGCTTCGGTTCTCGAGCGAGGAGGTAGTAGCCGTAGGCGTACACCCCCACCATCATGCCAATGACCTGTGCAAGCAGCAGGGCGCCGGTGTCGTTCACGTTCGCGATCTGAAGCAGTGTGGCGGGAAACAGGATCACGGCTGTGCCCCACACGGCGTTGTAGATGGCGGCTGCGTAGAACCAGCGTCGATAGTGCCGGAATTGGTCCGTCATGCCGGCACCGATCTGGTGCTGGCAATAAGGTCGCGTACGCCGGACGCGAAGACACCGGCTGCCAGCACGAGGAGCATCCAGGCGGGGAAGCCGTGATAGCTAGGCCCGAAGCCGGTCGAGAGTCCGCACCACGCGATCATCTGTGGAATCAGGAAAGCCAGAAATGCTCCGTACACAATGCCCATGACGGCGTGCATCGCCCGCTCGCCCGCGGGCAGTCGCCGGATCTTGTCTTCCTCGATGAAATCCCAGAGTGTGATGCAAATCTCGGCGAGCAGGAGTGCCAGCAGAACCCAGGCAAAGGCGCCATGCCAGGCTACAAAACCCAGGCTGCCGATGATGATCGCGTACGCGAAATCACGCGACGCGTGCAAGCGCAGCTCCACGCGGCTGTGGACGTTGTGAGCCAGCTTCAGCCGGTACTCGTGGTAATACAGTGTGTCGAAGGCGCCGAGCGAGGCCTGCAGAAGCAGCAACCAGATCGCAGTTCTCATATCGCGCGAATGGCCCCAGCATAGCGGCAGACCATCCGCCGACGCCATTTGACGGTGACCGCGATACTCCATCCTTCCCGATTCGGAGAGACCACAGCGTCGACTCGCGGACTGAGCGACGATGGCAAGGGCAGCCCGGCGAGGTGGATCGATGACTGGCGATACAGAAGCGCGCCGCGCCCCACGGCGAGATCAAATGAGACGCGTCCGAGGCCCGAACGCTCCACGAGGCGCGAGTTGTTCGCGCGTTGACGTGTCTCGAAGACTGACCGCCCAATGCGGCGCGTCCACACGAGTTCTGGACCGTCCTGGTCGACGTCGAGCCGCACGCCTTGTCGAAGCCCTGCGGCTGGAAGGTTCATCAACCAGATTATCGGGAGCGTCAACCATCCGGGGCCATGCTC
>JBPYFA010000538.1:0-6348 GCA_051986585.1 Vicinamibacterales bacterium | reverse complement strand
CGATCGCCAACGGAACACGCGTGGATGCCCTCGGCTGGGATCCGTCAGAAAAGCTGATTTACATTCCGAACGGCGGCGAAGGCAACATCACCGTTGTCCACCAGGATGCCGCCGACAAGTACAGTGTCGTCGCCACCGTTGCGACCTTCGCTGGCGCGAAAACGATCACCGTCGATCCCAAGACCCATCGTGCGTATCTGTTTCAACCTGAACGGGGTCCCGCCCCTCCCCCGGCAGCCGACGCACCGCCGCCACCGCCCGGTCAGCGCGGACGAGGGCCGCAGGGACCGATTATCGCTGCATGGTTCATGGCGGTTAGTCACTGACGTTGACCGATCGGGCAAAGCTTCAGGTGCTTTGAGGAAACGCGGACGTCGAACCGTATCCTCCGTCATCAAAGTGCGGCGAGGCAGCACTAGTGTTTCAGCCAGCCCTCCCGCACTTTCAACTGCTCCGGGGTCGGCGACGGGCTCTCGACGATGCGATAGTTGAGGAGTTCGACGGAGCCAACGGCGATGTTGAGGTCCCGCTCCTCGTCACCGCGTCGAATCCTGAGCCTGACGGTCTGACCGGCCTTCTCGTTGAGCAAACGGAAGATGGTCCCACCGGGCTTGCCCTCCAGAGGCTGGCCGTCGATGCTCAAGATGAAATCCCCCGGCTGTAAAGGCATGGTCGCGGGATCGGCGCTTGGATTCAGGCTCGTGATCCGTCCAATCTCACTCAGGTTGGCACCCAGGTTGGGAAGCTTTCGTGAGGTTCGTTCGACCCGATAACCGGCGTACCCGAAAATCGTCTCGTACGGCGGGACGTCGGTGCCCGAGACGTAACGGCTGAAGAAACCTTCGTACGAGCTCTTGGCGATTCGATTGATGATGCGAATGAGATCCTCAGTGGAGAATCCACGGCCGCGCTGGTAAACGTCCCTGAACAGCGTCCGCATGACCTCGTCCAGTCCGAGCGCGCCGTTCGTGTCGTGCCGAATGGAGAGGTCCAGGAGCGCGGCAACGTTCGACCCTTGTGTGTAGTACGAAATGCTGAAGGGAGGCGGATTGTTGTAGCCGATCCACGTGGACGTGGACGAGTCCGACGCGGATATGTAGCGACGAGCCTGGTTGCCCTCGACTTCAGCGATCCCTCGTCCGAGCTGCTCCATGAAGCCCCGGACGTCTCGTAACCCGGCGCGGTACAACGCAAGACCGGCGTAGTAACTCGTGAAGCCCTCAGATACCCACAGTAACGGAGTTTCGTTCTCCCGCGAGTAGTCATACGGCCACATCTGTACGGGACGGATGCGCTTGACGTTCCAGAGGTGAAAGAATTCGTGCGAAGCCTGGCCCACCAGGTCGTCGGGCTGCGCACGGTCCCCGGCGTCCACGAGGGCGACGTATGAGTTCTGATGCTCCAGAACGGTTGCACTCGCTTCCGCCGGACGGAACAAATACAAGTAGACGAACCTTCGATACGGCAGTCCGCCGAAGATGCGGCCCTGCGTTTCCGCCAGCCTTGTGAGATAGCCGATCAACGTGCGGGTCTTCTCCACCGAGAACACGCCCGCGGGATTGGCGACGAAGTCGTGAGGCTTGCCGTCGACCATGAAACGCGTGACGTCGAACTGCCCCATCAGCGTCGGCTGGTCGACGAGCGTGTCGTAATCGGGCGCCGTGAACACCATCGGGTTTGCCGTCTCGTCGAGTCCGCTGGCGATTTTCCAGCCAGTCGGCACTTCGAACCGCACCACGCTGGGCCGCGAGCGATGACCCTCGGGCATCAGGAACAGCTGCGTGCCCGTGAAGAGCGCGTAGTCCGCCGCGATGCGCGCCTGATTCGCAGACAGCACGGCCGCCTTGTAGTCGAACTCGACGGTGATGCGTGAAATCCCCTTTGTCTCGATTCGCCACGTCTGCTTTCGTACCTGCGCAGGACGCAACTCGCGGCCGCCCGGTTCAGTGACGCGGAAGCGAAGGATGTTCTTCGCGTAGTTCTCGATCACGTACCATCCGGGCGACCAGACCGGCAGCGAGAGATCGAGCGCCGGCTGGTTGATGTTCCTGATGTCGGTCGTGACGTGAAAGAGTTGGCCCGGGATGTCGGCGACCTTGACCGCGTACTCGATCTCGAGCCCTCGACCTTGAGCGAGCGGCGCGGGCGCGACGAGAACGCTGAGACACCAGGCGAGAGGGCAGATCAGAGTACGCACGAGCGGCTCCCCTAGAACAACAGACGGGCCGCAACCATCGGCACCAGCAACATGCCAGCGATGAGCAGCCACGCGCGCGAGTTGCCCATGTTCAGCGTGTAGCCGACGCCGATGCGGTTCTCGACCCACATCGCCGGATCGCGCGGGTTGAAATACAACAAGCCGCCAAGCTTCCACGCATGGTCGAGTGTGGCGTCTCCGCGGACTTCCTGCCGCGCCGCCGGTGCGACTGACCGTTGGCCGCCCTGGCCGACGCGGAACATCCAGAAAGTGACGCCGAAATTGAACAGCATCAGCGGGAGCAGCAGGAACCCGCCACTTCCGCCCAAGGCGCCACCGAAGCCCGGTATCGACTCGACCGTCGCCGCGGATATTTGAATGGCCAGTCCGTACCCGACTAGAACGGGGACGAGCACGTTAACGCGCCGATACCGTTGCTCCGCGACAGCAGCGGGGCCGTCGACGGCAACCTGGCGCGTCCGCCGTGCCATCGACACGGCCATTGTCAGCATCATTGCGACGTAGACGCCGCCGAACGCGAGCCACCGGAAAGCCTTGATCATGCCCGGACCATTGAGCGCCTCGTCCCGGAACGCGTAGACGAGGAGCGCCGTGGCCAGCAGAATGGCAAACGGCCCGCTGGCGACGAGCACCCCACCCGGCAGCGACGTGTCGCGCGCCGCCAGTGAGGCGACACGCACGGCGGAAGGCGCGACCGCGTACGCACGGGCCTTCCGGTGCGCCAGCAGCCACGCGGCGAGAGCGACGATCATGTTGCCGACGACGGCACCCATCATCAGCCACTCTCTCTGTCCGAACCGGGGCTGAAGCGCGGGAAGCAGCAGAATGATCACGAGCGCTGCCGCCGCGCCGCTCCACACGATCGCCCGGTAGCGGGAGACCAGCGTACGGCCGGCGCCCAGCGCAAACGCCTCTGGCACCGTCACCGCGAACAGAATGTCGGGCCGGCTGACGCGAGGCATCGCATGGAAGAAGATCGCGTTCACCGTCACCACGAGCATCATGGACCAGGACACCGATGTCATGACCGTGCTCCTTCCGCGAGACGACGCAGGGCCGACGAGATCTGTCGTGAGCTGAGGCCGGCGCTTCGGAGTTCAGCGGCGATGTGTGCCAGCTGCCGGAGCAGGTGGTCGACGCGGCGCCGATCGATCGCCCGCGGTGCGTTTCGCGCGATCACGGCAGCGCCGCGGCGCCGTTTCAGTTCGAGCCAGCCCTCGTCGGCGAGCATCCTGTAGGCGAGCGCCACCGTGTTGAAGTGAACCCCGAGATCGAGGGCCAGCTGACGAATCGGCGGCAGCAGGTCGCCGGGCTTGAGCCGTTCTTCGACCAGATGCCGGCGCAGATCATTGGCGATCTGCCGATAGGCGGGAATGGAGGACTCGAGATCGAGCGAGACGCGGAGCGCTCCAGCCATTGTCTAATGTCTATGTACAATATACATTAACGGTGGCAAGACGCAAGCCTGCGGCGGCAGGCCGAATGGCCGCGTCGGATTGCGGCTGTGCAGTCGTGTTTCATCAGTTACTTGCGACGCGCAGGCCGCACTGGACGATGTCCGCAACTGGCTGACGCCAAGACTCCAGCGGCAGCGTGGTTCGCCCTCAGCGCGGCTCGCTTCCGACAGCGTCATAGAGGCTGTGTGAACATGCTCGTTCCAGGACGTTCAGCGGCCGAGTGATATATGTACCCGCCCTTCAACAACACAAGAAAGGAAGCTCATTGTCATGGCAGATGCGGGGGACACGCCGAACATTGGATTCGTCCTGTACAGCAAGAGTTATGCGCCTGGCACCCTCAACGCGAGATGGATGTTCTCAACCAAGTACAGCGGGTCAGGAATAGCAACCGGAGGGCCGAAGGAGGGCTTTGCGGGACGATACCACGTGCGGTACTTCTACGACAGTGGAGAGTTTTCAGACGAGTATGACTTGGTGATCGAGAAGACCGAGGAGTTCTACAAGGTGTCGTGGATCGTGGATGGGAACGTCTTGGCTCTTGGCATTGGCATGGAGGTCGAAGAAGGCGTGGCTGTCGGTTGGCGCAGAGTCGCTGACTGACTCATTCAGGCGGCCAACTCGCTGCTGTTCATTGTCTTTCCCGTGGCTCGGGAGAAATGGGTGCGGTCAATCTCTGGAATCAGAACGTCGAGCACGTCATTTGATGACTTCGATGTGCGCGCGCTGACCTGGTGCGTTGGCGAGCGCCGTGTCGCAGGTCACGATGGGCGCATCAAGCGCCTCGCCCAGGGCTATGTACACGGCGTCGTACGCGGTGACGTTCTCCCGCAGCTTCCACGCCCGAGTCAGGAGATCAACGTGGGAATGACGGTGGAGATCGAAATCGGCCAGATCCGCAATCGCCTCGGCCGCCCGGTCAGGCGACACCTCACCTATCCGTACCAGTCGACGGAGGCCCTGCGTCACTTCAACGTCTGCCAGGTGAGGTGAATGGAACTCGTCGTGGTTCCTGAAAAGGCGCGCCTCCACTCTGGTCCCAAGCGGTGTTTGCAGCAGAAATTCGAGCAGGGCGGAGGCGTCAACGACGATCACGCGGACTCGCGCTCTGCTCGGACGACCACCGCGGCCGGCGTTTTCAACGTGACCCGCTTTCGACCGTGAAGTCGAGTCAGCATCTCGTCGCGCGTCGGCCGCGCCGCCAGACGTTCCAGTTCAGCCAGGAGGTAGTCGGAGAGCGTCTGTCCTGCGCCTGCCGCTCGGACCTTCAGCTTGCGGTGCAGCGGTTCTGGCACATTCCTGATTTGCACCATCTTTGACATGTGATAAGCATGCGTGCATGTTAGTCGCATGTCAACGTCAAGCGGCTTGGTTCTCCGTGGTCGGGTTGGCTCTCGCGAAGCACCGTTGCCCGCTTCCCGGCGAGCTCAGCCGGAATCGGTACCTGCTTGAGAATCCACCGAACTGCGCGCGGGACTATTCGCAGCGCAGCGCGACGTTCGGATCGACCGTCGCGGCGCGCCGGGCGGGGAGGTAGCAGGCAAAGAACGCCGCGCCAATCAACGGAATCGGCGTCACGACCAGGATCCACGGGTCGACGATGGCGACGTCCAGCTCGAGGTATGCGCGCGCGTACGCGCGCCCGATCAGGCCAATCAACAATCCGAAGACGAGGCCGTCGAGCACCGGCCGATAGCCGTCCATCAGCACCATGCGCTTGATCTGGGCCGACGTGGCGCCGAACGACATCCGAACGCCGATCTCGCGCGTCCGGTTCGCGATGATGTGCGACTGGATGCCATAGAGGCCTGCCATCGCGAGCAGCAGCGTGATCGCGCCGAGGGCAATCGCCGTCAGGCCGAGCCCGCGCAGCATTTGGAACGGTCCGGCGAGCACCGAACGTCCGGTTCCGATCGTGTCCACTGCCACGTCCGGATCGGCGCGCCGGACCGCCTCCCGCACCGCGCTCACGGCATTCGCCACCGATCCCGACGCCCGCGCGACGACGGTCACTTGCGGCTGGTAATACTGCGACAACGGCACGTAAGCCAGCGGCCGCGGATCTCCGAAGATACGGCCCACGTCCGTGTTGGCAGCCACGCCGATGACGGTCGCGGCCGCGACCATGCCCTGCGGCTGCGCGAGGGCGACTTGCCGCCCGACGCCGTCGGCGGTCCCGAAGATCTGCCGAGCCGTGAACTCGCTCAGCACCACGACGCGCGCCGCGCCGGGGCCATCGCGATCGTCGAAGCCGCGCCCGCGAAGGACTTCGATCCCCAGCGTGCGGAAGAGCGCCGGCGCGGCCGCGATCGCGGTCATCATCAGGGGGTCGATCTGTCGAGCGCCCGCCTGTTCCATCGGCGAGAGTGCAAGGCGCAGCGTACTCGGGACGCCGAACGGCAATCCTCCCGCGAGGGACGCCGTGTCGATTGATGGATGCGTCCGCAGCTCGTCGAGCACGCGGTCGGCCATGCGCCGCGCGCGCGGTTCGTTCCACTCCGGCGTGCCAAAGTCCAAAACGGCCACGCCGATCCGATCCATGTCGATGCCGGAATCGTGGCGCGCCTCGGCGATCGTGTACTTCACGAACATCGTCGCGATGATGAAGAACCCGGCCGCGATCGCGACCTGCCACCGCAGCAGAATCCGCTGACGCCGGCGGCGCGGCGGTCC
>JBPYFA010000537.1:0-6126 GCA_051986585.1 Vicinamibacterales bacterium | reverse complement strand
GAACCGAACCCAGTAGAACCCCGCAGAACCGAGTAGAACCTTGTAGAACCTCGTTCTCCTGCGCATAATGGCCATCGCACGGCTCTCTTTTCAGGCGAAGGAGTTCCCTTGATGGCGGTCTCAGAAGGTCGGTCGGCGGCGCGGCGGGTGATTCTCCTTGGAAAAATTGGCGTTCTGGTGGCCCTCACTGCGGTATTGACGGCCGCGGGCGATCAGAAGACGCATGAATGGCGCGATTACGGGGGCGGCCCGGATAACTCCAAATACAGCAGCCTCAAGCAATTCAACAAGTCAAACGTCGGACGCCTCGACATCGCGTGGACGTATCCGTACGGCGAGACCCTCTTCAATCCAATCGTGGCGCACGGGACGATCTACGGGAAGGGGCGCAACAGTTCCCTCGTGGCGCTGGATGCAGCCACCGGGAAAGAGATCTGGATTCACGAGGGACTCGAAGGCGTGACCCGCCGCGGCATGAACTACTGGGAAAGCAAGGACGGCAAAGATCGGCGGCTGATCTTCAGCATCAACGATTACCTGCAGGAAATCGACGCGAATACCGGCAAGTCGATCATCAAGTTCGGCAACGACGGCGTCGTCGATCTGCGCGAAGGGCTCGGGCGGGATCCGAAGACGATTGGACGGATTCAGTCGAATACCCCGGGCAAGGTCTTCGAGAATCTCCTGATTCTCGGGTCCGCTACGGGCGAAGCGTATTTTTCGCCGCCGGGCGACCTGCGCGCGTACGACATCGTTACCGGAAAGTCCGTGTGGACGTTCCACACCGTACCGCATCCGGGGGAGTTCGGCTACGACACCTGGCCCAAGGATGCGTGGAAGTACATTGGCGGAACGAATACGTGGGGCGAGATCACGATCGACGCAGAACGCGGGATTGCGTACTTCCCAACCGGGTCCGCGACGTTTGACTTCTACGGTGCCGATCGGCATGGGGCGAATCTCTTCGCCAACTGTCTTATCGCGCTCGACGCGCGCACCGGCAAGCGGCTGTGGCACTTCCAGAACGTGCACCACGATCTCTGGGACTACGACAACACGTCGGCGCCGCAGCTGACCACCATCAAGCAGAACGGCAAGACGATTCCCGTTGTGGCAATGGCTGGCAAGACCGGGTTTCTGTATGTCTTCGATCGGGTGACCGGCAAGCCGATATGGCCGATCGAGGAGCGGCCGGTGCCCACGAAGACCGAAGTGCCGGGCGAGGAAGTCTGGCCGACACAGCCGTTTCCGACGATGCCTCCGCCGTTCGCGCGCCAGAAGTTCACCGTCGACGACATCAATCCGTACATGCTGACCGATGAGGAGCGCGAGCAGTTCAAGAAGCGCATCGCCGCGGCAAGAAACGAAGGGCTCTTCACGCCGATCGGATTCAGCGAAGTGATCCACATGCCGGGCAACAACGGCGGATCCAACTTCGGCAGCACGTCATCGAACCCAACCGACGGCACCGTGTACGTGATCAGCTACGACATTCCCGCAATCATGCGGCTCCTCTCACCCGAAGAGGCGGCGGCTCGCGGCAACCGCGGCCGCGGTCCAGGGGCCGCCGGTGGGCCGGGGCTGAGTGTCTTCCAACAGAACTGCCAAGCCTGCCACGGCGCAGATCGGAGTGGCACACCGAATGGTGCGTCGCTCGTCGGCGTCGCATCGAGGCTGTCGCCGGAGGAAATGCGTTCAACGGTGTTGAACGGCAAAGGGCGAATGCCGCCGCTTCCGCATCTCACTCCGACGGACATCGACGCCGTCGTCGCATACCTCACGGCCGCTGACGCGCCTGGACGCGGCGGCGGTGGCCGAGGACGCGGAGCGGCAGCCGCGGCTGAAACGTTTCCGCCGGGACCTGTGGTTCAATCGGGCCCTGCGGTCGTGCGAGAACCAGGCGCCGGTCGCGGACGCGGTGTTGGAATGCAGGCGTATCCCGACGGCGCCGATGCGCCGACTGAGCGCTACACGATGAACGGCTACGGCCTCTACTCGAACATCGTCCGTCCGCCCTACACGACGTTGACCTCGTACGATCTCAACAAGGGAACGATCAAGTGGCAGGTGCCGCTTGGCGACGACCCACGGCTCGCCAGTATTGGCGTCACCGGAACCGGGACGGCTGGTGATTTCAAATTCGGCGTTATCCCGACGAGCACCGGTCTGGTCTTCGTCGCCGGCGGTGACGACAAGCTGCACGTCTACGACGCTGACACAGGAAAGCAGTTGTGGGAGCGCGCGTTCGGCGCTGCAAGCCGAGGAATCCCGGCGATGTACGAATTGAACGGCCGTCAGTATCTGCTGATGACCGCGTCGGATCCTGGTGTCGGCCCGAATCGAAACTTACGGCCGGATCTGCCGCACGGGTACGTGGCGTTCGCGTTACCCAAGTAGATCGCGGAAGAGATAAACAGGAGAAGGGAGAAGGGAGAACAAAAAATTCTCCTTTCTCTTTTCTCCTGTTTGCTCTTGGCGGGCGAACGCTTGGTTACTCCGGGAGCCCGAACGTCACCATCACGTTCCCACAAATCACCGACACGTACTGTTTCCCCTCGACTTCGTACGTGATCGGTCCCATGACGATCTGCGCTGATCCGAGGCTCACCTTCCACAAGAGCTCGCCCGTCCGCGCGTCGAGTGCCTGGAAATAACCCTCACGGCCGCCGGTAAAGAGGAGATCCGACGCGGTCGTCAGGATTCCGGCGTCCGTCAGGTCGTACATCGGGAACGTCCATTTGCGTTCACCGGTCTGGGGATCGACTGCGACCACGGCACCGTGCGAGGCTTCGTCGGTCCAGTTGTTGATTGGTCCGCGTCGGATGTTCGGCGCAACCGGCGCATCAGGCGCAGGTCTCGTCGCGCGATAGTTGCCGCCCCAATAGTTCTGGCCCGGCTGGTATTGCGCCGGCTGACTCGTGAACACGCCCGACACGCCTTCCCACGTTGGAATGTAGAAGAGGCCGGTGCGCGGACTGTATGACGGTGAGTACCAGCTCGTGCCTCCTTGCTGCCCCGGCCATGTCGGAGCGCCGGGCGGCTGAGGCGTCTGAATGGGGCGCCCGTTCGGGTCGAGTCCGCTCGCCCAGTTCACTTTGATGAATGGTTTACCCAGGAGAAACTTGCCGCTCGCTCGATCGAGCACGTAAAAGAAACCGTTTCGATTGGCGAGCATGAGGAGCTTGGCTGGTGCTCCATTCCAGTTCGCGTCGGCGAGCACAGGGACCTGGGTTGAATCCCAGTCGTAGCGATCGTTGGGTGTGAACTGGAAATGCCATTGCAGCTTTCCCGTATCGGCATTGAGAGCGACGAGTGAGTCGGTGTACAGGTTGTCGCCCGGGCGCTGCGCCGCATTGAAGTCGGGGCCGGGATTTCCAATCCCCCAGTAGGTAAGGTTCAGCGACGGATCGTAGGAGCCGGTAACCCAGAGCGAACCGCCGCCATTCTTCCACGCATCACCGCTCCATGAATCGGACCCTGGTTCCCCTGGTGCCGGGATGGTGTTGAACCGCCACGCTTCCTTCCCGGTTGTTGCGTCGTAGGCTGCAATGAATCCGCGTATGCCATATTCTCCGCCGCCAACCCCGACGATGACTTTGTCTTTCACCGCCAACGGCGCGAGCGTTATCGAATAGCCATGGGCGAACTCACCGATGGCGACGTTCCAGAGCACTCGTCCGGTCGTGGCGTCGAGCGCCACCAGGTGCGCGTCGAGTGTGCCCATGAACAGCGTGTTGCCGAGGATGGCCAATCCCCGGTTGTTGGCACCACAACACACTTTGGAATCCGGCGCGCCGACGTACTTGTAAATCCAGAAGATTCGCCCCGTCCGGGCGTCGACGGCCACCACATCGTTGGGTCGTTGCGTCAGGTACATGATTCCATCGACCACCAGCGGCACCGATTCCCACGGGCCCGCTACCTGGTTCTGGAACATCCATTTCAGTTCCAACGACTTCACATTTGCGCGATCGATCTTGGTAAGCGTGCTGTACCGCTGGGCGGAATAGGTGCCGGAGTAGGTGAGCCAGTTGCGGGGCTCATCACCGGCGTGAACGAGGCGATCGGCGGTGACCTGGGCCAGAAACGCCGTGAGCGCCGCGACAAGCGCAATCACCGTGGCAATCCTTTCAGGGACGAAACGTAAGCGACAAGGTCGATCAACTCGGCGGGCGTCAACGTGTCCTTGAAAGACGGCATCGGAGAAGTCCGACTCACGGTCCACTCACGAAGGTCCGATTTGACCAGCGAAACCAGTTGTCCTTCCGCGGTGATGATCTGGACGGTATAGGTATCTTCATTGAGACGCCGGCCGTTGACGACGCGGCCGTCTCTCGTGACCGCGCGCACGGGCCGGTTGATTGGAAACATCGAGCCGGTCGGATCGATGAGCGCACGTTGAATCGAGGCCGCGGTGCGGCCACGGCCGACGTCGGTGAGATCGGGCCCGATGTCGCGGCCGCGGGTCTCGACGCGATGGCACGTCAGGCAGGCGCCTTTGCCTTCGAAGATCGCCTGCCCTCTATTGGCATCGCCGGCCGGCACGGTTGCGGGATTCGCATCAAATCCGCTGCGGACGAACGCGACAAGGGCGCGGACGTCGCCGGGATCCAATCGAAACGACGGCATGCCGGTGCCGGGAATGCCTGTGGCGAGAAGCGCCGTTAGCGCCGCATCCGTCGACGCGCGAGGCAGCGGACCCTGTCGGAGATCGATCCCGCCAACGCCCGTGCCGCTTGGTCCGTGGCACCCGATGCACAGCGCTGCGTACACCCGCGCGCCAGCGGTGACATCAGCTTGTGGGTACTGGCCGGAGTGATCCTGGGCGAGCAGGGCAGTCGCCGAGAGAGCGAGGAATGTCCAAAGGTGCACGCGCAATTTGTAGCACGACTCCGATGCGGCGCTACGAGCGCGCAAAAGGAACGCGAAGAGCAACACCGACACCCGTAGCGCGCGGCTTTAGCGGCGCGTCAGCGGAGCTGCCGAAACCGCATGGCGGAGGCGGCCGCGGGAGCTCACAACGTCGCCACCACTACGTCGTAAATCTGCCGCGTACCTTCGTCTCCGTTGCTCGCCTCGATCGTGTAGAGCCCCTTGTAGCCGAGATCGTGCTCGAGGTACTTGATCGCGGTCGCGAGATCCCAGCGGGTGTTGACGCGTGTGTGCATCGTGCCCGCGTTGTAGGGGAACAGCATCTTGAGACACTGATGCAGTTCCTCCTGATTCGTGGCACCGGCACCACCGACGTCGACGTTCGCGTACGCGCCGGTGGCTTTAAGAATCTCCGCCATCAACGCCCACACTTCAGGCTGAGGCATCGGCGGCGTCGTGGGAGTCGCGGCTGCAGCTGGTGCCGTTGCGGGCTGTGCGGACGCAGGCGCCGCACCAGCCCCGCCCGTCGTCGCTGGGGCCGCCGCTCCGGGCGCGGTGCCCGGTCCGCCGCCGCGGCGTCCACCGCCGCCGCCAGCACCTCGCGTCTCCATCGAGACGATGATGCCTTTGGATTTCCCGTAGTCGGCCATCGCCTTCAGCGCAGGAATGCCATAAACCTTATTCTCGTGCGTGGGCATCACGTTGGCCGTGCCGCCCTGCGCGCCCTGGTTAATCATCACCCGCTGCGCGCCAAGCATCACGGCGTGATCGACCCACGCCTTCGTCAGGTCGATCGCCATCAGCCGATCGCGCAGCCGCGGCGCGGACATGTTCAACCCGGAGAACTCGAGGTTGATCTGCGTCATTCGCGACTTGCTCTTCTCGATATGGCTGCGTAGTTCTTTCAGATACGACGGTTCGGTGGAGGGGATGTGGTAGTGCTGGAACTCCACCTTGTGGACGCCGTACTTGTCCGCGATCATCTGCGCGATGTCGAACAGCTCGAGCGTGCGATTGGGACTGTCCTCGACATCGGGAACCTTCAGGATGCTCTGAAAGTTCAGCGTCATGATCGCGATGCGGTCGAGCGTCGACTGCTTCGCGTCTTTCGGCGCCTGCGCCCACACGGAACGGCTTCCCGCCGCCGCAGCGACGGCAGCTGCATTCATCAGAAACTCACGACGCTTCATCAGTCATTTCCCCACGAGAACCAACGAACCAATGAACCAATGAACTAACGAACTAACGAACTAA
>JBPYFA010000536.1:0-6792 GCA_051986585.1 Vicinamibacterales bacterium | reverse complement strand
GGGCAGGAGCGGGTTGGTGGCCTGCATCTCGGCATAACTGAGAGTGCGTAGAGCATCCGTGATGACAGGCGCCGTATGCCGCAACGGATTCAGAAGGCGTTCTCCATCAGTGGCCGCGCCCTGATAGCACGCCAGCACCGTGATGACGGGGGTCCGCCTGCCGATGACGCATTGGAGTTGGAGTTCGTCCGGCGCCTCGAGCGCCAGGTCACGGACAGTGCGCAAGACGTCATGCGCCGCGGCCAACGGAAAGTCGATTGCGCCGCCGTAGAGATGTCCGATCGGCATGAGCCGATATTCGAACTCGACCACGACTCCGAAGTTGCCGCCGCAGCCGCGCAAGCCCCAAAAGAGCTCGGTGTTCTCGTCCTCGCAGGCGCGCACCACCTCACCCTCGACCGTGACCATGCGCACGCCGGCGAGTGTGTCGACGGTGAGGCCATGCGTCCCCATCAGGTACCCGATCCCGCCGCCCAGCGTGAGGCCGGCGATGCCCGTGTCGTAGAAGGTGCCGCCGGTGCTGGCCAGACCGTGCGCGAGGGTGGCGGTGTCGTAGTCCTCCCAGGTGGCGCCCCCCTGGGCGACGGCGACCCGGCGCTCGGGATCGATGTGGACATCGCGCATGCCGCCCAGGTCGACCACCACGGCGCCATCTCCTACGCAGTGCCCGGCCACACCGTGGCCGCCGCCGCGGACGGCAATCGGGGCGCCGAGCTCGCGGGCCCGCCTCACAGCGGCGATCACGTCCTCGACCGAGCCGCAGACGTGTATCTCCAAAGGATGGCGGTCGAGCATGGCGTTGAAGGTCTGACGGCGCCGCTCGTAGTCGGGATCTCCGGGCAGCAGCACGCCGCGGGCGATGGTCTCCATTCAGCTCTCCTCGAGGAATCCGACGATGGCCTTCACTGTCGCTCTTGCGTGAGCGTCACCGTCACCAGGAAATGGTCGCGAGTCAGCTCGGCCAAACGCGAACTGTAAGCCGGGTTCTATGTCAGCTCGTGACACGAAGCGATTCTGGCGGCTGCGAACTGGATACGTACAGGGCCCGTCAATGGCCGAACGCGATCTGCACCGCCTTCACGATCAAGAGCAGCACAGCCACAACGAGGTAACCACGGAGGGCAAGGATCGCGACCTGACGGCCAAGGGACCATTTCGGCCGGTGAAGCAGGGTCAGGGCAGGCATCCGCCAGTTCTCTTTCTCAGCCGCCGGCATTCTTGGCAGCTCGACCTTGTTCCTCAGGATCAAGAATGTCGCCACGACCATGGCCACGGCAACTATCGATGTCAGCACGATCGCGAGGGTGCTTACGTTGACGGCTGGAAACACGGTTGAGATGACGAGGATCAGCGACAGCTCGAGCAGAATGCTCACGATCACCGTCGCGACCACGTTCAGCCACGGGCCGTTGACGTACGGGCCGAGGACGTCGCGGTCGTTGCAGAGCAGCAGCAGGAAGACGGATGCACTCGGGAGCAATGTGCCGGCCAGAGCCTGCACGGCCACCGTGATCAACCCGAGCGGGGCGTTAGGAATCAGGACGATCGACGCCGAAACCGTCACCATCGCTGCGAAGCCGCCATAGAAGAGCTTGGCTTCGCCAAATTTTCGATGGAGTGAGTGATGGCGTTTGAAGACGTCACCAAACGCGTACGACGTTGCCAGAGTCACCGCCGAGGCCCCGACGATCCCGCCATCGAACAGGATGACGGCGAAGATCGCGCCGGCCAGCGGCCCTATGTGGTCCCGCAAACCCTGAGCGCTTGCGAGTGCATTCGTGAACGTGCCGTGTAGCGGCGTTCCCGCGAACGCAGCCGCTGTGGCGGCTGTAATCGAGGTTGCGCCGATGATGACGACGATGGTGCCGACGACGGTATCGGCCCGTTCATAGCTGAGCCAGCGCGGCGTGATTCGCTTGTCGATGACGTTGGACTGCTGGAAGAACAGCTGCCACGGCGCGACCGTCGTGCCCACGATGGCGATGATCAGCAGGGCCGAGTCCGAGGTGAAGCCGCCCTCGATGCTCGGCACGACGAACCCTTTCGCGATCGCGACGGCATCCGGGTGGGAGACAACGGCCAATGGCACGACGAGAGCACTGATAGCGAGGAACACGAACATTGCCCGTTCCCAGCGCCGGAAATTTCCCGTGATCGTGATGCCGATGAGGATTGCGGCAGAAAGCAGCACGACGGCCCAGCGTGGGAAGCCGAAGTATTCGGCAGCGAGAGTGATGCCGATGAACTCGGTCAGGATGGTGAAGAAGTTCAGGATGAACAGGTCTCCCACCGAGAAGAGCCCCCAGAAACGCCCGAATCGCTCGATGATCAGGCGGCCGTGGCCCACTCCGGTAACTGCCCCCAGTCGAACCACCATTTCCTGGTTCACGATCAAGACCGGGACGAGCAGAAGAAGCGTCCAGAGCAAGGAATACCCGTAAAGCTGACCCGCCTGCGCGTATGTGGAGATACCGCCGGCGTCGTTGTCCCCGACCATGACGATGATCCCCGGTCCGAGGATGGCCAGGAGTGTCAGGATCCGCCGCCGCCACGTGCGCCGCGGAGCGACATCACTGAGCCGAATCGTGCCGAAAGCACCATGGATGTCGCCTACGTGCATCGCATCGAGCACGGCGGACCCGTCCTTGGGTGTACGCGAGCCCTGCTCGTCCGGCTCGCGCTCAGCCATTGCTTCTATACGCCCGCGCTGGCTTCGGCTCGTGCCCGCCAGTCGTCAGGCACAAGAGCCTCGATCACGTCGTCGGATGAGATGGCGCCGATGAGGTTGCCGCCGGCATCGATGACTGCGAGGGCGTTCAGGTTGTAATCGGCGACCAGCAGGGCCACATCGGCGAAGTCAGCATTGCCTGGCACCGAGCAGACGGTCAGCCCCAGGTCTTCCACTGCCGTCGCACGATCGGCACGAATCAGGTTTCCCGCCGAGATCGTGCCGAGATACTTTCCGTCCTGTTCGGTGACGAAGACCGTGTTGATCAGTGCAGATGGTGCCTTGTCGTCAGTCCGGATGGCCTCCAACGCCATCTCGACGGTCGAGCCTCGCAAGACCCAGATGTAGTCGGGACTCATCGTCCCTCCGGCGCTGGAGGGGTGATATTCGAGCAGTTTTCGGAGCGTGTGCTGCTGGCGAGGCGACAGGAGATCGAAGACTGGCTTTCGACGCTCCTGACTCAGGTCGCCAAGCAGGTCGGCTGCGTCGTCCGGCGCCATCCGGTCCAGCAGTCGGGCGATCTCCTGATTTGGCTTCGACTCGAAAAACTCGATCCGGTGCGCGTGGTCCAGCTCTTCGAATACATCGGCGGTCAGCTCCGCATCGCTCTCGACCGTCTCGAAGATCTCCTGACCTTCTTCGTGGGAGGCACCTTCGACGATGTCGGCGATCTGCGCGGGATGCAGCCGGCGGAGGCGCTGCAGCGGCATCAACAGCTTTGCGGTCGGGACGTGGCGGACAAACGGCTGCACGTCGCGCCAGTCGAGGACGGAATGGCGTCGCAGATCCGGCCTGGCTCGGCGCGGGACCAACCGGCGCACCATCGCCTGCGGGCTGCGATCCACCCCCGCCAGGTGCCAACCGCCCTCTTGGGGCGAGAGCACCAGGTCGTGAGCGCGGACGATCCTGCCGTGGGTCACGTCGACCAGGTGGCGACCCAGAACGTCCCCCGCGAGCAGCACCTCGCCTGGACGTCTCTGGAAGGTCTCCGTGCGCAATGCGTGCGTGTTGATTCGAACTGCGGCCGGCGTCAGCTGGTCGATCAGCGAGGCGCCGATGAACAGGTTCTGCGACCCGACTCGAACTACCAGTCCTGTGACCGGTGGATGGACCTGGTCCGCCAGCTTGACGACCAGATCCTCAACCCGACCGATCTGAGCCCCAGCAGGATTCACGACCGGCGAGTGAAGGATCTGGGTCAGAGTGACCCGCCGCTTCTCCGTTCGCCCCTCATTCTGGTCTCGCTGCGTGGAGTCCGACACTGCGCGTTACATGATCGCATGTTCATATGTCAATGCGATCAGGCCAGCGCGGCTTTCTTAGCTGTTGATCACCGCCTGAGCTATGCGGACAATCACCAGCACGGCCGCTCCGACGAGATACGCGCGAAGCACGATCAGACCCGCCGCGCGCGCGAGCGAGCGCCGCGGCCTCGGTAGGGCTTCGAGTCTCGGCATTGTCCAGAAGACTCGCTGCCAATCGGCTTGTCGGGCTTGCGAGTCGCCACGCCTCCGGAGTTGGAATACGGCGTATCCGGCGAATGCGCCCGCGGAGAGGATTGCGGTCCCCCCAACTACCTCAGCGAGATTCAGCGCCGCAAACAACGTGGCCAGCATCAACAGGAAGCACATCTCGATCAGAAGGCCCACTACGAGGACGGCCAGCACGTTCAACCAGCGCGGGTTGGTCCTCGGTCCAAGAATGTCGGGATCGTTGCACAGCAGCAGCAAGAACACTGTCGCGCTCGGCAGCAGAACACCGGCCAATGCCTGCACACCCAAGGTCACTATCCCAAGCGGCGCCCGGGGCAGCAAGACGATCGACGCGGACAAGAGCATCGAAAGCGCAAAGCTGCCGTGAAACATCCGCGCGTCGCGCCAGCCGCGGTGGAGCGAGTGCTTCAATCCGTACACGTCACCCAGCGCGTACGAAGTGGAGAGCGTGACTGTTGCGGCGCCGAGAATCGAACCGTTCAGAAGAGCTATCGCGAACAGCGCGCCAGCCCACCAACCGACGCGATCGCCAAGGTTTTGCGCCACGTGGCCGGCATCGATAAATGCTCCATGGCCTGAACTCCCGAGGGCGATCGAGGTCGTGGCCATCATCGCCAAGGCGCCGACGGCGAACAGAACCGCACCGATGGCGAGATCTGCTCTTTCGTATCCCAGCCAGCGGGCCGTGATCCGCTTGTCTATGACATTGGACTGCTGAAAGAACAGCTGCCAGGGAGCTACGGTCGTGCCGATCATGGCCACGACGAAAAGCAGGAAGCCACTCGTCCCTGAGGCCAATGCGTTGGTGCTCGGCATTGCGCCCGGGGCGCCGTGGGCAGAGGCGCTAAGCGCGGCTAGAGGCACTGTGACCAAACTGACCGCCACCAGGCTCCACATCACGAGCTCCCACTTCCGGAAGCTGCCGATTGCGGTGACCGCGATCAAGGCTAGCGCTGCAAACGGGATGGCCACATAACGACTGATCCCAAAGTAACCCAGAGCGAGTGCAACGCCGATGAACTCAGTCACTATCGTCAACAGGTTGAGAATCAGCAGGTCGCCAAGCGCGAAGTATCCCCATCTGGGGCCGAACCGTTCGAAGATGAGTCGAGCGTGGCCGACTCCGGTTACCGCTCCGAGCCTTGCCACCATTTCCTGGACGACGTAGAGCGCGATTGCCAGGACGATAAGCAGGCCGACCAGCGCCAGTCCGTACTCCTGTCCCGCCTGGGCGTAGATCGAAAGGCCGCCGGCGTCATTGTCGGCGACCATGACCACGACGCCAGGACCGATAATCGCGAGCAGCGCTGCAATCCGCCGACGCCAGGACAAGCGCGGCCCTGTGTCATGCGCGGGCACACGGCCCAGTGCACCCTCGATATCCCCGCGATGGGCACGATCCAGCAGGAAACGGCGGTCCGCGGATGGGGTGAATGATGCTGCGACGACGGCATCCCGTGTCGATCGCGCGGCCACGTGCCTAGCCCGTTTCTGAACCTGATCGCGCGCGGCCGAATAGGCTGGTGCGCCGCCGGTCGCGCCGTGCGACGTGACTTACAGCGTCGTCGAGAAGCGCGGCCACGTACTCGTCCTGTAGGGCATAAACACGCTGCCGGCCAAATCGCTCCGCCCTGACCAGACCCTGTTCCCTCAGCACTCGCAGCTGATGTGAGACAGCCGATTGCTCGAGCCCCAGCGCTTCGACCAGGTCACCGACAGGACGCGGACGCTCGCGCAGGCAGGCCAGTATCTGGACACGGCTCGGTGTGGCCAAAGCGAACATGGCGTCAGCAACCCGTTCCGCCACCCTGTCGCTCATTCGAGCAGGGCCGCGCCGCGGCTGAACAAGGTTCATCGGCGTCATGCTAGCTCCCGAAACTGAACAGTCGTGAGCCTGTTCGACACGGGTTCCAGTTTGAATGCTCCCGATGGTCCTGGGACGTCGTGGCAGGATGCGCCGCATGAAAGTCACGATCCTCGACGATTGGTTCGACACACTTCGCGGGTTGCCGTGCTTCCAGAAGCTCGCGGGCCACCAGGTGACGGTGTGGAACGACCATGTCGAGGACATCGACCTGCTGGCCGAGCGGCTGAGGGACTGCGAAGCGCTGGTGCTGATCCGCGAGCGTACTGCAATCCGTGCGGCGCTCCTCGAGCGGCTGCCCGCGCTTCGTCTGATCAGCCAGCGAAGTGTGTACCCGCATATCGACATCGATGCGTGCACGCGGCTCGGGATCGTCGTCTCGTCGAACCTGCACTCAGACACTCCGTCCTACGCGGCCGCAGAGCTCACGTGGGGCCTGGTGCTCGCGGCGATGCGCCAGATCCCGCAGCAGATGGCGTCCGCTGAGTGAGTTTCCTCACTTCAAATCAGCAATCGTCCCGCCGCCTGTCCGATGAGTCCAGTTAATGCTTCTCCGACGCCGATGAGCAGACCCGGTCGATCCTCAACGGCGCGCTGTCTTCTTTGCGCAAGGCGGACAGTAAGTTGAGCGTACTGGAGCAGAGTTAGCCAAGCTGCGTACTTTTTGCGTACTTTCCGAGCCCTTGGCATTGGGGCAGGGGCTCGAT
>JBPYFA010000535.1:0-8893 GCA_051986585.1 Vicinamibacterales bacterium | reverse complement strand
GACGTCGGTGGGTGTTGGCGCGGGTGGCAGGCCGTTGGTCGATTGCGCACTCATCCGCGTGGCCGGCTGGACCAGCAACAGGAGAGTGATCACCGACACACCGCCGATACGCATGGCCGACTGCAGGATGAACCCGGTCATTCGAGGAATTTGCGAGTGCGATCCAATTTGAGATCGAGTTCTATTCTTGAACCTGCGGTCACAGGGCCGCTGGCCGTCGATATATTCGGTGTCGGCGTGGAGCCTGGCGTCGGGCGAGGACACATCTGCAAACCCGATCACGCGATCGCCTGACAGCAGCGGCGCAGTAACCGAGTGTACGCGGTTTCGCGGCGATACGCATCTTTGTGCTGGCGCTAACGGCTCACGGTTCCGTGAAGAGGACGGTCTCCCGGAAACTGCCATCCGATTGCTCCGCCCGGACCGAATCGAAACGAGGCGCCGTCCCGAAAGCGTTCGGGCACTGGAGGGCGTGGCCATAGCGAACCGCTCTCGGATACGAGGATTTCTCCCGCGCGCCACTCGAGATCGGACTTGCCAACCCCGAACACAGACCACCTGAGTTCTCGCTGAAACCCTTTCTCCTTGTTCCAGCCGCCCTGCCAGGCCAGCATCTCGATGAGATAGGTGTCATCAGTCTGCGTATTCGTGCCCGGAAGCGTGACAGTCCGCAGCAACATCACCTGTCGCATGCAGGTGAGATCTGTGGCGGAGCGGTTCTCAATCCGACCCGAGGGCCGGTCAATGGCGACCCCGAGGCGACTAAACTCGACCCACGAACCGGGCTGCAGTGGCAAGATCTGCTTCTTCAACCCGATGAAGCCGCATCCGAGCACGTACCCCACTTCGACGGCTTGATCGGGACTAAGACTCCGGCAGTGCTGGTCGAGCAGCGCCTGGGCGATGTCGATGCCCACTTGGTCGTGGCGAGGCGACCGCGCTGCACTGTCCGCACGCGACAACAGCGCGCAGCCTTGAATCAGGTCTCGTTCGACCCCGCGGCCTTCCAGATACCTGACCGCGAGCTCCCGCCAGAGCGCCGGGTCACCGAGCGTGGTGTCGTCTTGCACTTCAAAGACTGCGCGGTGAAGGGCCGCCACCTCCTCACTCATCTCTTGTCGGCTTGCGGATGTCAGGGGTTGGATTCCGGTGAGGATGAGAACGACTAGTGCGGCGGCCTGGCGCATCATGGTCAGCGAGGCGGCAAGACGAATGCCATCTCGATTGGCCAGGGGCCGATTGGCGATCGACAGGTTGGGCGCGTCTCTACCGACCTGATAAGCGGTCCCCAGCTCCACGATCGCTCATCCAAGTCACGCTTATGTCAGCGGTCTGAAGAATCTTGTAAGAACGGGGAAGTGGCGTCGTCACTGACTTGATGTGGCGACCCCGGAGAGAAATGGCGCTTGCTGCCGCATCACGAGTGCGACGATGACGGCATCAATCCAAGCTGCTTGGATGTTTCTCCCATGGGAACCCGCTTTACTTCAGCAGGGCCACCGCGAGTGCGATCAGCGCCACAAGCAGGGCGCCGGCGGCGAGCGTGTAGACGCCAAGTGCCGGCGCGTACGGCCACCTCGTGCCGGCGACGGAATTCGTCGCCGCCAACACTGACGGCTCGCCCGCAAACAGCGACTGCCGCATCACGCGCTTGCCGGCAATGACTTCCTCGATGCTCGTCTCGAAGTGATGCTGGTGAATCTGTTTCGCCGAGTCGGGACCGGGCTCAGCCGCGGCCGCAAGCGCAGCCTTCAGCACCGCGTTCCGGATGTCGCCACCGCTCACCTCATAGCGGCGCGCCAACGCCTGAAAGTCGACGTCGTCTGCGAGCGGCGTCCGCGCGGGGTGCAACTGCACGCGCCAGATCTGCGCGCGTTCGGACTCGCCTGGCATCTCGAACAGGACGTGTGTCCGGATGCGTCGTTCGAAGGCCGGATCGAAGTTCGCCGCCAGGTTCGTCGCGAAGATCACCACGCCGTTGTACCACTCGAGCTCCTGCAGGAGCACGCTGATCACGGTGTTGGATTCGCGCTGAAACCCGTGATCGAGCGATGTGGATCTTCGCGCCGCGATCGCATCGGCTTCATCGAACAGCAGCACGGCCCGTTCGTCGCGCGCCGTGCGGAAGATTGCGGCAACGTTCTTGGGTGTCTCGCCCATCCATAGCGATTCGAGCTCGGCGTAGCGCACGAGCAAGAGGCGGCGCCCGAGTGAGTGCGCGATGGCTTCAGCGCAGATCGTTTTGCCGGTGCCGGGCGGCCCCGCGAAGTTGAAGGCGAGCGCAAGCCCGGTGGGATGCCGCTCACCGAGGCCCCAGCGATTGAAGATGAGGTCGTGCTGCGTCACCTGCGCCAGCGCGGTGTCGAGCGCGCGGCGGGTCACAGGCGGCAGAATGACGTCGTCGAAGCTGCGACGCGGCACGATCGACTCGACCGCGCGACGGCCGCCTGTGCCAAACAAGCGCGTGAATGGGATCGGCGCCACGCCTCCACCGTACTGTGTGGCGTGGCTCGAAGCAATGATTTTCAGGTCGCGTCGTCGTTCTGACCCGAAGGCTGCCGGGCAGAGAAGTTCACGGCAGGTTGTGACCTGAGACGATTCGATCACCAGGTGACGCCCGCCGTCACGCCGAACGCGAACAACGACGCTGGCGTATCAAGTGGGGAAGGGTCAGGGACTGATTCGTCTGGTTCCCAAGTCGCCGCAAGTGATACCAGCGTATCTGCGGGATCACCGCCACATGTCCGGCGACGGAGATCGGCGCATCGGCACCAAGCGAGAGACGACATGTCATTCTTGGTCTCACGTTTTTGCCTGCTGCGTCTGCAAATTGTCGGCTAACGCGATTTCCTGACAGCGGCCTCCAGTCTCTGAAGCCAGTTGAGCAGCTCTTTGCGCGGGCCGCTCTGAAAGGTTGGATTCCCTGATGTGACGAGGACTACTGCCCGGCCTCTTCGAATCGTGAGAGTCTCAAACATGGCATCGTTAAATGTGAGATCGAGCCCGATGTGCCCGCCCTCGAACAGTCGCGCTGCGTCGTACAGTTGACGCAGTTCTTCGCTTTCGTCTGCAGTAATCCTTCGTGTTCGTGTCAGGCGGTTGTCGGGGTCACCATCTGGAACTGGACCACAGAACAATTGAGTCTGTCCTCCGTTCAGCCACGCAGAGACGTGCAGCCTGCAAAACCCCTGTGGATAGCCGTATTCACGGCTGAGGGTGAGAACGACGGTCTGCGTAGTTCCTTGTATTCCCAGAGTCGCAACAAAGAACACCAGGACAGCTACGATTTTCGGGACCACTAAGCACTCCCGGCAGAACGTTGGATCACTCTTGGCTGCGGTTAGGTTGGACACCGGTCACGACAGAACGGACCGCCATTGAGGTCATAGATGAGGACTAGATGGGTTGCCGATCTCCAGAAGCGCGTAGCGCGTCCAGACCTATCTGTTTCTAATCCCGTAGACTGCCACGCCTGCGCCGCAGAGGGCCGCAATCATTCCGGCACCATAGTGCTCCTGTGCTCTGAGGTAGATTCCAGTCCAAACCAACGCGGCGGCGATCAACATGCACGTGCCAATCTTCACGACCCTTGCGCTGTTGGGCGGCCGGACATGAGGCTCTATGCCGTGCTCTCGGATGTGCCGATACGTGACGACCGCGAGGACGACAACCACCATGACCGACATGCCGGCCACCTGGGTAATCGACATTCCGGCAACAGCGTGCAATAACCACGCATAAAAAATGATCGAACCCAGCGAGAGCACGACCAGCGCGCTTAGGGATGAACGCGTCATTGAACCGAGTCCTCCCATGTGGCCACCCCGCCCAGACCTGTTCTCACCCCTACAGGTGTGGTTTCCGCGTACGGGGTGATCCACGTCTCGAGGATTGGCGTTTGGATCAATGTTCGAGATGTAGTCAGGGCTGCTGCGGGATCCCGCGAGCAGTCGCGTCAACGCTCACGACGGAACCGTTCACCCGCACCGACAGCCGACCTACCGCGGCAAGCCTGCGCGATCTACAAGTTGCGCTGCGCCGCAGTATTGGATCTTTCGGCGGCGCTACTCCGGCTGAGCGTCAGCGGGATCCGGGATGGAAGGGTCGGCGCCCAGCTCGCGCAGCAACGCGGCGGCTTCAGTGCCGCCGGATTGTGTGGCCCAGTGCAACGGCGTCTGTCCCGTACGCGACCGTAGATCGACCGGGTAGCCCACCGCAACCAGCCGCCGGATCTCGTCCACTTGGCCGCGAGCAACAGCAATATGCAGCAGTGAATCGGTGCGCAGCGGACGCTTCCTTGGTAGCGTGACCGGCTCGTCACGCATCGCGCCCGGCGCCAGGCTGCCAAAGCAGCTCATCACCCACAATGCCGCCTCGCGATCGCCCGCCGGCGCGCCGGGCGGAAGCGGCGCCGGCCACAGCAGCTGCATCGAGTGACTCGCGATCAAGAAATCGAGCGCGCGAATCGTGAACGGTGCGGGTTCGTGGTCGGCGAACACCGCGCCGTGAATCTGATGGATGACGATGCTGTCACCTTCCAGGCGCGTGTCGGCCACCAGGCGCACCTGGCGCGTCCAGCTGCGGACGCAGATAACGCGACCGCCGTGGAAATAGAGCGCCCACTTGTGTTCCATCTGCGCGGGATTGAACAGTACGCCGTCGTAGATCCCACCGTCGACGCGATACCGCAGATCCGCGTCGATCGAACGACATGAAACGAGCGGTTGGCCGACGAAGATGAGTCCGTCTTCGTTCGAGAACGACGCCGCATTTGCGGCCATCTGCGGATCCTGACTGGTAGAGACAACCTCGCGGGTGATCGGCGTCACGTCGAGGATGCGCACGCCCCAGGGATTCTTGTCTGCGTCGATCCATCGCAGCTCGGGCAGGTCTTGCTGCGCCGGCGGTGCGGCCGGCGGGTGGGACGGAGTCGATCGGAACAGCAGGCGCAGCCAGTTAGGGAGCATAGGCGAGCGGCGCGTTACTGTGCGTCGAGCACGACGACGACGTCAAGGGGAAGCGGCCTAGTTGCCGCTCTTTTGAGTGTTCGCGGTCTTAGGATGGCAACGCTGGTCGGGAGTGCAGACGGTCACCGTCAATACGACCCCGCGCTCGCTGCCGGTGAGTCTCGGGATGGTGAACCGCCATTGCCACGTGGCCGCCTGCGCGGCTTTATCGAAGTCCGCCCGCAGGCTTCGGAGCACGCACGACGAGATCACTTCACCTTGACGATCAACTCCAAGCTCTAAGATGGTCACACCACTCGGCAACGGATGTTTCAGACCCTTTGTGTTTGGGTCAACGTGCCGAGTCAGCATTGGCGATACGTCGTCCGCGCAGCCCACTCGACAGAAATTCTGTAGTGAGGATGGCCGGCAGAGTGCAGCGGTTGTTCTCGTTGGTGACTGAGGGTGCGCAGGCTGCTGCTGCCAATGCGTCAACACAGCCAACGCGATCACGGATAACGCGGGGCGAAACGCCACGATGGAGTTCTACTGCGTGAGCTGTCGCGATTCAAGAGGGGACCACCGGTTGAGACAGGATACGTCCCCAAAGGGAGTGCCGGGTTCACGCGCAATTCCGTATCGCGTGCTCGGGTGGGTTCTACTGCACGCGGCTTAACCTCTATAGCCGTCCAGCTGGCTTGCAGGCGGAATCCACAGTCGGGTGCGCGCTGCCTGACAAGACGACTCCGGCAGCATGAGGAGGCTGGCCTGCCCCGCCGGCAGGATAGACTCTTCGCCGGAGGATCTCATGCACGCTCTTGGTCATGACTTGGTTCTCGCCTGGCGTCGCCTGCGCGCCACGCCCGGTTTCACGGCCTTCTCCGTCGTCACGCTCGGTCTCGGCATTGGTACGACCACCGCGACCTATTCCGTGGTGCGCGTGGTGACGGGGCCGCCTGCGGGCGTTCGCGATGTCGGAACGATCATGAACATCTACCAGGTGCCGGGTGGCGGCAGCATTCCGATGATTGCGCTCTCGTGGCCCGACTACCAGGACCTGAAAGCGCGGCAGACCGTCTTCGAGAGCCTGACGGCATGGGCGTTTTTCCGCCAGGCATTCGCGGCCAACGGCCGTACGGAGACGGCGTGGGGCGAAGTAGTTGACGGGGAGTATTTTCACACCCTGAAGATCCGTCCCTATCTCGGACGCACGCTTCAGCCAGCGGACGATCGTAGCGATGCACCGCCAGTGGCGATGATTAGCTACCGTGCGTGGCAGCGGGTGTTCGATAGCGCGCCTGACGTGGTCGGCCGCCAGATCAAGATGAACGGCCAGAGTTTTCAGATCGTCGGTGTCGCTCCGAAGGAGTTTCGCGGGCTGTTCAACAACGGCCTCGTGATGACCGCGATGTGGGTGCCGTTGGCTGCAACGCACTACATGGCACAGGAGGGTGTCGGCTTCAGTGTCGACCCAACGAACCGCGAACGGCGATGGCTTCTCGTCAAGGGGCGATTGAAGCCCGGCCGGACGGAGGCGGATGCGCGCGCGGAAGTGAACGGTATCGCCAGCCAACTCGACGCCGTGTATCCAATGGGACCGATGCTCGAGCCGAGGTTTCGGAGTCCGTGGAACTCCGGTCGCCCATGGGCGGTCGTGCCGATGGCGGACGTGATGGTCAACGAGGGCGCTGATCGAATCGCCAGATCGCTCGGCCTCGCGCTCATGACGGCCGTTGGCTTGGTGCTACTGATCGCCTGCACGAATCTCGCAAACCTCATGCTTGCGCGGGGCAGCGCCCGACGACATGAAATCGCCGTCAGACTCGCCCTCGGCGCCTCCCGATGGCGTCTCGTGCGCGAGTCGCTCGGCGAGAGCGTGCTCCTCGCCAAGGCCGGTGGCGCCGCCGGACTGGCGATCGCGCGGGTGCTGTTCGTGGTGATCGCCAACGATGTGCCGGTCGGCAACGGTGCGGAGCTGCACATCGAGCCGGTGCTCGATCTATTTGCCGTGATCGTGTCCGGCGGTGCCGTTCTCCTCGCCCTCACGGTCGCGGGCCTCGGGCCGGCTCTGCAATCGACGCGCGCGGACGTGCGGACCGCGCTCGCGATAGGCGGTGAATCGAGCGCCCCTCGCTGGAGGGGCCGTCAGCAGCTCATCGCCCTCCAGGTCGCGGTGTCGGTGTTGCTCCTGGCCGTCGCGTGCCTGTGCGCGACGCAGGTCGTTCGCGAGAGTCGCCATGACACCGGGCTCGATCTCGATCGCCTGGCGCTGTTGGACGTGGACTTCGTCGCTCAGAAATACGACGAGCCGAGGGTCCGCCAAATCGTAGATGCCGTAGTCAGCCAAGTCGGCCACACCCCTGGCGTCGAAGCGGTGGCCGCCTCGTCCGGACTGCCTCTTGGCCTCAGCACGCCGGGGGGCTCGATCCGTTCGACGGACAGCGATCGCGGCCTCCCAGTCGAATTGGTCGCGGCAACCTCGGGCATCTTTCAGGCGCTCGGCGTCCGCATCGTCGGGGGGCGTGCGTTTGACGATCGGGACACGCGTGCGTCGGTTGCAGCGGTCGTCCTCAGCGAGCGGGCCGCGACCGTGCTCTTCGAGACAACGAATGTCGTCGGCCGTCAGGCAGTGTTTCGCCGCGCGCCGTGGGTTGGGGCCGCTAATCCCAAGGACGAGCCGGTCACCATCATCGGCGTGGCTGCCGATACTGATGTGGGAGTCGCGGGACGACGGGAGTCCGGCGTCGTGTATTTGCCTCTCGATCAGCACTATGAAGGACGGTTGGTGTTCACGGCGCGAGCCTCGGGTCGCCCCGACGCGCTCGTAGGCGTTCTGCGACGCGCGATTCACTCGGTGGACCCCGACATTGCTGCCACGCAGTCTGGAACCGCGACGGCCCTGGTCGGGGGCACGACCCTGTTCTTCCAGATCATGGCGGTGCTCGCCAGCGTGCTCGGGAGTCTGGCGCTGGTGCTCGCCCTGGCGGGTCTCTATGGCGCCCTCTCGCACGTCATCGCGTGCCGCACACGGGAGATTGGCGTGCGGCTCGCGCTCGGCGCAACGGCGAAGCAGATTCTGCGAATGGTATTGCTTGACGGTCTGCGTCCAGTGGTGACGGGTCTCGTGTTGGGTTCGGGCATCGGTTTCGTCCTTCGCTTTGCGATGCAGCCACTCTTTGTGCGAATGCTGCCGAAGGCCGACGTCGTGATTCTGCTGGTGGTGCCGTTGTCGATGGTGATGTGCGGGCTCATCGCATGTGTCGTTCCGGCGAGACGCGCGGCGAGCGTCGAACCCAACGTGGCACTCCGAAACCTGTAGCACCAGAGACTCCGACACTTCGCGTCGATCTTGAAGAGTTTGTGACCGAAGATGACGTTTCCTATATCGGCGCGGGTGGTTCTCCCAACCTCCGAAAACGCGGCGGAGCGTGGCGCCCCAAGACATAATGCGCGCCCAGATCGCCGAAGAACGCGTCGATATCGTTGTCGACAGTGACGACCCGACGGGCTGCGACGTCGTCATCGCCGCGATCGATCGCATCCTTCATCGGTATCGCCTGCTTCCGGAGTGCAGGACCAAGAAGACGAGAATCGTTGTTCCACCGGATGGCGGCGGGTGTAGGATCCTGCGCAGATTCGGCGATCAAATTGGACATATCGGGACGCGATGAAGGCGAGGTTCATCGTGCACAACTTGCTGACAGCAGCACGGCAAGTCAAGACCCAGAATTGAGGCACAGAAACGGAAATTCAGGCCTAAAGGAGGTACACCCATGACACTCACGCAAATCGCTAGACCCTCCGGAGCGGTCGCAGCCGTTGTGCTGCTCGGTCTCGCAGCAGGAATGTCGATCACCTCTCTCCGCGTCAGCGCTGCCTCGTCTGAACCGGATTCACGCGTTCAGATGGGCTTTGCGCTCGCGCCTGTCCCTCTCAACATGCGAGGC
>JBPYFA010000534.1:0-8813 GCA_051986585.1 Vicinamibacterales bacterium | reverse complement strand
CACGTCTCGGAGGGAGCCGTCATCGACGGCGCAATCGTCTGGCCGAACAGCTGGATCGGCCCTGAGGCGGTCGTGCGCTCGTCGCTTGTCGGACGCAACTGCCATATCGGCCGAAACGTCACCATCGATACCCCGGTGCAGCTGGGGGACAAGACCGCCATCACCGATTACAGCCGCTTATGACGACCAACTCCTCCACCCTGAACGCGTCCATTTTCAAGGCCTACGACGTCCGCGGCCTGTATCCCGCCGAGGTCAATGAAGACGCTGCCCGCCAGATCGGCCGCGGCTTTGTCGCCTATCTGAACGCGAAGCGGATCGCGGTGTCGCGCGACATGCGCCTCAGCTCCCCTTCGGTCGCGGCCGCGTTCATCGATGGCGCCCGCCAGCAGGGTGCCGACGTCGTCGACTACGGCATGCTCGCGACCGACATGATGTATTTCGCTGTCGCCCGCGATGGTCTCGACGGCGGTGCGCAGATCACCGCGTCGCACAACCCGAAGCAGTACAACGGCATCAAGATGGTGCGGCGACAGGCGTTTCCGCTCAGCGGCGAGGAGGGGCTGGTCGAGATTCGCGACATGATCGTGAACGGTACCATCCCCGCGGCGGCGGACCGACCCGGGTCGCTCTCGCAGCGGGATGTTCTCGACGACTACGTCGCGCACGTCCTGTCGTTCATCGATCCCAAGATCATCCGGCCGTTCAACGTCGTGCTCGATGCGGGCAGCGGCATGGCCGGACTGGTTGGGCCGAAGCTGTTCGAACGGCTCCCCTGCAAGACCGTGCGCCTTTGTTTCGACGTCGACGGGACCTTTCCCAATCACGAAGCGAATCCGCTGATCGAGGAGAACCGGCGCGACATCGTCGACCGTGTGGTCCGCGATAAGGCAGATATCGGCATCGCCTGGGACGGTGATGCGGACCGGTGTTTCTTCATCGATGGCGCCGGCGAGTTCATCGCGGGAGATTTCGTCACGGCATTGCTGGCGGAAGCGTTCCTGCTGAAGAATCCCGGCGCCAAGGTGGTATACGACGTTCGTGCGAGTTATGCCGTCAAGGACATGGTCGCGAAGTACGGCGGCACCGCGCTGATGAACCGCGTCGGCCACGCGTTTTTCAAGAAGCGGATGCGCGAGGAAGAGGCCATCTTCGGCGGCGAGGTCACCGGTCACTACTACTTCCGCGATAACTTCTACGCCGATAACGGATTCATTCCAGCGCTGCTCATGCTCGAGCTGATGTCGCGGAAGGGACAGACGCTCCGGGAACTCGTCGCTCCCCTCGCCGAGGAGTATTTCATCTCAGGAGAGATCAACACCAAGATGCCGGATCAGCGCGTCGTCCAGCAAAAGCTCGATGCGCTCGCGGCCCGCTACTCCGACGCGAAGAGCTACACCATGGACGGCGTGTCAGTCGAATATCCCGATTGGCACTTCAACGTCCGAGCGTCCAACACCGAGCCACTGATTCGACTGAACCTCGAGGCGACGACGCTGACACAGATGGAACTAAAGCGGGACGAGGTATTGGCCTTTATTCGGAGCTGAGTTTCCCGCGACGCTTGTTCACGGAGGAGACGGAGGGCACGGAACAAACTTCAACACGGAGGTGCGGAGGCGGAGTTCACGATACCCCCATGGTGAGTTTGAGTGGCGCGAAGGCGGCCAAATCAGGTGTGCTACGATCAGAGACTCGGTGCGGGCTTAGCATAGTGGTAATGCCCTGGCTTCCCAAGCCAGTTAGACGGGTTCGATCCCCGTAGCCCGCTGATTTTTGCGCAAGACCCCAGCGAAAAAATCATCTCGCCGAAGCCGCAATCGGCGAAGGCGGATCCAATAAGTTCCTGCAGTAGCTCAGCTCCTCGATGGCCGTGCAGGCGCTCCCTTCATCGCCAGGTGCGAACAGAACGTGTGCCGAAGGATGTACGCCCTGATCGATGGTCTGTGAAATCGAGCATGCGAACGGAGACCGTCAGGTACCTGCTGCGCATTGAACTTTACGGGACTCGAGCTAACGCCATCATCCGAGAAGCCCGCCGAGCCCCATGAGAACGAAATACGAGCTGGCGAACAGCAGCAGCTTCAGACGGCGGTCAATACCCGGTTCGATCACACTGAGCCTCGGGTCGCCAGGACAGACACGAATCCTGATGCGCGCGCCCTTTGCGAAAGGGAGGAGGAACCGTTCAACATCTCCCCGCGACGAAGTGAAATCGAAGCCTGAGAACATGAGCCGATTTCCTTCGTACACGGCATCCCCGTGTCGGTATTGGTAACACACGACAGGGCTATACCTCCGTCGCCGCCGAAGTCTTCCACCACCGCCCGGCCAGTTCGCTCTGGAGCGAAGCAATTCTATAAACGCGATGTCGATCGTGGCCGAGCAGGAACGGCACAAGGCGGCTACAGAGACCGCAGACGCCGTCATACAGGACCACGTGGGTGCCGACTGGCGCATATGGCGGTTGCGCTTCGGACTCAACCATGTTCTAATATTAATGAACATGTTCACTGAAAATCCCAAGCCACGAAAACGTGGGCGGCCGCCGGGGCAGTCCCCGCAAGGCGCGGCGGCGCGGGACCGGCTGTACGAGACCGCGATTCGAATACTGAGCGAACGGGGCTACGAGGCAACAACGCTGCGGGAAATCGCGAAACATGCGCATGTCAGCGTGGGGCTGCTCTATCGATATTTCCCGAGCAAGCGAGCGGTGATCATCGCTCTCTACGACGAGCTGTCGGCTGAATACGCGCGCCAGGCCGCGGCCATGCCTAGCGGCAAGTGGCGCGACCGCTTCATCTTCGCGCTGCAGACGAGTCTCGATGTCCTCACGCCGCACCGAGTCGCCCTCCGAGGGCTGGTTCCGGTCCTGGTTGGCGATCCCGAAGAAGGGGTATTTGCCCCTGACGCGGCGTTCTCACGTCTACGAGTGCAACGAGTCTTCGAACAGGCGGTGATTGGTTCCGCCGACGCGCCGACCCGCACGCTGGCCGAAGCGATCGGGCGACTGCTGTATCTGGTCCACCTGGCGGTACTTTTGTGGTGGCTTCTCGACAAGAGCTCGAAGCAACGGGCGAGCACGGCGCTGGTCTCGCTCTTTCAACAAGTGCTGCCGTCTGCAGGCATGACCCTTCGGCTGCCGCCTGTTCGACGATTCGTCATTTCAGCTGACGAATTGCTGCGCGAGGCTTTGTTCAGCGACGTGTCTGACGAACGGAGCACTGACCAATGACTCAGTCCTCGCCGTCCGATTGGCCGCGGTGGGCGCTGATGTGGGCGATGGCGGTTGCCATCTACGTTTGCTGCAAGTGGCTCACTTGGCAGCAAGCGGGCGCTCGCCACGGGGCCTCTTGGAAAAATGCTGCGTACCTGCTCGGGTGGCCAGGAATGGACGCAGCCGGTTTTCTCGGAGAAAAAGCGATCGCGGAGTGTTGGCACTGTCGTTCGAGCGAATGGTTCGGAGCATTCAAAAAGCTTGTCGTCGGAGCCACCATCCTGTTTGCGACCGCCAGGATGATTCCGGCTCAGCATCCCTACCTCGTCGGGTGGATCGGGATGACAGGAATTGTCCTGATCCTTCATTTCGGCGCTCTTCATTTGCTCTCATGCATGTGGCGCAGCATCGGGCTACAGGCACAGCCACTGATGAACCAGCCTTTAGCGTCGACGAGCCTCAGCGAATTCTGGGGTCGTCGCTGGAACACCGCGTTCAGGGACCTGACGCATCGCTTTCTCTTTCGGCCTTGCGCAACGTGGTTTGGGCCGCGGTGGGGAATTGTTGTCGGATTCCTGTTCAGCGGCGCGATCCACGACCTCGTGATATCCGTCCCGGCTCGCGGCGGGTATGGCGGTCCGACAATTTTCTTTGCGATTCAAGGGCTCGCGATGGTGATTGAGCGTAGCGCGTTTGGCCGTCACATTGGACTCGGTACCGGTTGGTCCGGCCGATTGTTCGCTGCCGCTGTCTTGGTCGCGCCAGTCGGCTTGCTCTTTCATCGTCCGTTCGTTGTCGGAGTGATCGTTCCGTTCATGCGTGCCTTGGGAGCGATCTGATGGATTCGACACTCGCACGCTTGATTTTCCTCGCAGGAGTCGGACAACTCAGCGTTCTGTTTGCTGCTGCGCTCGTGCCGTTCCGCCTGAACTGGCGCGGAGAACTGCAATGCCTTTCGCGTCTCCATCGCCAGATGTATTGGGTGTATGGCGGCTACATCGTGTTGTCGATTGTCGCGTTTGCCGCGCTGAGCATCCTCAACTCGCGCGAGCTCGCCAGTGGAAGTGCTTTGGCGCGCGGTTTCTGCGCGTATGTGGCTGTGTTCTGGGGAATTCGCGTCGGACTCCAGGCCGTCTTCGACGTGAAGGATCACGTGACGACGTGGTGGCTCAAAGCCGGGTACTTTGTGTTGACGTTGATGTTTACCGCACTGGCCGTCGTTTACACCTGGGCGGCATTGAGCGGCGGGGGACGCGGTTGAACTCATTCCGCTCGAGAGCCGCGGTCGGAGGACTCAAGCTTCCGTCGCTCGATCTTCTTGGACGCGACCTGCTCGTCGTTCCGGCGTGGCGCTGTGCGGTTTCGCTGGCGACTCCGTTCCTTCTAGCAGTCGCATTCTTTGTCTGCGCTGGCAACGGGTTCTGGATTGCATCGATCGGATGCACGATGCTTTTGACGTTCGTGACGTATGGTTCGATTTCTCACGATCTGGTGCACAGAACGCTGCGACTTCCGGCGGTGCTCAACGAGGGCCTGCTGTGCGCGATCGAGCTGATCGCATTTCGCTGCGGGCATGCCTACCGAATCACTCACCTCAATCACCATCGGCGTTTTCCGGCAGTGGACGATCTCGAAGGTGCTGCCGCGCATATGACGTGGTGGCGTGCGCTTCTCGACGGCGTCACCCTTCAGCCGCGGCTTTGGATGTTCGCGTTCCGATGCGGGCGAGACCGGACGTGGATAGTCAGCGAAGCGATCGCCATTCTCCTGCTGATGGCGGCAGCAATCGCCGCGATTCACTGGACAATCGCGCCGGTAATCTATGCCGCGCTTATGGTTCTTGGAAGCTGGCTCTTTCCGTTCGTAACGTCATTCATTCCCCACGATCCGAAAGGCGAAAGCGACCTGACCCGGACCAGACTCTTTCGCGGACGTGTTCTTTCGATTATTGCGCTCGAGCACTTGTATCATCTCGAGCATCATCTGTACCCGCAGGTCCCGCATCACAACTGGCCGGAACTCGGACGGCGGCTTGACCCTCATTTTTCTTCCGTCGGCTTGCGCCCGCTGAGGCTCTTTTTCTGACAAACGACAATCGCGGCTTCCTCCAGGCAGCAATCGACGACGGCCGGATGCTGTTGATCCTCTCAGCCCTGTTTCTGGTCGGCTGTGGGATCTTCGCGATCTTCCAGGCGGCGACCGGTCACTTCCTGCCGCACGACACCGTGTATCTCGGCATGACCGCGTCACAAGTGTGCGCATTGCAGGACTGTCGCATTCTGCACTTCATGATCCACGATCGCATTTCATTTGGCGGTGTTCTGGTCGCGATCGGCACGGTCTACTTATGGCTGACGATGTCTCCGCTGCGCCGGCACGAGCGCTGGGCATGGTCAGCTCTTGCAGCGAGCGGTTTCGTTGGTTTTCTGAGTTTCCTTGCCTATCTCGGATACGGGTACTTCGATACCTGGCATGGCGTGGCGACGCTGGCGCTGATACTGATGTTCTTGGGAGGCCTTGTTCGGACGCGTGGACTGCGTCGCGAGCGGGCGGAGGGAATCCCGGTCCAGCTGCGATCTGCGCTAGGTGCCGGCCGCGCGCTGCTGATCTTGTCGAGCGTCGGCATCGGCATCGCCGGGCTGACGATCATGACGGTCGGCATGACGACCGTTTTTGTGCCGCAGGACCTGGAATTCATGGGCATGACACGCGAAGCGATCCGTGCGATCAACCCCCATCTCGTGCCGCTAATCGCTCACGACCGCGCCGGTTTCGGTGGGGCGTTGGCAAGCTTCGCAGTAGCCGTATTCGGCTCCGTCAGGTACGGCGGCGCGTCGAAGGCTCTCTGGCAGATCTTGGCGATCGCCGGAATCGTCGGATTTGGCACCGCGATTGGCGTTCACCCAGCGATCGGCTACCTGAGCGCCACGCACCTCGGACCAGCCGTGGTCGGGTGCGTGATATTCGCAACCGGACTCGCATTGGCGCTTCATGGCTCGCGGCGGATCTCGTCGTCTCCTGCCGACGCGATGCCATCTCGCTAATCGTACAGCCGACCACCGCGATGCAGATACCGTGACACTCCGGTTACAATAGCGCGCAAATGCCGCGTCTGCGAATCTCTCAGCCACTCGGACCCATGATTGCATTAGGAATGGTGGTGAGATCGAGGCCAAGGAAGTGGATACTGCTCAGCACGGTGTAGCGAGGTGGTGGACGCGATGGCGTCTGAATTGGCGCTCGTCTGAAGCCGACGCACAGGTCAGCCGTTGGAAAGCCGCATGGCTGCAAGGCGCGAATGCGACGTGGCAGCATCAGAACAGGGCGACGAATCCGTACGAATCCGAGATGCAACGAGCTGCGTGGAGCGCTGGCGCGCGGTGGGCCCGCGAAAACCCGGATCGCCGAACAAATCACCCGGGTAGGTTCGCGCACCCTCAGCGGCGTGCGAGCGACGCGAAGCTTCCCTCCATGCTCAAGCGGGCGGTCGCCGTGAGTGCCACGACTCTGACGCTCTATGCGGTTTCCAGGACGCTATGGCGGACCAAGGGGACAACGGAAGACGCGTCCTGAGCCACAGCTCCGGGCGCGTATCGGTCGCCTAGCCGCTGATTCCTTCCGCAGACATTCACCGAAAACGGTCGCGCCGAGCCGCGTATCCGCGAAGACTTATATCAACGACTTCCTGCAGACGTCTGTCCCTAACTATGTCCAACGCCGTCACGGCGCCGCGAAAATAACCCGGTGACGACGGGTGGGACGGTGGTGACCGAATGACCTAACTGTCAGCGCACGGCGTCTTCAAGTAGTCATCGCGCGAGGGAACGTTGGCGTCCGCAGCCAGGCGATGCGATTCCGGTACAATCAAGCGGTCATCCTTATATCTATCAGTCTGGAGATCTCATGATTGAGCGTGTGCTTTGCGCTGGCGTCGCGTGTGTCGCGGTGAGCCTCGTCCTCAGCGCGCAGACGAAGACGGTTCCGCGCCCACCCGCTGGGCCGCCGCCGGCCGGCGAGAGCGCCTTACCCGATGGTTATCAGCCACAGCCGCAATGGCTTGGACAGACCCGCGCCCCGGTGGCGGCCAGAACGGCGGCCTTCACGCTCGAGACCTTCGCCACCGGGACAAACGGTGCGGGGTTCCAGTTCCTGCCCGACGGGCGAATCCTGCTCGGCGAGCGCAACGGCCACATCCGTATCGTCGCCAAGGATGGCACCCTTTCGGATCCGCTCGCCGGCATGCCGCCCGATATGGCGACGGCTGGTCAGAGCCTTTTCAGCGTCGAGCGCGACAAGCAGTTCGCGACGAACCGGGTCATCTACTTCACTTATGCAGTGGTACCACCTGGCGTCGATCCGACAACCCAGCGCTCGCCGGCGCACGTCCATGTTGCCAGCGCGCGCATCGCCGCCGACGAGAAGAAGCTCGAGGCGGTGAAAGATCTGCTCGACGGAGAAGGCACCGGCGGCCGTGTTATCCAGGCCAGCGACGGCACGCTGCTGGTCGAGACCGCGGTGCCCGCCGGGATGGGCATCCTGTCGTCGGATTGGATGCAGCCCCAGCAACTCGACAGCTTGATGGGCAAGGTCCTGCGCATCAACACCGACGGCACCATTCCCAAGGACAATCCCTTCGTCGGCACGTCAGGCGCGCGTCCCAAGATTTTCGCGCTGGGGTTCCGTGACCCGCAGGGGCTCGCCCTCGATCCCAGCGGTGCCATATGGACCAGCGAGCACGGGCCTCGAGGAGGCGACGAAATCAACCAGGTCGCGAAAGGCAAGAACTACGGCTTTCCGGTGATCACCTATGGCCGGGACTACAACGGCAAGCCGATCAACGGCGACAAAACGGTGCAAGCGGGCATGGAGCAGCCAGTCTACTTCTGGACACCCGACATCGCTCCGGCAGGGATCGCGTTCTACACCGGCAACGCTTTTCCTGCGTGGAAGGGGAACTTGTTCGTTGCGACTCTCGCGGGCAAGTATCTCGTCCGCCTCGTTCTCGACGGCACGCACGTCGTCGCCGAGGAACGTTTGCTGACCGATGTCAACGCGCGTCTTCGCGCGGTTCACGAAGGGCCCGACGGATCGCTCTACGTACTTACTGACGGGGCGAACGGCAAAATCCTGCGGCTCGTGGCCAAAAACTGACCCCGCGTCACGATCGCACCATCAGAGTCGGGCCTGCCGGATGATCTCTTTGAAGCTCGGGCGCGCCCCCGAGGTGAGGAGGCCAATACGGAATAGGCTGGCGCCGATGCGGATGGCGAACCACGTGGATACCGCGAGCACGACGAATGCTCCGGCCGCTTCCCACCACGCGAGCGCCGCCGCGTCCATGCTGGCGCGGAGCATGACGACGGCTGCCGACGTGATTGGAATCCAAGTGAGGACGCGCGCCACTGTCCCATGCGGATCCTGGATCAGCGGCCCCATCATCATCAGTGGCAACGCGGCAGTGAGCGACCAGACCATCGCGAGTTGCTGCGCTTCGCGCATGTTCGATCCCAGCGATCCGCTCCCCATCATCAGGCTCCCGAAAAACAGGAACGACGCGATGAAGAGCGGCAGCGCCAGCAGGACTGCGATCCACGGG
>JBPYFA010000533.1:0-19897 GCA_051986585.1 Vicinamibacterales bacterium | reverse complement strand
CCCGCACCGCCCCCTCCAGTGCAGCCAGAAGGGCCGCTTTGGACGAGTGCGCAGCCGCGCTCAGTGCGAACGAGCGCGCCAGGGTCTCAACGAACTCGCCACGGGTCAGCTGAGGGTTGGTCAGATGCACCGCGCGCACATGCCGGCATGGCTCCGACTCGAGGGCGGCGCGAAGCAGGGTCGTCTTTCCGGTTCCCGCTTCGCCGATCAACAGCGTGACCGCCTTGGCCGAGGACAACCCGTACTGCAGATTCGCCACGGCCTCGGCATGCTGGGGCGTGGTGAACAGAAATCTCGGGTTCGGTGTCAGTTCAAACGGCTCCTCGCGGAGGCCATAAAACCGTAGGTACATCGCTTATTCTCAGGAGGTCTGGATCTTCCAAAAGAGCACCGCGACGGCGGAGCTGACGATAACCACAGCCACCGCGAGCGCGAGCAGTTTGCCGCGGCGTTGCCGACCCCGGCGTTCCACTTCAGAGGCCATCATGGGTACCAGTGCCAAAACCGGCAGCTGGAGAAGTTGTTCGACTTCTGTACCTGTCTTAAACGTCGAGTCCCGATATTCGAGCAACGCCACGATTCCTAAGCCGATTGACAGCCCGAGGAACGCTCCGGTCATGTTGATCTTCATGATCTTCGGGCTGTAGGGTCGCTCAGGAACGCGGGCCGGATCGAGCACTCGAAACTGCTCACCGCTTTGCGTCCGTTCGAGATTGGCCGCGACTTTCGCGTCTTCGCGCTTGGAAAGAAAACTTGTATACGTGTTCTGCAGCGTCTCGTAATCGCGGTTCATCTCTTTGAGCTCGGCCTCGCGCGTGGGTGCGGCATTCACCTTTGCCTGGTAGGACGCGATCTGGCCCTCGAGCTGGTCTCCCTGTGTGCGTTTGCGATCGAGCTGCGTGTCAAGGTTTTGAATCTCAGTATTCAACTCCCGCAAACGCTTCTGTCGACTGGCTTCCGCGAGTGTGACGGGTTTGAGTGCGGACGATGGCGGACGGCTGCCGTTCTCAGCCGCCAATTTGGCTTCGAGGTCTCGGATAGTGGCCTTTTGCGCTCTGACGTCCGGATGGTCCGGTGTGTACCGCGTCTCCAGTACTCGCAATCGAGCCTGCGCGGTCTCGAGTTGCTGCACCGTCGTGCCCCCGCCTGCCGCATCAGGATTCCCTGACGACGGCGCAATCGGGTCGGCGGTTGTTTGCAGGTCGCCAATTTGACGTTCGAGCACCAGTCGTCGGTCGCGGTCACGATCGATCGATTCGCGAAGAGCTTGCAGCTGTAATTGTAAGTTCTGGATCGCTTGCATGTTCCCGGCGACCTGGTTCGGGAGCTCACCAGCGTACCGGCGCTGATACTCTTCCAGCTTCTTCTCGTGATCGAGCAACTTTGCCCGGGCTTCCTCCATTTGCGCGTCGAGGAATTGATTCGTGCCCTCGGCTTGAACGGTTCGGTCTCGAACGTTTTCCTGGATAAACAGGGACGCCAGCCGCTCGGTGACTCGCTGCGCCGTCTCCGGTACATCGTTGATGTAGCTGATTCTGAATGAGTCGCCGTGTTCGACCTTGATATCAATATCGCGGCGCATGGTTTCGACCACATCTTCCATGACGGCCTTCTTCTGTAACTCGGAATACAGTTCGAACTCGTTGATCACTCGCTCCAAGCGCGTCCGGCTGAGAATCTGCTCCCGCAGCGATGGCAGCCGATCCTCGATCCGATTCGTGACCGTCGACCGCACGTAGCTCTCGGGCACGCGTTGCGGGACAACGAGAATCACCGTCTCCGACTGATAGCGCTTCGGTAAACGATTCGCGATGATGGCCGTACACACTGTGGCAACCACGAACGGGATGGCAATCAGCCATTTACGCCGCCAGGCAATTCCAGCGATGTCCTCGGGCGTGTACGTCTTTCCAGGAAGCACGGGTTAGTTCCTTATCAGCGGCAGCCACAGCGTCAGGCCAAGCCGCGCGCTATTTCGATCCAGGCTCTTCGGGACGCCAGCCGCAGTGAAGACGTCTGCTCCCGTGCCATACGAGTAGTAGAGATATTCACCGTAGGCGGCCAGGGCCGCTCCGATCCCGACCCGAATGCGGACGTTCGCGTTGTAGGTCCGATAGTCATTACCAAGCGAGGAGGAGAAGCCGACGGAGCCCTCGGAAAAGCCACCCTCGCCATGAAAATCCACCCGGCGACTGAAGAAGCCCTCAATGAACGCAATCGCCGCATCCGAGAAGAGAGGCTCATTGAATCCGGCAGCGAACCCCGCTCCGCGGTGATAGGTCAACTGGGCGCGCCAGGTTCGTCCGATGTCTCGACTCAGCGATGCCGAACCCACGACACGAAACTGGTTCTCGGTCGTCGACGTGGCTGCGGCTGGGACGCTAACGATCGATGACCCGACGCTGAAATTCACGTGCGTGCGCCTGGTCAAGGAAAGCGGGCGGTGGTAGTCAACACCAGCGTCAATATCGTGCACTACGGCAGGTTTACTGTTTATGGTGTAAGAGTACTGGCCGCTCCGGTAAACATAGCCAAAATGCAGCGTCATATTGCGAGAGAGGTCGTAGCCGTATCGACCGCCCAGCGCGTACGACTGCAGATCACGCGTCGCGGCGTTGTCGGGGAACTTCGCGTTTCTATACTCCGCGAGGAACGTGATGTTGGACCGGGAACTCATGTCTTGTCGGTAATGAACGGCCGAGTCCGAATAGTAGGCATGGTCGTCGGAGAGCGCCTGGCCGACGACGGGTGCCGCCGATCCAACCGGTTCCGAGCTCGGCAGCACACCGTAAAAATACGATGGCGAGTAGCTCAATGACTGGCTGGCAGTCAGCTGACCATGTCCGACCTGAGTCGAGAATCCAACTGCTCCATAATGGCTCGAGCCAATGAACTCTCCTTCAGTCTGGTAGTACCGCAAGTCCGAGCCAACGGTGGTCGAAAGCGTCGAGTGCCGGCCGATCCAGGTGTAGCCGAGGGACGGAACCAGATTCGTGTAGAACCCTGACGCGAGCACCGCTGAAGTCGGCCCAAAGCCACCGCCGAATCCGTAGCCGGCGGCGTTGTCGTCGTAGGCTTCGGCAACCGAGACGGTCAGATCGAGAGCTTTGTGCATCGAGGGGTCGGTCGTCGCGCCGCCAAACAGCGCTCGATACGCGCGGCCGGCTCCCGGCCGCTCAGGTCCGGGCGCCGGAGCGGGCTGAGCCTCGGCGACCTGGGCAATCGCAGCGTCCGCTTGCGCAAACGAGAGAAACGCGACCGCACTGACGACAAAAAACTTCACGGGATTTCAATCCAGTTCAGGGAACGACGATGGTATCGCCTGGTTTCAGCAGGATGTTCTGCTGCACGTTCTTCTGCTTGATCACGTCCTTGTAATTGAACTTGAACGCGTGGGGCTCTCCTCCCTCATTACGCATAACAACGATGTTCTTCGCATCAGCGTACTCGGCCAGTCCGCCCGCGAGCGCAATGAGTTGCAGAACGTTCATGTCCCCGGTCAACGGATACGTTCCCGCTTTGGCAACGTTCCCTGTGATGAACACCTTGCGGCTGTGGATCTCTTTCACCACCACGGTCGCATTCGGCTCAGCGATGTACTTGCCCGCCGCCTGTTCGAGATGTGCACGCAGCTGATCCGGCGTAAGGCCCGCCGCCTGGACGTCGTTCAGCAACGGCACAGAGACTCGTCCATCGGGACGGACGGTCACCTCGACAGACATGTCTTTGTCTCGCCAGAACACAATCGTAAGCACGTCGTCCGCCCCAATGAGGTATCCAGCCGGAAGGACGACTCCAGCTGGCGCGTTCACCGGTGCGTTCGCCGGCTGCTGCGCGACGGCGGGGACTTGCGCACCAGCCGACGCGCCGGAGCCAAATGCGACGGCGAGGGTCACGGCGCCGATCATCAACCGATGGCGAAGACTCAGAGACATGTCGTACCCCATGTTGCTTTCATCAGGACCGTGACGTTCACTGTCGGTATTCCTTGAACGGCAACTGGCAATCGTGCTTGCGCAAGAAATTCAGAAACCGCTTGTAGTCACGCGACTCCATGTTGAAAAGTTTCGCGACGATTTTGTAATTGCCTCGCGCATCCTCGAGCCCCTTGCGGACGAGGTCGCGCACGTTACCACGAGTGATCTCGCGCTGCATGTAAAGCGGATACACCACAGTCCAGAACGACTCGCGATCCTCGACCAGCTTCTTGTAGAGATCGTCGGCGACGGTCCGACGCCGCTCACGCTTCGGACGGAGACCGATCTGCTGTTGCATCCGGATCTCCATCGGCAGACTCTCGGGCATCACCGATTCGGTCCGCCCGGTGACGACGAGCCGCTCGATGACGTTCTCGAGCTCGCGAACATTCCCCGGCCACGAGTACTCGCACAGCAGCTTGTTGGCTTCGGGTGAGACGAACTTCACCGGATGGCCGTTGTTGCGAGTGAAGCGATTCATGAAGTAATCGATGAGCGCTGGGATGTCCTCGCGACGCTCGCGCAGCGGCGGCACCACCAGGTGGATGACGTTCAGCCGATAGAACAGGTCTTCACGGAACGTGCCTTCCGTGATCATGTCGCGCAGGTTCCGGTTGGTGGCGGCGATGACGCGAACGTTGACGCGACCCGCAATCCGGTCGGCGCCGACCTTCTGCAGCTCACCCGTCTCCATAAACCGCAGCAGGAGTCCCTGCATCCGCAGCGTCATCTCGCCGATCTCGTCGAGGAAGATGCTGCCTCGGTCAGCCAACTCGAGCTTGCCCTGCTTGTCGCGGTAGGCGCCGGTGAAGCTGCCCTTCACGTGTCCGAAGAGCTCGGACTCGAGGAGCGTTTCTGGAAGACCCGCGCAGTTGACCGCCACCATCGGCCGCTGGGCGCGCATGCTTCGCTGGTGAATCGCATGCGCCACCAGCTCCTTGCCGACGCCGCTCTCGCCGGTGATGAGGACCTTCGCGTCAGACCGCGCAATGCGGTCGATCTCCTGCGAAAGCTCCGCAATGACGCCACTCGTTCCAATGAGCTGTTCGCTTCCCTCGTGTCTCATATGCGCTTTCCTTCGTTACCGCGCGTTCCCGAGCCCTTCAAATCACCCAATCAGCAATCACACTCGCCAATCGACAATCACAAAATCCGCAATCAACAATCAGCAATCGCCAATCTATTCGCTGGCTTTCCGCAGAAACTCCTCGAGCGTCTTGCGGCTCCGCTCGTCCATCGTGGTAAACACGGCGGCGACGCCGTTCATCGGCACGCCAGTCGCCAATGCCAGGCTCCGACGAACCTGCACATCGCTGCGAAACGAGTTCGGGCCAAGCGCCGAGCGCAGCTGCGCCGACGCACCAGCCGGAACCGCGAGTTCGGCCGCCAGCAGCGCCCCGCTCAGGCTGATGTCGACCAGCCGCACCCGGGTGCGTAGATCCAACCGGCATTCGACATCGCCGCCGAGCGCGACGCGCTGAGACTGCCGACGTTCCACAGGTTGTGTCGACATCTCTAGGCCCCCGCCGCCTCGCCGTGCCCAATTGCCATCCACCGATCGATCAACTCGACGAGCGCTGGCTGGGTAGACAGGAATTCGACGCCGATCAAATAGGTCCGCTCGCCATCGGCCGACACCTGCGTGTCGACGTGGGAGACCCGCACCGGGACCGACAAGTCCTGGCCGTTCGACTGGAAAGCCAGCCGATGCACCGACTGTGACGGGAGCGGAACGTGGGAGTGAATCAGCGCACCACCGCGACTCACATTCCTGAGCGGCAAGCGCAGAACGGTCTCCAGCGTGCCCCACAGGTCGCCGACGATGTCGAATCGAGGGCGGTTCCGCCTGTCTCCGATCTTCCGTCTCACGGTCTCTCCTTCGTCGATTTGCGTGCGCTGCGAACGAGCTCGCCCGAATCAAATCGATATCGGCTGCGCATCTCGCGCAGCCTGAAGCACCAGCGCTTCCGCGGTCCGGCACTCCGCCGAAAACGCCGCATGTCCGACTCGAACTCCGCGAAGGTTCAAACGGGCCGCCGCTTCGCCCAACCGATGGCGGAGTCGTCCGACGACCTTGTACGAACCAGTGCCGTCGGTATGCGTCAGCAGGGCCGCCACGCGATCGCCATTCATCGTGCCGAGCACATCAGACCCTCGGAGTTCCTGCCGCACGGTCTCCCGCATGTAGGAGGCAGGATCATCGACGCCGGAAACCGTCCGCGGAATATCGATCAGCACCAGCGACAGTCGAAGATCGAAACGCTTTGCGCGTTCCAGCTCCTCTTCGATGCGCCGAACAAACTCTGAAACCGCAGGCCGCGGCGGTTCGGGAGCCACATCGCGGAGCAACGGCTCAGCCGCCACGAGCCACGACTGCATCACACGAATTGCCACCCGAGTGACGAACTCCTCATGCCGCTGAAACGACGATCCTGTCGGGGGACGAAGATCGACCACCGCGAAGCCGTCGCCGGCCAGCGGCAATCGACACACGAACTGGCCCGGTGTGAACCTGTCAACGGCAGCCGCGTCACTGTCCGGCATCTCACCCGATGTGCCGATGCACACGATCCGGCGCTCTCGTCCGTCGCGATTGACCACGAGCGAGGCGTACGCCGCGCCGGTCAAATTCGAGAGCTCGCGAACCAGCCGCACGACCACGAGTTCGGCGACTGCTCCACCCTCTTCAATCAACGAGTGAAAATGCTCTCGCGTGCGGTCGCCCTGGCGAGACCGAATCGTTTCCAGCTGTACGCCGACGATGCGCCCAAGGATGGCAAAGACTGGCTCCGCGTCCCGTGGGAACATCCCGATCAAGCCAAGAATCCACTCGGGATTGCCGCTTGCTGCCAATGGCACGAGCACGACTTCGGAACCGCCGGCGACTTGTCCCCATTCCGCGATGGGACCGACGCGCACCGGTTCGTGGGCGCCGGCAAGCCACTGCTCGCTCAGCCGCCGCGCGGACTCCTCGACGTGTGCTCCGGGGAGGGCGGTGTGCAGAACGAAATCGCCTGAGAGGTCACGTTGGAAAATTCGAGCGTCGACGTCGAACCAGACAGCCGCGGCCTGAACGGTCGCCTGCGCCAACTCGGCCTCGGTGTCAGTTTCCACGAGATGCCGGAGAAACCGCAGTGTGGCCAGCAACCGGCGGGATTGCTGGCGCTCGTCGGTCAAGGCCTCGGATGCGGCAAAATCCGCTTCGACAATGGCGCGAGCCAGTTCCGGCCAGGCGCGGTCGTCGTCTGCCGAGTCAATCGTGCGATCGGGCCGCCTGACCGCCACCAGCGCAGAAGCCTGCCGCAATTTCGCGGCCCGTCGCAGCGGAAACACTTGGTAGTGAACGCCGTCGTCTTTCAATTGCTCCGGTCGGCCGGCGGCGAGCGCATTGAGAAGCGACTGCCTGATGGCAGGGGATTCCTCGATCAGACGGGTGAGGTCGGTAGTCGATTCGGGATAGACGTGCTGCAGCGTGGCGTCGAGGACTTCGACTTCCAAGCCAAAACGGGTTCGTGCCCGTTCGAAGAGCTGCGACAGTGTCGAAGACAGCATTGGCGGCTTTTCCGAGACCGACTCAGGGTCCCGACTAAACTCAGCCTTGCATTGTGCAAAGAGTCAGCCATATGGCGGAGAGTTTAGTCAGCGAAATAAATCCTTTTATTCACGCGATTTACATCAAAGGAACGGAATTGCAATTCGGTATGTTATGGACCAGCTCGATTAGTCACCTAGAAGGCAGACTAATTTCCGCTAAAAAAGCTGACTTTTGTCCGCTGCCGTCGCACCGGTCTTCGGGGCAGGAGGCGTTACCGCAACTTCCACGGTCTTTTCGCTCTGAATTGGAACGCCATCCTTTTTCGCCGGCTCATACAGCCAGGTTCGCGCGGCACGAAGGAGTGCTTGGTCATACCCTGGATGTACAGACTTCACGATTTCGGCGTTGACCACCTTGCCCTCAGCCGAGATCTGAACCCGAATCGCACCATGAAACTCGGTGGCGCGGCTGACCGGGTCGGGCACCCACGGCGGCAGTCGCTGCTGGATGACGACCGGCGGCACGAGCACGCTGGTTCGCGGAGCGGCCGCAGCGGCAGGAGCCGTCGTTTCGGCCGGCTTCGGTTTAGCCGGCAACGCCTTGCTGAGATCGAGAAACCCGGCCCCGAGTTCTCTCAACTCGCCGACCGTGGGTTCGTTTCGAACGTCTGCGTCGTTCGCCATTCTCAGCATCGCTTCGAATTGCGCGACGGCTTCGTCACGATCCTTGCGTTCCATGGCGGCACGTCCCTCCTGGTAATACTTCTTCACCAGGGTCGGACCGATCCGGCGCCGCACTTGCGAGAACAGCGTTTGGATCCGCGGTGATGCCTGTCCGGCATCCGGCCGGTATTCAGGGCTCGATTTGAGCAACTTCTCCACGGCTTGATCCGCTTCGTCCATCCGCCCGAGCGCGACCAGACAAAAGATCCGGTACTGTTCGGCCTCGGGGTTGGGCTCGGACGCCGCATCGAACTTGCCCACCGCCGACAACGCATCCTCATATGCCGCCGATGCGTAGAGATCCTTCACCGCCTGCAGCGAGCTCTGCGCCGAGACCAGAGGAACCCAGGCCAAGGTTGCGAGAGCGAATGCCAAACCTGTGATTCGATACGAGCGATAAGCGCTTTGATGGATTGCCATAACGCAATTTCCTGAGGGCTACTTTTTTCTGAGATCAACGCCGATGCGAGCTGGCTTGCCGACGGCGACGACGACCGTTTCCTTGTGTTCGCCGAGATCGGGGTGCCTGAAGATCACTTCGTGAGTACCGATGCGACGTGTCAAATTGCCAATCGGTGTGTCGCCGACGCGTTCGCCATCGACCCACACCTCCGCCCAGGGCAGTGCGTTGATGCTCAACGATCCATTGGGGAGATCGATCTTGGTTGCCGTGGTCTTTCCGGCGGTGACGCGAAGCGTCCGGTGGGCCGTGAACCCGAGGGCTTCGTTGCTGACTTCGATGTCGTGATCGCCCGTCGTCAGCATCACGCGGTCGGATTCGCTCGTGCCAATCAGCTTGCCCCCTTCACGCAGCTGAAGCGCAACGGGCGAGGTAATCGAGATCCAGCCCGCTGCAACTGCCGCGGGATCCGGTGGGGGCGCCGTCGACGACACAATCAGGGACACGGTCTCGCGAGGCTGAATCGTGACGGCTCGCCGCACCACCCCGCTGCTCGTCTTGACCGAAACTTCGTGTTCTCCTGGCTGAAGGTCGTCCACCGCGATCGGCGAGACTCCATGCGCGGTGCCGTCGACAAACACGGCAAGGTGGCTAGGCTCGGTCTGCACGCGGAGCCCGCCCGTGACGACCGGAGCAGCAAGGGAATCTGCGAACTCGATTCGCTGAACGATTGAGGTACCGGCGGCCACGTTGACCTTCACGGTTCGGGTGTTTGGCGCCGAGCCTACCTGGATCTCATAGGGCCCTGAAGCGAGCGACGTGGTCAAGGGCGTCTTTCCCAGCGATTTGCCCGCGAGCACGACATCGAGCCCCGACGGCGTCGTCTCGAGCGTGACGGTGCCGGTGTTCGCTGCAGCCATGAATCGTTTTTGGTAGAGGAACACACCAGAAACGGCCAACGCTGCGGTCAGCACCACGACCGCACTCCACTTCGCGGCGGGTGCGAGCCAGTTTGGCAACTTGGGCAGCGATGGCATCTGCGGCGAACGCTTGGGGGCAGGTGGAGGCGCTGTGATTCGCACCTTCGGCGCCGGGTCCGATTCTGATCCGAACGCGTCGAGGCTATCGGCAGCGGTCGGTGCAGATGCGGCGTGAGCCGTCGCGGCTCTGCCGGCCTGCAACGCTGGCCAAAGGCGCGGAACTTTCAAGATGGTCACAGTGCGGCTCCTCCCTGAGTCGGCGGCGAGCGCAACTGGCTGCCGATGTGCAGTCAGTTCCGTCGAAGGGCGCTCGGTCCCGACGTGTCGCCGGCGCGCTACCAAGGGCCCTCTCTGTGGACGTAAAACGGTTCGTACCCTCTTAGGCGAACGCCGTACCAAGAACTGGAGGGGATCCTCGCGAAAATTGCGCGAGAAACGAGATCATCGAAAACTTAAGTCAGCCAATAAGGCGACTTTTGTCGCGTCGCTTTGGGAATAACATGTGGCGGGAAGACATTAAATTCGCTGATCTCGCGAACACTATCCGAAAGAACTTGGTCCGAGCCTCGGAGACCTTTAATCTAGCGGCTGCCAGAAAAGAAGCGCCCTCCGACAGCCGACCAGAAATGTAAGCAGCTGAAGCACTTGTAGTTGACCATGAAACCCGAGTGGCAGTCTCCCTGCTCCTCGGTGGGTCATGCGTTTCAGCTGCTTGCTCCTCGCCTCCGTCTCCGCGCTCCCGTCAGTCGCGAGCGCCGCCACTATCGATTTGGTCACCATCGGGAAGCCGATCAACCTCACGGTCGCGGACATCGGCACCACGCAAGGCTCGATCGATGAATTGTCGGGCGCCTGGTTGGATGCACAGTCAACTGGGGCAAACCCGCTCAACTGGTACTTCGTCGACGTTCTCACCGACCAGAGTGCCAATGTGACATCGGCTGCTGGAACGGTGACCGACGTCAATCTATTGGCTGACGACCTGAGCCTCCGTCACGACTCCAGTCTCGGCAGTCGGTTCTACGTCAGCTATCTGCGCACGTTGACGACAGGTGGGTCTGGCTGTTCGTCGGGTTCCCCGTGGTGCGATACGCCACCGCGGAACGACGAGGATCACATTACGAGCACGCCGGAGCCGGCGACGCTGCTATTGCTCGTCACCGGCATTGCCGGATTGGCAACTCGCGGTCGCCACAAGTCGCAGTCCTGAAATCCATCAGGCTGCTAACAGGAGGCGCGAACGGCCCGTATATGTCGGGCGCTCGCGCCTTCTTCATCCACATCGGACGAATTCGGATCAGCGAGAGCTGACCGGTTGCACGCGACACCGGGACATCGAGCCTGACTGCAGTCTTTTCGTAAGAGGATTCAGAACGGGTTGCTAATAAGGTCGAAGGCGAACCTTGCGGCGAGTCGAATGGCTCTTCGAACACTCTTCATAAGGCTTCCACCGATGGAGGATTGCGTTCCCTAAAGCCAATGCCGTGCCGACGCACGGGGCCGCGCTCGCCACAAAAATGCTAAGTATTTCGTGAGTGGTCGGGAGCTATTCATCCTCCGAGATGACTTTTGTCCGACCGGACTGAGACTGTGAGATGGTCGCGAAGGTTGGCCTGCGATCTTAACGGCAGTTCTGTTGGACTCTCTATTGCTCGGTCGATGCCGCCGGCGGCTGATCGCGTTTCTCCATTTGAGCCTCGGTCGCTCTCCGGCCACCTTGCGAAAGGAACGAGCGCGCGCTACGTCAGTATTTGCCGGGCGCGCGCCTCGTTCTCTCGTAGCGCCCCTTCGATTTCATTTTTCCCCTCGTCGGCAGCGTTGCGCACGATCAGCGGCTTCCCAATCACCAGTGCCACCGTGCTGAACGGCTTCGGCACCATCGTCCGGTCCCAGCTGCTGATCGTCCACGACCGGCTGGCTTCCCCGTGAACGGGCAAGATCGGCGAGCCAGTTGTCGCGGCAAGCCATGCGGCACCGGGCTGAGCGACGCGCGCCGGCCCGCGCGGTCCGTCGAGCGCAAATGCGGCAGGATGGCCGCGCTCGATCTCCCGCTTCATCGCAATCAGCGCACGCGAGCCGCCGTGCGACGTGGAACCCGGAACGGTTCGGTTGCCAAGCCGCTCGATGATCCGCGCGATCCACTGACCGTCAAAATTGGAGCTCGCCATGACGACGACGCCGCGATGACGGAAGTACCAGACTGCAGGAAGGATTCGCCCGTGCCAGACGGCGACAATAGGGACGCGTCCTGATTTGAGGATTTCGTCGAAGTACTGGGCGCCTTCAACTTTCCAGGTAATCGTGCGGCACAAAGCGGAGATGGTGGGCGCCGCAATCGCACCGATCAGGCTGGTCTTGAATCGCTGGGACGGCGTCAGACGCTCGGTGGGCATTCAATCAGCAATCGGCAATCAATCCGCAATCGGCAATCTGCAAATCAGCATTCAGCATTCAGCAATTACATGCCTTCATATTGCGGTCCGCCGCCGCCTTCGGGCGGGACCCAGTCGATCAGCTGATACGGATCCATGATGTCGCAGGTCTTGCAGTGCACGCAGTTCGACGCGTTGATCTGCAGCTTCTTCGTTCCATCACCGGCATCGACCATCTCATAGACATTCGCCGGACAAAATCGGGTGCACGGGTTGCCGTACTCGGTGCGGCAGCGGGAGCGGCACACGTCGGCGTCGTGGACGATGAGATGAGAGGGCTGATCCTCCGCGTGCCGCGTGCCCGAGTAGTGGACGTTCGTGAGTCGATCGAACGTAATCTGACGATCGATCTTTGCCGGGCGGACGGGTGAATCCAGATCGGGACGGTTGCCGTCATAGTACGCGTCGAGCGTCGCCATACGCTCGTAGCCGGCGTGCGCCGGCATCGGATCGCGATACCACCAACCCCCCGTAACCAGCGACAGGCCGGAGTAGGCGACACCCGCCAGCAGACCGTAACTGAAACTCTGATGAACGTTGCGGACCGGATAGAGCTCTCGACGGACGTCGCTGCGATCGATGGCGTCGGCGTAGCCCTTCAGCCGTGACGACGACGTGTCGTTGGCGCGCACGGCATCGAACGCGCTTTCCGCTGCGAGCATTCCCGTATGCATCGCGAGATGAATACCTTTCAAGCGCATCGAGTTGAGGAACCCACCCGCGTCGCCCGCAATCAGCAGTCCGTCGGCGTAGACTCGCGGAATCGTGTACCAGCCACCCTCGGGCAGCGCTTTCGCACCGTAGCGGATCATCTGGCCGCCTTGGAGCAGCGAGGCGACAAACGGATGCTGCTTGAAGTGCTGGAACGTGATGTGAGGATCGAACATCGGGTCGCGATAATCGAGGCCGCTCACGAAGCCGACCGAGGTGACGCCGTCGGGCACCGCGTAGATGAACGCCCCGCCGAATTCTTCCATGCGCAGCGGATAGCCCATCGTATGAATGACGGTTCCGGCCGGAAGACGGCCGGACGGAAGCTCCCACAACTCCTTGATGCCGATCGCATAGAGCTGCGGCGCGCGCCCCTCGTCCAGCGCCAGGCGACGAACCACGGCTTTCGTCAAATTGCCGCGCACGCCGTCGGTGAGAATCGTCACCTTGGCGTGGATGTCGACGCCGGCTTCGAACGTCGGCTTCCGCTCACCATGCTTGCCGATGCCGCGATCGCCGGTCCGCACGCCAACCACTCGCCCGTCGTCGTAGAGAACTTCGACCGCTGCGAAGCCAGTGAAGATGTCGATCCCTGCGGACTCGACCTGGCTGCCGAGCCATTTCACAAATCGACTCAGGGAGATGATGTAGTTGCCGTGATTCTGAAGCGGCGGAGGAGTGATTGGAAACCGAAGCTTGCCAGATTTGGTCAGGAAGTAGACGCGATCGTGGTGTACTTCCGAGGCCAGCGGGGCGCCTTTCGCCGCAAAATCTGGTATCAGCTTTCGCAACGCGGACGGATCGAGCACGGCGCCCGACAGCATGTGCGCGCCGACCTCTCGCGCCTTCTCGAGAACCGCGATGGCGAGCGGCTCGCCGCCCTTCTCCTGCTGAAGCTGATGCAACCGGAGCGCGGCCGACATCCCGGCGGGCCCGCCACCCACGATGAGAACGTCGACGTCTAGGGTCTCGCGAGTGGACAATGGACTGAAGCTTCCAGCTTCCCGCTACCAGCTTCCAGCTATTTATTCAGTTCAGCAATCAGCGCCGGGACCACCTCGAAGAGATCGCCTGCGATGCCGTAGTCGGCGATCTCGAAAATCGGCGCTTCCGCATCCTTATTAATAGCCACAATCGTGCGTGAGCCCTTCATCCCGACCAGGTGCTGAATGGCGCCCGAGATGCCAAGCGCGACGTACAACTTCGGCGCGACGGTCTGGCCCGAGCTGCCGATCTGACGATCCATGGGAAGCCACCCGGCATCGCAAATCGGACGCGACGCCGCGATCTCGCCGCCCAGCGCCTTGGCAAGCTCCTCGGCAATCTTCAGATGCTCCTGCCCCTTGATGCCACGGCCCACCGAGACGATGCGCTCAGCCTGCGACAGATCGACGGCCTGACGCGCCTCCTGAAACGGCGCCTCGGGCTTTTGCCGAATCGCGCCCGCATCAACCGCAATGCTGACCTTCTTGACAGCCGCTGGCGACGAGCCACGCTTCGCCGCGTCCGCGCGGAACGCACCAATCTGCAGGGTGATCAGGTGCGGTTCCGGGCCCTGCGGCTGCACTTCAGCACTGAGTTTTCCCTGGAACACCGGCCGGGTATACACAGTGCCCGAGTCACTCTTCTTGATTGCGGTGACGTCGGTGACGAGGGCACGTCCGAGCCGGGCCGCAAGTGCCGGAGCGAAGTCGCGAGTCTGGTAGGTGTGTGGGAAGAACACCGCCGCTGGCTTTTCCTGATCGATGATCGACGCCAGCGCGAGGACGTATCCGTCAGCGGTGTAATCCGCAAGCGGTGCAGCATCGGCGACCAGGACTTCTGCCACCTCGGCAGCAGCAATCTCTGTTGCGGCGGACTCGGCACCCGCACCAAGCAGGACAACCTTGACGGGCCCACCTGCCGACTGTGCCGCCGCGACCGCTTCCCAGGTCGCGCGGTTCAGTTTTCCGCCGCGTTGCTCGCCTATGACCAGCACCATCGCTAAATCACCCGCGCTTCCTCGCGCAGACGCTTGACGAGTTCCTTCGCCGCCTCAGCTGGAGTGCCGTCAATCATCTGCGTTTGCTTACCCTTCTGCGGAAATTGCACACTGAGGATACGGAGCGTCGCGTCTGCCGGCGCCGCGGGCGTCACCTTGCGAATCTCCTTCTTCTTCGCCGCCATGATGCCCTTGAGCGTGGCGTAGCGCAGCTGATTGATGCCGCTCTGGATCGTCAGCAGCGCCGGCATCGGCAGCGTGATCCACTGGAACCATCCACCTTCGAGCTCGCGCTTCACCCGCAGGCTCGAGTCTGCCGCCTGCACTTCCATGATGATCGTGGCGTGCGGCATTCCCAGCTTCTCCGCGAGAATGACGCCCACCTGTCCGAATCCCTGATCGTCGGATTGAAGTCCGGTCAACACGAGATCGAATTTCTCTTCACGAATGGCGGCGGCGATCGCATCGGCAACCGTGACCGCATCGGCGGTCGAGAGCGCGTCGGATTCGATGTGGATGGCGCGATCGGCGCCGCGCGCCAGCGCCTCACGGATCACCTGGGCAGCTCGCGCCGGTCCGGCGGAAACGACCACGACCTCGCCGGTGTGCTTTTCCTTGAGACGAAGTGCTTCCTCCAGCGCGTAGGCGTCCGGCTCGTTCAGCTCGAAACTCGCATCCTGATCACGGATCCAGGTCTTGGCGTCGTTGATGCGCAGCTGCCACTCTCGGGTGACAACCTGTTTGATGCAGACGGCTATTTTCATGCTGAGTCGTCAGTTACCAGCTTCCAGCTTCCAGCTTCCAGTTTCCAGTTTCCAGCTTCCAGTTCCCAGTTTCCAGTTCCCAGTTCCCAGCTTCCAGCTCTGAACTGACAATCCACGCCCATGCACGTTGTCGGTCCAATTACCCAAAAATTCCATAAGCGAGAGCTGGGAGCTGGGAGCTGGCAACTGGAAGCTATTCATCGAAGCGCTTGAATAACAAAGCCCCGTTGGTGCCGCCGAAGCCGAACGAATTCGACAACGCGTACTGGATGGACGCGGCCCGTTTCGTGTTCGGCACGTAGTCGAGATCGCACTCGGGATCCGGGTTTTCGTAATTGATCGTTGGCGGAATCATCTGATTCCGGATGGCGAGCACGGTGATGCCGGCCTCGAGCCCGCCCGCGGCACCGAGCAGGTGGCCGGTCATGGATTTGGTCGAGGAAATCGCCAGCTTGCGCGCGTGTTCACCGAACACCCGCTTGATCGCCAGGGTCTCCAGCTTGTCGTTGTACGGCGTCGAGGTTCCGTGTGCGTTGATGTAGTCGACCTTGGACGGATCGATACCCGCCTGCTTGATCGCCGCCTGCATCACCCGCATGCCGCCCTCGCCATCTTCGGACGGTGCGGTGATGTGATACGCGTCGGCGCTCATGCCGTATCCAACCAGCTCGGCGTAAATCGTCGCGCCCCGTCGTCTCGCGAACTCGAGCTCCTCGAGGATGATCACGCCCGAGCCTTCACCCATGATGAAGCCGTCGCGCTCTTTGTCGAACGGGCGACTGGCTCGCTGCGGTTCGTCGTTGCGCGTCGACAAGGCGCGCATCGCCGCAAACCCGCCGACCCCCATGGGGGTGATCGCCGCCTCCGAACCGCCCGCGATCATGACGTCGGCATCGTTGCGCCTGATGATTTCGAACGCGTCGCCAATCGCGTGCGCGGACGCCGAGCACGCCGTGCAGGTCGCAGAGTTCGGCCCTTTGGCTCCGAATCGAATCGATACCTGGCCGGCCGCCAGGTTGATGATCGCGGCGGGAATGAAAAACGGAGAAATCCTGCGCGGGCCACCCTCGATGAGCGCCCGGTGCTCGCGCTCAATCGTGCTGAACCCGCCGATACCGGACGCGATGAATACGCCGGTGCGCGTCGCGCACTCGGCGCTCACCTTCAGCTTCGCATCGTTCATGGCAAAGTCCGCCGCGGCGATGGCCAGCTGAATGAAGACGTCCATCTTCTTGACGTCTTTCTTGTCGACGAACTGCAGCGGGTCGAATCCCTTCACCTCGCCTGCGATCCGCGCCGAAAAGTGCGTGGCATCGAACCGGGTGATCGGTCCGATGCCGCTCTGGCCCGCGCAGAGCGCGTCCCAGTTCGCCAAGGTCCCTATGCCGAGCGGCGACACGAGGCCGACACCCGTCACGACGACTCGCCTGCTCAATCCGCCTCCCTGGGGAGCAGCCCCGACGCCTTCCGCTCAAGCTACGGCGCTCCGCCGAAGCCCGGGCGCAGGCGAGCGGCTGCGCTACTTCTTCTTGCTGTGACTCTCGATGTACTCGACGGCTTCCTTCACGCGCGTGATCTTCTCGGCGTCCTCGTCCGGGATCTCGATCCCGAACTCTTCCTCGAACGCCATGACGAGCTCCACCGTGTCGAGCGAGTCGGCGCCTAGATCGTCGACAAACGACGCATCCGGAGTCACTTCTTCTTCGTCGACTCCGAGCTGCTCCACGATGATGCCCTTGACTTTGTCTGCAACCGCCATTCAGTCCTCCATCACGGCTTTCCAGTCCAACGCCGCGCTACGTGTACATCCCGCCATTGACCGCCAGCACATGCCCCGTAATATACGACGCCTCGTCTGATGCAAGGAAGCAGACCGCCGACGCGACGTCGGCGGGCGTGCCCAGGCGCCGCAGCGGAATCCTCGATGCCCATTCGTCACGCGCCTGCTCGGTCAACGCGCGTGTCATCTCCGTCTCAATCAAACCCGGCGCGACGACGTTGGCAGTGATGCCGCGCGACGCAACTTCGAGCGCCACCGCCTTGGTAAAGCCAATCAGGCCGGCTTTCGAGGCGGCATAGTTCGCCTGGCCGGCATTGCCGGTCTGGCCAACGACCGAGCTGATGCAGATGATGCGGCCGCCGCGCTGCTTAATCATCGGCTTCAGCACCGCCTGCGTCAGCGCGAACGCCGCCGTCAGGTTCGTCGCCAGCACGGCGTCCCAATCGTCGCGCTTCATGCGCAGCAATAACTGGTCCCGCGTGATGCCCGCGTTGTTGACCAGGATGTCGACTCGCGAGTGACGGTCGACGACCGACGCAACCAGCTTCTCGGCAGCGCCTGCCTCGGTCACGTCGAGCGCAACCGCTTCCGCGCGTCCGCCCGCGCCGCGAATCTCCTCGGCGACCGGCCCGGCGTTGTCGCCGCGCGCGGCCGCGACGACGACGGCTCCCTGCTTCGCCAACGCCGAGGCGATCGTCCGGCCGATGCCCCGGGACGCACCGGTCACGATCGCGACGCGGTTTGACAGATCAATCATATACGGCGGTTTTCGGTTTTTGGTTTTCAGTTCTGGGTTGGTTTTAGGTTTGCGGTTTTAGGTTTGCGGTTTTAGGTTCTCGGTTTCCGCGAGGCTCTTTTCGTCCTCGACACTGAAAACCTGCACGCTGCGGTCGATCTTCTTGATCAACCCCGCGAGCACAGTCCCCGGGCCCAACTCGACGAACGTTGTGGCACCCTCCGCAATCAGCCGTTTGACGACGTCTTCCCATCGCACCGGCGCGGATACCTGCCGAATCAATGCATCAATCGCCGCACGACCGTCGCGTTTGGGTTCGGCGTCAACGTTCGCCACAACCGGGAACTGTGGATCCGACACCGACAAGGTGCGCAGCTCCGGCGCGAGCCGATCTTCGGCTGACTTCATCAGCGCACAATGAAATGGGGCACTGACCGGCAGCGGAATCGCGCGCTTCGCGCCAAGCGCTTTTGCCCGCTCACATGCATTTGCCACCGCGTCGGCATTGCCAGCGATCACGACCTGTCCAGGAGCATTCAGGTTGGCGGGAGCAACGACGCGAGATCCGAGCGCGGCCATCGTCTCCGAACACGCCCGAGCGACACTCTCGGCATCGAGCCCAAGGATCGCAGCCATCGCACCCTCGCCGACCGGCACCGCCTCCTGCATGTAGCGGCCACGCCGGCGGACAGTGCGAACCGCGTCGGCAAATGTGAACGTGCCAGCCGCAACATGTGCGCTGTACTCGCCGAGACTATGGCCGGCAGCGAAGGCGGCGTGAATCCCCCGCGATTCTACGAGGCGGAGAACGGCCACGCTCGTCGTCAAAATCGCCGGCTGCGTATTCTCGGTCAGCTGAAGCGCCTCCGCGGGGCCTTCGAAACAGAGAGTGCTCAGGGACTCGCCAAGTGCGGCATCCGCTTCGTCAAAGGTTTCACGGCAAACGGGAAATGCATCGGCGAGGGATTTGCCCATGCCGACTTTCTGCGCGCCCTGTCCAGGAAACACGAACGCAATCATCGAACGTGCCCCTCCGACGTGGTGGTCGCGACCTGCTTCGACAGCTGATTGATCAATCCCTGACTCACGAATTTCGCCGCCATCGCGACCCCGTTGCGCACGGCCTTCGCAGACGACCGACCGTGACCAACGATACACAATCCGTTCAACCCGACGAGCGGCGCGCCACCGTACTCCGATGAATCGACTCGACGACGGAAGCGACGGAACGCCTGCCGCGAGAGGAGGTAGCCGACGCGAGTGCCAAAAGTCGACGACAGCTCGTCGTGCAGCAGCGCCTGCACGGTGTCGACCAGCCCTTCGCTGATCTTCAGCGTTACGTTGCCGGTGAAGCCGTCGCACACGATCACGTCAACGTCGCCGGCATAGACATGACGCCCCTCGACGTTCCCGGCGAACTGAATCGGCGCCGTTTTGAGCAGCTGGTGCGCCTCGCGCGTCAGATCATTGCCCTTGCTTTCTTCTTCACCAACCGACAACAAGCCGACGCGCGGCGACCGGCACCCGAGCGCCACACGCGCGTAGGCCGCGCCCATGACGGCAAACTGCACGAGGTGCTGCGGACGACACTCCACCGTCGCCCCGGAATCGAGCAGCACGGCTGGTTGCCTCCGCGTCGGAATAATCGTGGCCAGCGCCGGACGATCCACGCCAGGCAGCCGGCCGAACGCCGCGACCGCCGCCATCACCGATGCCCCCGTGTTTCCGGCACTGAAGAACGCCGCGGCGCTGCCACGACTGACCGCTTCGGCGGCAAGTCGGACGGACGCTCGCGGTTTGCGCCGCAGCGCGATCATTGCCGGTTCGCTCATGCTGACGGATTCAGGCGTGTCGAGGATTTCCAGGTCGAGCGCAGGCG
>JBPYFA010000532.1:0-15981 GCA_051986585.1 Vicinamibacterales bacterium | reverse complement strand
TTCTTCCAGACCAGCTGCCGACGCCTCTCGGATTTTTTAGCAAGGACTTTTTCAAGGTACCCGCCTGGAATGGCAAATCGGTGGCGATATTCGAGCGGGTCTGAGCCGAGAGAGCTAACGTAGTCTGTGAACTCCGTTCGCGCTCTCGATATCGGAAAACAATATCGGCGCAGATGCCACACCGTGCGATCCAACCCTAAGAGTGCGTCCTCTTTTAAGTCCGCCGGGTACTCGAAATATCGATTCTTGCCCTCCTCATCGACGTACATGATGAAGGTCCGTATGTCAGCGGGGAACGTCAGGTTGGTAGTCGCGACAACCCGCTCGGAGCACTTGAGAATGTCGTGACCGAACCGCTTGGTGCTCTCTCGATGAAAGAGCAAAATCGCCTTTAGATACTTCTCGACAGCTTGAAGCGACAGCCACAAAAATGGTTCGAGCAGTTCATAACGATAGGCTAGACGCGCAGCAATATAGTCCTCATCAGCGACGTCTCGAAACGAACCCTTTATGAACGCATCAACCCAATTATCGATGGTCGTCAACTTCGCTCCGTGTGTGGGGGCCGCTGCGTTTGTGCAGTTATTTCCGGCAGTAATGAATCGGTGAGGTCACCTATACGTGTACAGAAAACCCACCAGCTTGGCGATGAGCGGCAAGAGGAGAGTAAACCAGCCAAACAGCCAAACTAGACTGGGCGGTGATTCTCTCACCTCAGCCGGTGTCGCTTCCCCTAACGCCTCGGGAAACCAGACGCACATCAATGGCACGAAGCAGATTCCAAGAATCGTCGTTACGATGCCAGGGCCCTCACTCCAAAAGACCGGAACATAGGCGCAGAACAGAAGCATCGACAGGACGCGTGATATCACGCTCGCCCCCTTGTAGATCGGATTCGATGCAATCAACCGCCAACGAAACCAGCGATGAGCGTGCCGATCAGTTGCAAAACGGATCCGACGAGCACGAATCCGAAACCCCTTTGATTGGCCTTCTGTCTGTCTTCGATCGCGCGCTCCTGATCTTGAAAAAACGATTGCGCTTCCTCATCCGTAAACCTGGGTATCGTGCCGTGTCCGTAATCAGGCGTGGCGTTTCGGTACAGCATCCAAGCGCCGTAGATTGCAAGACCGTACCCAGTCGCAGAGACTAGCGTCGCCGTCATGGTCGGCGGAGCTCTAGGATTGGGTTCGCCGCAGCACTGAACTTGCGTCCCGACGGAACCGGGCTATGAGCAAGCTTCTGTTCGGCCTTTAATTCCCGAACGATCTCGTTCACGTGCTTTTCGAGCCAATCTTCCGCCCGCACCGCGGAGAGCAAGTCCTGCCATCGGATTGGACCCTGTTGCAATTTTCCGAGCACCCATCGCCGCGCTGGCGCAAGATTGGCTCCGAACAAGTTGGCTTGGCCTAGTTCTTCGCTCCTTCTGACGCGAAAGTCGCCGTCAGGAAAAATCGACCAGCGGCAGTTCTTCATGAGATCGCGCCCGTCATCCTTGTTTGTGAAGTGCACGAGAACGTATCGGGTCGCGCTTCCACCGGTGACCATCCGAACGACGGGCGTTGCCCAGCGCGCACCGAAGCGCCGCCGCATCACCTCGATAGCTTGTTCAATCCTTTCGTCCATTGTTTCCGCCACGACTTCGGTCCGCCATTCGGAGCAACCAAAGATGTCGTCAAGCGTCTGCGCACCTCCGCTTCCGTGCCTCCGAATCAGCATGTCTAGCTCGCGCCACATCACATTCACGAAGAGTTCAACACGGCCTGCCTGCAGCAGATCAGCCAGCAGAGCGCCGGGAATTGTGAACCCGTACGGATCGACGAACAGAAAGGCGGGAGCCATTTGAGCCTTGTCGCGCCGAAGGTCCGAGAGAATGCGGGACAGCTTTTCGAATGCGTCCCCCTCGCTGACTTCGACATTGATTCGATCGGGTAGCGACTCGAACGACGCAAGCTCCTTTCGCAGTGATTCCGCGTTTTCGGGATCCTGCTCTAAGAACAAAAAGTTGAACTCGGACTGTTTCAGCAGCGATGGAAGCGCATTATGTTTCAGGAGGGTTCGCAGCGCGACGAGAGGCGATCCCGGATCTCCAGTCTCATACTTGCCGCGCCCGGCATGCGTGTCGCCGTACAACACGCGTCCGGCCCAAAATCCGAGCTTGGGATACCAGCCGTTCAAGTAGCAGCGAATCAGATCATGTTTGATTTGATTGAACGGCGTGTACTCGTCCCAATACTCCGGATGCGGATCCGATCGTTTCGCCATGCCGTTCGCTCAGTTTCAGACGGTCGAACGCTAAAGGAAATTCGTCGTAAGTCCGGCCGTCGAGGGTTCGGCCAGTCTCGTGTTTACGAACACCACCCCACTGCTTAAAGAAAAACGCAACCCGCTGCGCGCGACATTCGCGGCGGATCCGCACAACCCACTCGCGCAACATCGGGCGGGCTCGCGGTCCGCTCTCGCCACCCACGATCACCCAATCGATCCCGCGCAAATCGAGCGAGCCGAGATCCTCCAACAGCGGTTCCACGGACAGAAACCGAATCCGTGAAGGCGTCGCTCTCAGCGAATCGACGCGCGGAATGCCATATGCGCGGTTCTCGACACTGACGCCGTACGCAACGTTGGGTAGGTCGGCCATCCAGCGCAGTTCATCCGTCAAGAGTTCTCGCAGTCGTTCGTGACGTTTGGTCAGCACCTGAAAAAGATGCCAGTCGGCGCGGCGCATGACGTCGCCCACCTGGGCGATGTAATCGGCCGGTACATCCTCATGAAAGAGATCGCTCATGGAGTTGACGAAGATTTTTCGAGATCGTCGCCATCGGAGCGGTTGTTCGAGCTTGTCCGGCACGAGCCGCAGGTCGAAACCCTGTTCGAAAGGATGGCCCGCTACGCCCCGAAAACGTTCCGCGAACGTCTCCGCGTAACAGAACTTGCAGCCCGGACTAACCTTCGTGCAACCGCGCACCGGATTCCACGTTGCGTCTGTCCATTCGATCGCCGAATGATCGCCCATACGCCCCTGCCAGCTTAGAAAACGGGTGTGACAGGGTAGGTCACACGCCCGCGCTACTTGTCGGCATTAAAATTGGAAATCTTTACGGTGTCAAAACCGCGTGACGAGAGGTGCCGCCCATTCCTCCCCACGCACCGACTCCGCCGTTTCGCCGCCGAAAAAGAATGACACCGGAAGCAAGGCCACCAACATGGGTACTGGCTCAATTTGTTGCGTTTTTAGGGTCGAAGCAAAATCCACAAACTCACAAGAGTCAAGAGAACACCGAATCCACAGAACATCCAACGATAAAGGTCTTCTTCGGCTTTTCGTCGTGCGGGAATGAACGCCACCTCGGGCCGTACGAATTTGGTCCCCATTCTTTGCCTTACGGCGTCTCGGCCCAAGCGTCCCGAGAACCCGATGCAGAGCACGCCAACGATCAGCGTCAACCACGGCAGCCAGATAGGAGAGCGACTCATCGTTTATGCTCCTGGAGGCAGCCCACGATTCTTGAATCGACCGGACATGAGTGCGATGGAGTACTTCGCAGACTTCGTTGTCGCCGCGTGGATGATCGTGGTTAGCGTCTGGGGCGTGAACCAGCGATGGTATCCAGGCATCCACAGCGCTCGGCGCTCTCGGAACGATCCGAATAAGGGCTGGGTCTACACCGGCTGGCGGAAGCAGACCATCCGCGCGCTGGCATTGTTCATCGCCGCTGCGGCATTGCTTGATTTTTGGTATCGCGCAACCGGGAGGTAACCAACGCTCCCGTCGCACTCTGCGGCGGGCTACTCGGAGCGGTGAGGTCGTTGGGTTCCTTCGCGGGATCCGACCGGCAATGCTCGCGCTGTCCGGCTTCGTAGGCAAGACATCAGCTCCACCCTGACCGGCATGGACCTCCTCAAGCGCCGGCCAAGGGTCCCCGACCGAGGGTAGCAACCGGCGCGGTGGAGGCATCGTGTCCGCGTCAGATCGTTCCCAGCCAAAGAATCGTCCGAGCACGATTTACCCTCACGACAGATCTGCACCGCCACTTGCGCGAGCTTGCCGCGCGGCTGCGGCGATGATGATAATCACGGCGCTGGGACACCGCACGCGCCGGGGCGAGATGCTCGCACTCCGCGTCGGCGACATCGACTTCGCGCGAGGCGAGTCACGCGCCGAAATGACGCTTTGCGAATGCCCGTCCAGAACCGGACTTCAGGTACCGCTCGAAATGCGCAGCGGAAGTTGCGTCCGGAAACTCCAATGCCACCACGATCGACCACGGGCGGTGCTGAACGGTGTACCCACACGGACCGTTGTTGTGCCAGTCAAGTCGCTCGTCGACGTTGGTTGTGCGGCCAATATAGTGGCGCGCCGGATCCGTCTCGCTGCGTAGGACGTACACGAATCTGGGTCCGACGCCCTGCATACCAATGGCCCGGCACGATCTGATCCAGCGCCAACGGGAGCAGCGTTTAGGAAATATCCGTCATGGACACCTTTCGTACGCAGTAGGTGCGCAGCAAGACAGGCGATGATTGTGCAAAACTTGAACGCACCGCGTGACCGATTCCGTGGATTTGGCCGTCCCCCCTTCGCCTCCGGCGCTCCGGCGAGACAGCCTACGCGTAATGATTCCTCGCTTCGTGGTTCGTCGCCGCGCACCTTTGTTGGGAGTTCGCCTTCGCGCCTGCGGCGGCGAGACAGACTTCGTTCGTAAGGGAGACTCGCTTTGAACGTCGGCCGCAAAGCGGCCGACCTAGCCGAAGCTCGCGCGAAGCGCGAGCGAAGGCTGGAGGTCCGCCTTCGCGGCTGCGCCGCTTCGGCGAGACAGCCTACGCATGATGATTTCTCGCTTCGTGGTTCGTCGCGCGCACGTTTGTTGGGAGTCCGCCTTCGCGCCTGCGGCGCTACGGCGAGACAGACTTCGCGGGTAATAGAGACTCGCTCTGAACGTCGGCCGCAAAGCGGCCGACCTAGACGAAGCTCGCCGAAGGCGAGCGAAGTCTGGCTGGGAGGCAGGGATTCGAACCCCGATAACGTGGTCCAGAGCCACGTGTCCTACCGTTGAACGACCTCCCAGTGACGTCTTCCGGTCGCGGTTGGAAACCTTAATTATAGGGGGGCGGAAACGGAGAGCGCAACCTATCCCTTACCGAGCGCAACTTTCACGGCCGAAACAATCTGCTCCAGATCGTACGGCTTCCCCACAATCTCGAACGCGTCGGTCGGACCCACCAGCTCGTCCAGCCGCTTCTTGTTCGTCGTCGTCACGACAACCTTGCGGCCTCGCATCGACTCGGAGTCGAGCAGCAGCCGTAGGAACGTCCAGTTCCTGTCGTAAGGAATTGAGACGTCGTAAATGATGACGGCAGGATCGTGCTGAGCCAGGTACTTCGGAAAGTCTTCGCTGCCGCTTTTGAAGTCCTGAATGTGCGCGGTGACGATCGCGCTGAAACCATGCGTCATCAGGCACTGCCGCAGCATCTCGACCGTATCTTCGCTGCTGTTGATCACGGCAACGACTTCGGGGTACTTCGGCGCTGACACAACCGCCGACGATCGCAAACGAAAGGCCAACGCGGCACAGCCGGCCGTGCTTGGAATCGATTGATCCTATCGCTCCCAATACAACGGCGCACGCGTCTTCGGATGATTTCCGATCTCGTTCAGCGCTCGGTCGTAGAGCCGGCCGTTCAGCATCACCATCGACACGGACTCGGAGTTCCGGATGTTCTCGAGCGGGTTTCGATCCATCACCACCAGGTCGGCAAGCTTGCCCTTCTCGAGCGATCCGAGCTCCCGATCGAGACCGAGGTACTTCGCACCGTTAATCGTCGCGCAGCGGATCGCTTCCATGTTGGTCATGCCGCCCTGTTGCAGCATCCACAACTCCCAGTGCGCGCCGAGCCCCTGCAGCTGTCCGTGCGCGCCCAACTGCACGCTTCCGCCCGCGTCCAGGATCTGCTTTGCTCCCTTGGCGATCAGCACATGATTGAAATCGTCTTCCGGCGCCATGGTTCGCCGCCGCGACCGCGCGTCGACGATCTCGCGTGGGGTGAACGCAAGCAGGCGCTCGTTCTCCCACACGTTCGTGTGCTGATACCAGTAGTATTCGCCGGACAATCCGCCGTAGCCAACGATGAGCGTCGGCGTGTAGCCGCTGTGGCTGTTCGCAAAGAGCGTGACGACGTCCTTGTAGATCTTTGGAACCGGTAGTGAGTGCTCCACACCGGTGTGGCCATCGAGGACCATCGACTCGTTGTAATAGAGGAGCGAGCCGCCTTCGGGGACCACCATCATCTGCAGTTCACGCGCGGCCTTGATGATCATCTGCCTCGAGTCGCGCCGCTGCTGGTTGTAGCTCTTCACCGAGAACGCACCCATCGACTTCTGACGCCGCAGATGCGAAAGCGCATCGTCGTAAGTCTCGATCACGGCTTTGAACGGCGTCTCGGCGCCATAGAGAATCGTCCCGGTCGAGAACAGCCGCGGACCAAGCTTGGCGCCGGATCGAATCAGCTCCGCGTTGGTGAAAACGGTCTGCGAGTCGTTCGACGGATCGTGGGATGTCGTGACGCCGAAGGCCAGGTTCGCCATCAGCGGCCAGCTCGACTCGGCGAGAATCCCATCGTCTTCCCCGCCTACATGCGCGTGAACGTCGACGATGCCCGGCATGATCGTCTTGCCCGTGACATCGATGCGCCGTGCATCGGCAGGAACATTGACGGAGCGGCTCGGGCCAATTGCGGTAATCCGATTGCGATCGATCACGATCGTGCCGTTCTCGATCACATTGCTGTTCGCCGTGCGCTGGCCGCCGCCGGTCGGCGCAGCGACGGTGATGATTCGCGCGCCAACCAATGCGACGATGCCGTCGGGCACATCGGACTTCGCGGTGAACCCAATCGGAAGGCCCTTCGTTTCCGGTTCGTCCGGCAGCGGCAGATTCCGCTCAATGAACGTGAACGTTCGTGACAGCTCGCGCGAGAAAAGCTCCGGCCCCATCGACCAGTACACCTTTCGGCTGTCGCCGGACCAATGCAATGAGAAGCCTGCATCGCGCGACACCCGGGTCGCCGGGTAGCCGGCGACATTCGGCCCGAGATCGATCGGCCGTCCAGTACGCGGAAATGCCGCGACGTAGGTGTGCCAGCGCTCTTCGAAGGCGACCCACTTGTCGTCGGGGGAGGGAACGATCTGGGTGGCGTTGTCCGACTGGAAATGCACGATCTCATCGCGCCCGCCGAGCGGCGATGCTGGATCGCCGAGCCCCACACTGAGGAGCACGGCCTTGTCGCCTCGTTGCTCGCGAACGTAAATCCGCCGGCCGGTGTGATCGAATCTCGGATCCGATCCGCCGTCGCGAACCAGCCTCGGTGGCGTCGATCCGTCGAGCGGCACGACATAAATACCCGCGTCGATTCCATACAGCTCGCCACGGATCGGGTCCCCGCCGGCCCGGCGATAGACAATCGTCCGTCCATCAGGCGAGAACGCCGGCTCGGCGTAGTGTCCCTTTGCCGTGACCACATCGCGCCCGCCTGAGCCGTCGCGCCCGACGACGCGGACGCGTCCGTAGTCGGCGTCGGTCCACGTGGTGTAGACGATTGATTGCCCGTCGGCCGACCACGATGGATCGAATTCAAACGCGTCGACGGTCGTCAGCCGGCGCGGCTCACCGTCAGGCAGTTTCTTCAGATAGAGATGTCCAACCGCGCTGTAGGCGACGTAGGCGCCGTCGGGGGACGTGGCCACGTGACGCAGCATCTTGACCTGGAATTCAGGCGTGAAGACCTGCTGTGGAAAACGGACGGCGTCGTTGATTGTCTGCTCGACGTGGGCGCTGAACGGGACCTGGGTCGCCTTGCCGCTCGCCACATCCACCCGCCAGATTTTTCCCTCACCCCAGATCACGATCGACTTGCAGTCCGGCGTCCAGGCGTACTGAGGGTACAAACCGTGAATCGCCCAGGCCTCCTGCAGGTCTTTGTCGAGATGATCGAAGATCGGTCGATCGCGGGCGGACTCGAGCTCCCGGACGTAGAGTTTGCTCTGCAGCCGCACCCGGCGGACGTAGGCGAGCGACTTGCCGTCGGGCGAGGGGCGTGGCGTGACCGATCCACCCTGAACACTGACGGCGCGCCGCTCATGCCCGGTCGTCAGGTCGCGCTCCATGATCGCGTAGATGGTGCCGTTTGGATCCTTGTTGTATTCGAACGTCTGTCCTGGGGTGACGTCGCGACTGTAGAAAAGCTTCGTGCCGTCGGCCGAAATCGCCGGCTCGCCCGAGTCCTTCTGCAGTCCATTCTTCTCGGTCACCTGGAGACCGTCCGATCCGCTGTGGTGATACATCCAGATCTCGCCAGCGCCGAGCGACCGCGATCCGACGAAATGCCGCCGGGCGAAGATGTAGCGGCCGTCCGGACCCCATGTCGGGCTGTTCACCCACCAGCGTTTCTCTTTCGAGATCTGCTTCGGGTTCTTCCCGTCGGCATCCATCGTCCAGATGTTCCAGAGACCATCCCGATCGCTCGTGAACGCGATCGTGGATCCGTCCGGGCTGTACCGCGGCTGCATGTCGAACGCCGCTCCGCTCGTCAACCGCGTCGCCGTCGAGGAACCTGTCCCGTCGATTGGCATTTCGTAAATGTCGCCGAGCAGATCGAACAGGACCCGTTTGCCGTCGGGACTCACATCGACGTTCATCCACGTCCCTTCCGACGTGTCAAACGACAGCGGTGTCGTCGGGCCGAGCGGCGCATTCACGTCCCACTTGGCGTCCGCCGGCTTCTGCTGGGCGAGAGCAGGAAGGAATGAGGCGAGAAGAATCAGCCCGAGAAGGAGGAATCGTCGTCTCACGGCTCGTTGTCCAGACTGCGCCATAGATACCAGCAGGCGACCGACCGATACGGTTCCCACGCGGTGCCAATCTTTCGTATCCGATCCGCGGTGGGTCGCTTCCGCAACCGGTACACATTCTTTATCGCGTTGACGATCCCCAGATCGTCGACCGGGAGCACATCGGGCCGATGAAGGCGGAACATCAGGAACATTTCGGCAGACCATCGGCCAATGCCTCTCACCTGCGTCAGCGCCGCAATCACGTCGTCGTCGGTCATCGATTCGAGTGAATCGAGCGGCACGACTCCGCTGAGAGCCTTGTCACAGAGATCTCTGAAATAGGTGATTTTCTGCCGGCTCATGCCGACAGCGCGCATCTGATCGTCGGTTAACGCCGCAAGTGCGGCAGGTGTCACACCCTCCGGCATGAGCGCGACGAGTCGGCTGTAGATCGTGGCTGCGGCTTTGGTCGACAACTGCTGGCCGGTAATGGCGCGGACCAGCGCGGAGAAATGATCGCTTCGCTGCGCGCGCGCAAGACCGCACTCCCCGTGCTTGCGGATCAGGGCGGCAAGCACCGGGTCGCGACGAAGCAGGAGTCGCCTGGCCTTTGCGTAATCGTCTGGAGTCACGGAGCCGCGATCATATCTCGAATGACCGCTCGCTCACGCCAGGCCTTCGACTCGCGTGAATGGCCTGCTCGCTCAGACCAGGCTGGAAACCGGAACTGATAACTGGAAACTGGAAACTGGTAACTGGAAACTGGTAACTGACTACTCGCCACAAAAATTACACGGGCGAACAAGAGACCGAACCGTGGCCCGATCTCTCACTCCCCGTGTTCGGATCAAACTGCTGAATGCCGGCCGTCATCTGACCTGCAGCATTCAACATTTCCAAAGCTACTCATCCCGAGACCAGCCGTCGCGCTGCGAGTAGTCGTCGCGCATGTCGTCCGACGACGAACGCGACATCTCCGAGCCGCGCATCGATCGTGACGAGCCGGCGTTGCGCATCGATTCAGCGCTCGCGTTCCGCGTGTCCTCCTCATCGTTCGCCGACGCGTTTTCAGAACTACCGCCCCCCATCTGCTCGCGGCGGCGCTGATGGCTGGCAATGCCTCCCTTGCGGCCGGCATCGCGCGCTTCTTCACTGGTCCACTCGTGTGCTGTGCCCTTCTGATGAGCCGCTTTTCCACCTTTGCTTGCAATCTCGCGCTGCTTCGCGCGATCCATTGATGCGAATCCGCGATCTTCCTTGGCCACGTTTTGCCTCCTCCCGACGGGATCGGTCCCTAGCCCTTGGTTACAACGTCGCGGTGGCGACCGCGCTCGCGGCAGACCGCGAGCCCAACCAGTGCAACCGAGGTGCCAGCAGCGCGGCTGTTCAGACGTGGAAGTGATTGAAAAGCTATGACTTACAGTCGGGAATCAGAATTTGGAATTTGTAGGAGTGCGTTGCCCGATCGCGGTACTTCATTTCCTTTAGATAAACACATCACTTCGGATGCGCGCTCGCGACGCGATGTGTTTACCGCTCTTAGGAAATTGATTGCTCAGCCGCTTCGATCGCCGTCGAGCTGAAAATACGGTCGAGCTGTATGGCCGTGTTACTTCGGTAGGAAATTAATGGCATGTCGTACTCGTTCGGTCACGCGTTCACGACCCAAGAGTTCGAGCACGTCGAAGAGTCCAGGACTCACCGCACGCCCGGTCACCGCCACGCGCGCGGCGTGGATCAGCGTCGCTGCCTTGACACCCCGCGATTCGGCAAAACTTCGCAGCGATGATTCGAGCTCAGCACTATTGAACGGGTTGATGGTGGTCAGCGTGTCCGCAAAGGCCGTCAGGGACGCACCCACTTCAGGTTTGCCCAGATGTTTTTGCACCGCAGCCTGGTCGTATTCCACATCCTTCTGCAGAAACGGACGCAGCTCCTGGACGAATTGATCGAGTTTCTTCACCCGCGGACGCACGAGTTCCAGAACCCGATAGAACCACTCGCGCCGACTGCCGGACAGGTCGCTGCTCCACAACCCTGCCTCGGTCAGCTCTGCTTCCACTCGCCTGGCGAGCTCGTCGATCGGCAGCCGTAGAATGTGCTGCTGATTGAACCAATCGAGCTTCTCGGGATTGAACACGGCGTTGCCGCCGCTGATCCCCTCGAGCGTAAACGCCGCAATCAGCTCGTCGCGCGTGAACAGCTCGCGATCGTCCCCTGGCGACCAGCCGAGAAGCGACAGAAAATTCACCATCGCCTCCGGAAGATAACCGAGACGGCTGTATTCCATCACCGACGTCGCGCCATGGCGCTTACTCAAGCGTTTCTTGTCCGGACCGAGAATCAGCGGTACGTGAGCAAAGCGCGGAGGCGCCGCATCGAACGCGTCAAACAGGAGGACGTGCTTCGGCGTATTTGAAATGTGATCGTCGCCGCGAATGACGTGCGTGATCGCCATATCCATGTCGTCGGCGACGACCGACAAATGGTACGTTGGCTGGCCATCCGACCGCAGGATGACGAAGTCTTCGATGTTCGCGTTGTTGAACGCGATCGGACCGTGAACGAGATCGGTAAACGACGTCGTTCCCGGCGGGACCTTGAAACGAATCGCACGCGGGTTCCGCGCGGCCTCGCGCGCCGCGATGTCGCTGGCCGCGAGATCGCAGCAGGTCCGGTCGTAGATCCACCCTCCGCCCGCGGCTTCCGCCGCCTGCCGCTTCTGCTGCAGCGTCTCCGAGCTGCAATAGCAGTAGTACGCGCGGCCCCGTTGAATCAGCTGATCCGCGAGCGTACGCGCTCGACTGATCCGTTGTGACTGAAAGTACGGCGCGTGAGGACCGCCGACGTCCGGACCCTCATCCCAATCGAGCCCGAGCCAGCGCAAGCCGTCGACGATGCCCGCGACCATTTCCCAGGACGATCGCTCGGTGTCGGTATCTTCGATCCGCAGCACGAACGTGCCGCCGTGCCGGCGGGCGTAGAGCCAGTTGAACAGCGCCGTGCGAGCACCCCCAATATGCAAGTACCCGGTCGGAGAAGGCGCAAAGCGGACCCGAAGCATGGTGACTATTGTAAATTCTGATGGTCGATTGCATTCAGTACTTCAGAAGATCTCACCAAAGTACGACCAGAACATTTCGCGCGCCTTCTCGATCCGCGGCCGGTGTTGCCAGGCCGGGAGGTCCAGCCGCGAGCTGACTCGCAAATCGCGTTCGAAGTCCTCGGTGAAGCGCTTGGCCAGAGCGCGATCCGACACGGCCACGTTCAGCTCGTCATTCAGTTCGAGCGAGCGGTTATCGAAGTTCGCGGACCCAAACATGCTCCAGGCGCCGTCGACGACGAGCGTCTTGGTGTGCATCATCGTCGGCTGGTACTCATAGATTTCAATGCCCATGGCGAGCAGCCGGGCATAGGCCTGGCGCGAGGCGTATTTCACCGGCATGGCGTCGGTCTTGTCCCCCTCGACGAGAATTCGAATCTTCACGCCACGCCTGACCGCGTCCTGCAGCGACCAGTCGCTGGACTCATCGGTGACGAAGTACGGAGAGGTGATGTCGATCGTCCGTTTCGCCGAAGCGATTCCCAGAAGATACAGCCGCTTGAGATCGCTGCTCCCGCCCGTCGGCGAACTGCGCAAAATCAGCGAGTGGCCGACATCCTCGACCTCGCTTTGCGGATCGTCGATCTCCGGCGCGACCTCGCCGTCGGTCTCGATGAAGTTTTCATAGAACGCGGCTTCCGCCAGCCGCACGATCGGACCGCGCATCCTGATTTGGGTGTCGCGCCAGTGGTTCTTGTCCTGGGCATGGCCGAGCCAGTGATCGGCGACTCCTGCGCCGCCGGTAAATCCAATCTCTCCGTCGACGATCAGGATCTTGCGGTGGGTCCGGTAGTTCACGTCCTCGAGGTTGTACCACTTGAGTGCATTGAAGCTGCCGATGTGGCAGCCAGCCGCCTCGAGTCGTTTCATGTCCTTCGATCGCATGCCGCTGGCGCCGACCGAGTCGACCACGAGCTTGACGTGTACACCGCGACGCGCGGCAGCTTCCAATGCCGCCGTGAACTCGCCCGCGACCTGCCCGTCGTCGTAGATGTAGGTCTCGAAGCTGATGCGGCGTTTGGCACCGCGGATGGCGTCGAGCATCGCCGGGAAGAATTGATCTCCGTTGGTGAGGACATCGTAGTGGTTTCCTCGGGATAAGGGGCCGCCGACCAGCGCGGCGAGATAGCCCGAGTGGCGCGGATCTTCGGCGCTGACTGCACTCCGGATCTTCAGGGTCTCCTGGTCTTGCGCCAACATCAAGAGCAACGCGATCACGGCGGCGACACTTAGCAGAATCACGAACGCACGTCGAACAGGCGACATTCTCACCTGACAGAACTGTGCAATATCAATTCCGCGACAGACGGTCGAGCTTCACAGGCGGAGAAATCGGAAAAGACGGAGGGCGCGGAACAAGACCAACACGGAGGCACGGATCCAGAGCTTTCTCCGTACCTCCGTGTCTCCGCGTCATGCCTGTCCCGTGCTCTCCGCCTACTCGGTGCGTCGACAGCGGCCAGCGCCGAACTCGCGTATAGTGCGCTCCATGGCCACATCCGCCACCCGCACTCGCTATCGAGTTGTTGCCCTCGCCACTGGGCTCGGCATGATCACCTACCTTGACAGGGCCTGCATCGCGACGCTGGCACCTGGCATCGTCCGCGATCTTGGCCTCTCGACCGTTCAGATGGGATACGTGTTCACGGTGTTTCAGCTCGCGTACGCATTGTTCGAGATTCCGACGGCGTGGTGGGCGGATCGACGGGGCACTCGCGCGGTTCTGTCGCGAATCGTCCTCTGGTGGTCGTTTCTGACCGCGGCCACCGGGGCTGCGCTCAATTATCCGATGCTGTTGGGCATTCGGTTTCTCTTCGGGATGGGTGAAGCGGGCGCATGGCCGTGCGTGGCGAGGACGTTCGCGCGCTGGATTCCAATGCGAGAACGCGGGCGGGTTCAGGGCGTGTTCTTCGCCGGCGCGCACCTGGTTGGCGGCCTGACTCCTGCGCTCGTCCTCTGGTTCCTCACATTCATGTCGTGGCGTGCGATATTCGCCACCTTTGGAACCGTAGGCCTGGTGTGGGTCGCGATCTGGCACACCTGGTTCCGCAACGATCCCTCGGAGCATCCGTCAGTGAACGCGGCCGAGCTCGAGGCCATCGTCGCCGAACGTCCACCCGACACCGGCCATGCGGCTGGATGGGAGTACTGGGGCCGACTCATTCGCAATCGGAACATGCTCGCGATGTGCATCATGTACATCCCGAACTGCATGATCTTCTACTTCTGCATCACCTGGCTTCCGACCTACTTGAAGCAGCGCCATGGCTTTGATGCGGCATCGCTGGGCGTGTTCGCCGGCTTGCCGCTGATCGTCAGCATGCCGGGCGATTTGCTGGGCGGCTGGGTCACCGATCATCTCGTCGCGCGCTACGGTCTGCGCATTGGCCGATGCGGCCTGGGCGCGGTGGCCTATGTCGTTGCCGGCATCGCGCTGGTGGCAGGAGCGGCGTCGTCGACGCCGATCCTCGCGGCCACGTTGATCGCCGTCGCCACGGGAATGACGATGTTTACGCTCGGCGCGGCCTGGGGCACCGTCATCGAGCTCGGGCGCGACCACGTGGGCGTGGTCGGCGCAACGATGAACTCGGTCGGAAATCTTGCTGCGATGTTGAACCCGCTGATCGTCGCCTACTCCGTGCAGTGGTTCAACAACTGGAGCCTGCCGCTCTACCTGATGGGCGGGCTATTTCTGCTCGGTGCCCTGTGCTGGATGGTGGTCGATCCGGAACAACCGGTATTTGGAGAGGCTACGGTGCCACGGCCGAGCGCCGCACCGTCGAGAGTTGGCGCGGCGACGGCATGAGCACGGACCGTTAGCCAACCTGCCGCGACCTAAGCCGCGCGCGGATTTCCCTCGCGCGCGCCTGCAACGCTTTGCTGTCCGACCGCTCGAACTCCGAGAGGCGGCGTTTCACGAAGCGCATCAGGACTGCGTCGCCCTCGGCGAACGTTGCCAGACTGTCGAGTGCCCACGCGCGAACGAATATCTGCATAGGGTTCTTGTGGCTTCCGCCTTTCGGCAGAGCGACCTTGTGGCTTCCGCCTTTCGGCAGAGCGACCTTGTGGCTTCCGCTTTTCGACAGCAGGGCCTTGTGGCTTCCGCCTTTAGGCGGAAGAGAGGCGACATTACGACGAAGAATTTCGACCGCTCGCTTGCGCTCTGCCGCCGTCCACCGAAGCAGCGGCAGCGCGCGGACGATCTGCAGCCTGACTTCCCATTTCTCGGATTCAGCCATTGGACCGAGAAACAGCTTCTTGTGTGGCTGCACCAGCTCGGGCGCCTGATGAGCAATCTTCTCGAGCAAATCCAGGGCTCGCATCGAGACGAGCCAGTCTTCGTCGAACGTCAGCGCCGCCAGCTCGGCCACTCGTGCCGGCGTACGAACGAGATCACGAGCCCGATTCGATTGCGCGATCGAACGCCGATCGCCACCCGAAAGGAGCGGCTTCAGCCTCGAGGAACCCGACCGACGCTTAGCACTGTTCGACGTACGAGCCATCGACAACGCATTGTATGCACGTCCGCATCACGCGCACTTTTGGCACCCTCGGCACCTCTAGCACCCTTGGCACCGCTGGCACCCCTGGCACCCTTGGCACCCCTGGCACCCTTGGCACCCCTGGCACCCTTGGCACCCCTGGCACCCAGACGCTAGGATCCCTGTCACTTCGCTATGTGGATATCCTGCCTCCTCGCGTTTATCAGCAGCGCCTGCACCCTGGTGATCGAACTGATTGCCGGCCGCATCATGGCGCCGTACATCGGCGTGTCGCTCTACACCTGGACCAGCATCATCGGCATCGTCCTCGCGGGCATGTCCGTCGGCAATTTCTTCGGTGGCTGGGTGGCGGATCGGTATGCGTCGCGCCGTACGCTGGGGTTGATCTTCATTACCGGCGGCGTCGCGAGTCTCGGGATTCTGGTCGTCACCCATGCGATCGTGGGCAGCACCTTCGGCCTGTCGTTTCTTCCGCGCATCGTGTTCTACGTCGCGGCGATCTTCTTCCTGCCCAGTTTCGTCCTCGGCATGGTGTCGCCGGTGGT
>JBPYFA010000531.1:0-12558 GCA_051986585.1 Vicinamibacterales bacterium | reverse complement strand
AGCTGTTTGCGATGGTCAACTTCGCCCGGAACGAAGAAGCGCCCCATCTCCAGCTTGACGAAATTGACCGCCGCGAAATTCTCCGTCGCGCCCAGGATCGCGAGCTGCTTGGTGCGCTCATGCCCGTAATACATGCGCGAGCGTGAGTTCCCCATCATGCCGAGCCACACGTCGACCAGTGCGACCGACGGGCATTCGCGCGCAATCGCACGGGCGTCTTCAATCGTGATGTTCGGCCGCCGCGCGACCTCGAGGAAGCTCTTGCCGCTCAGAATCGTCAGGCCGCTGAACTTCTGGACCAGGATCGTGTTCGGCCCGAGCGCGCGAATCGAGTCCCGCAACGACTCGTCGAAGCCGCGAATGAGCGACGTCATCCCGACAATCGAGGTGATGCCGATCACCACGCCGAGCACGGTCAGCGCCGAGCGCAGCTTGTTGGCGCGCAGCGTGTCGACCGACATCGTGATGATTTCGCCGAAGAGGCCGGTTCTGATTGATGCCACTTAATCCTTAATCCCTTATCGCTGATCCCGAATCACTAATCCGTGAATCCCTGAATCCTTGAATCCGGGAATCGCGAATCGCGAGAGCATCATTCCCTCCTCAACGCCTCGATTGGATCCAGCGCCGCGGCCCGCATTGCCGGATACAACCCGAAGAACAGTCCGACCAGTGCGGTGATGCCGACGCCGATCGCCACCGACCAGAGCTGCACGGCGGCTGGCAGTGGCGACACCTTGCTGATGATCACCGCCAGGATGAAGCCGAGGCCCGTACCGACCAGCCCACCCATCGTCGAGAGGGTGGCCGATTCGGTCAGAATCTGCCAGATGATGTCGAGCCGGCGCGCGCCGAGCGCCTTGCGCAATCCAATCTCGCGGGTCCGCTCGCTGACGACCATCAGCATGATGTTCATGATCACGATGCCGCCGACCACCAGCGACAGCGCGACGACGCCGATGAGAATAGCGAAGATGCCGTTGGTGGCGGTGTGATAGATCCCGAGCAGCGTGTCGGACGCGAACATGCCGAAGTTGTCCGGCTTGTTTGCCTTCAGGCGCCGCTCGACCCGAAGCGCCACGGTCGCGTCGTCCATGGCGGCCTGTGTCAGATTGGGGGAGCGCGGTTTGACGACCAGTTGCAGGTTCGGTCGGACGCCGAACAGCTTTTCGAAGATACCGAGCGGGATGATCGCGAATTCGTCCTGCGACTGTCCGAGAAACGATCCCTTCCGCTCGCTGACGCCCACGACGCGGAAGTGCAGTCCGGCCAGCTTGATCGTCTTGTCGAGCGGTTCGGCCCCTTTGAAGAGCCGGTCGGCAGTATCGGCGCCGAGCACGACCACCGGGACGGAGCGATCCACTTCACTCGAGCTGATCAGTCGTCCTGATGCCGCGGTGAACGTCGCAAACTGCAGGTAGTCGCGCGAGACGCCCTGAATCTGCACCGAATCGATCAACTCGTCGCGGTATTCCGCCGGGCCGCTGGCGTTGGCCTGGATCGCCACCGCGCCGACGTTGTCGCTGAATTTGCGCACCGCCGTCGCTTCGCTGATCTTGATCGGCGGATTGCCGCGAATCCGCTCTTCGTCTTCCTGGGTGCGGACGACCGGATAGCGCTGAATCGTGAAATTGTCGGCGCCGACGCCCGAGACGATCGCGTTGGTAACGTAGCCGTTCATCCCTTGGATCAGCGACACGACCGCGATGATGGACGTCACCGCGACGATGTTTCCAAGGACTGTCAGAAACGATCGAAGCTTGTTTGCCCAGATGGCGCTCAACGCCAGTCCGACGGCTTCGAAAAACAGCTGCATGTCTTCGCGGTCGATTACGAGGATCGGTTACTTGCTGGGCGCGCCCGGCGCACGTCGCGGCGCGGCCTCGACCTTGACGGCCGATCCGTCCGCCAGTTCGCGAACGGAGGCGAACGGGCCGATGATGACCTCGTCGCCTTCTTTGAGACCCGACAGGACCTCGAAGTACTTCTCGCCCGCGATGCCGGTCTTGACCGGGACGAATACCGCTTTGCTGTCGCGAACCACGAATACGCCTTCGAGCTCCTTGCGTTCCTGACCGGGCTTCAGCTCCGCGGCCTCGACGCCGCCACTGCGCGGACGCGCGCGCTTGTCCGATGCATCATCGCGAATGATGTTGCCGTTGTTGTCGACCACCATCTCGCGGATGGTCATCGCCTGAATCGGCACACCCACAGTGCTCGACCGGGTCGCCGTGGTGATTTCTGCAGTACAGGTGAATCCCGGGCGCACGTCCTCAATCGCGGAGTCCAGCGTGACCTTCACCAAGAAGTTGGTCGCCTGCGTCTGCGCGGTGCTGCCGGTCGTCTGGATCGGGCTGTTGCCGATTTCCGTGACCTTGCCCCAGAAGGTCTTGCCCGGCATCGCGTCGACAGTGACCTTCGTCTTCTGGCCGAGTTCGATCGACGGAAGATCGGTCTCGTCGACGTTGACCTGGGCTTCGATGATCGACATGTCCGCGACCGTGAGCAGCACAGTGCCCGCGTTGTTCATCGTCCCGATCACGACGGTTTCACCTTCTTCGATGTTTCGCCGAGTGATGATGCCGTCAATCGGAGATTCGATACGCACCTTGCTCAGGTCGACGCGTGCATTGTCGAGCGTCGCCTGCTCCTGCGCCATCCGAAGCTCCTGAGTCTTCACGTTCTGTTCCTGCGACCTCAGATCCGACTGCCGCATCTTCAAATCGTTCTCGGCCCGCTCGAGCGTCTCGCGCGTGGTCAGGCCGCCCTTCCACAGATCTTGCTGGCGGCGATAATTGTCCTCTGCCTGCTTCTGGGCGACGCGTGCGCTCTCCAGTGCGACCTGCAGCTGTTGCATGGTCGACTTCGCAGCAGCCAACGACGCCTCGTTTCTCGTCACGGCCGATCGCAGGTTGCGCGGATCGATCTGCAGCAGGAACTGATCTTTCTTGACGCGGTCCCCTTCGTCGACGGCCAGGTCGGTGACCCGTCCCATCGTGTCCGCGCTGATGTTGACGAGCCGCTTCGGCTGGATTTTTCCCGACGCGGAGACGATGGCTTCGAGCGGCCGCTTCTGGAGCTTCTCAGTATTGACGGTGACGCCCGACTGTCGCTTGAACTTGATGTTGGCGTAGACGATCGCCCCCAGCACGAGAACGATCGCGACGCCGATGAAGATCTTCTTGTTCCGACTCAATGCGTTCCCCCCAGACGACTCATAATCGCGGCGGCGCCCAGCGCGATCACCGCGTAGACACCGAACAGCGAGATCGCGATCGGCTGAGTGCGGCGCCGGTAAAGGACGCCCAACCCAATTGCCAGCGCAACCACCCACCACACCAGGAAGAGATCGATCATGCCGGCAAGCCGCGCCATGAACGAGCCATCCGGCAGCATCGGCAGGAGAACGCCAAGATTGCTGGCACTCGCCATCGTCCCCCTGAAGTAGTTCAAGGGACCCGTGAACAGTTGTCCAAGCGCGGAGATCACTCCGGCGTGAACGACCACGCTGTACACCTGTTTAAAGGTGGCAGTGCCGCCCATGGCCGCGTTGAACACCGCGAACAGAATGCCCGCCATCACCGCGGTGATCACCGGTGACATCACCAGCACGCCCGCAGCCGTCGTGTATGGGGCAATCCCGATGCGACCACGCATCTGCTGGTACATCTGATCGTTCACTTGGACCCCGAACGACTCCATCTGCCTGACCTGAGTCTCCAGCAGCGCCTCGCGCCCTCCTTCCGTGGTCATCGGCAGCACCGCGCAGACCATCACGATAAAGGTCGTCAGCGCCAGCATTCCCAACCACTTCGGATTGGCAACCACAGAAGCGAATGTGTCGCGTGGCGAGGTGATGATGCCGAGAAAACGCGCAGCAAGGCTCTTCGGGGCAGGGGCTGCCCCCGTTTGCACGGTTGTGTTGGCCATATGTAATGAGGCTCGCCCGGGGCCGAAAATGGCTTCACGGGGACTCTTAATTCTAGCATTTCAAATACGAAGAAAACCGGCCCGATGTTTCGTGGCATCGCCGGGCCAAGTACCTGTAAGTCGTTGACTTTAGGGATGAAGGAAGGGACGCGTGCCGGTATGTGTACGCTAAGCTGACCAGATGCTCATCTGGCTTCGGCGAGTTTCCATTGCAGTCCTGCTGTTGATGCACGCCAGCCTGGCGGCAGCTCAGACGTTTGAGGTCGTGGGCACTCGCGCGGCAGGCATGGGCGGCGCATTCGTCGCGGTGGCCGACGACGCGTCGGCCACCTATTGGAACCCGGCAGGGTTGGCGCTCGGGCATCCGTTTTCGTCGGTGCTGGATCGGAAGACCGATAAAGTCGAAGCGGGCACACCGCAAGACATCAGCGGCCGCGGGACAGGATCCCTCCTCGCGATGGGAATACCCGTGCTCGGGTTTTCCTACTATCAACTCCGCACCAGTTCGGTGACTCCACTACTTCTCTCTGCAGGGCAGGCCGGAAGCGACCGACAAAGTCCTTCGGGGTTCGTCAGGCTCGACAGATTGGTAACGCATCACACGGGTGTCACTCTCGTGCAATCGCTGTTTCAGGGAGTGGCGATTGGCACGACCCTGAAACTGGTTCACGGCGCTGCGACCTCGACGGTGGCGCTGGAAGGAAATCGGGACACCTTGCTCGATCAGGCCGACGATCTGTCGAGCAACGGCGAGAACAAGTTTGACGCCGACTTGGGAGTGATCGCCGGCGGTGGCCGCCTCAAGATGGGGCTGACCGTCCGGAACCTGACAGAGCCCTCGTTTGTGATCAACAACGGGTCGGACTCCTTGCGACTGAAGCGTCAGTTTCGGGGAGGCGTTGCCGTGAGCGTCGCGGAAGGATGGGCGGTCGCCAGCGACTTTGATTTCACGAAAAACGGCTCGTCGGAGGCGCCCGTGCGCAGCCTGGCGGCAGGCGTGGAGGGGCATGTCATCCGCAAGGCGTTTGTTCGCAGCGGGTTCCGGTTCAGCACGACAGGAAAGGCCCGTCCGAGTATTGCCGGCGGCGGCAGCTACAACGTCTGGTCGATCCTCTTCATCGACGGTCAGGCGACCTGGGGTGGGGAGAACGCCGATCGCGGATGGGGCGTCGCCGCTCGCTTCGTTTACTAAGCAATACAGAAAAGTGTGTAACGCCTGGACCGGGGTCTGGCCCTTGTACGAGGGTCACCCCCGCGCACATCGTCCGCACAGATTTGTCTTGACAAAAAGTGTCAACGCATGAGCTAATGTTGGCTCCCCAGCCTAGAGAAAACCCTTAGTGCGCCGCATGCCGTGCCGCATGTTCCGGTGCCGCTCCAGAGTTTGAACTGATGCCCGTCCGCATTGGCGATCTTTTGCTCAAGGAGAAGCGCATCACCCCTGCGCAGCTGCAGGAGGCGCTGTCTTATCAGAAGACCAACGGGGGGAAACTCGGATACAACCTGGTGAAACTCGGCTTCGTCAAGGACGAGGAAATCACCGCGCTTCTCAGCAAGCAGTACGGCGTTCCTTCAATCAACCTCACCCAGTTCGAAATCGATCCCGGCATCATCAAGCTGATTCCCTCGGAGACGGCGCACAAGTACCAAATCATCCCGCTCAGCCGATCCGGCGCCACGTTGACCATTGCGATGACGGACCCGACCAACGTCTTCGCCATGGACGACATCAAGTTCATGACCGGCTACAACGTCGAGCCGGTTGTTGCGTCGGAGACCGCCGTCGCGGACGCCATCGCCCGGTACTACGCACCAGCAGCCGCACGTGGGGCGCAACGCGAAACAGCGGCGCCCAGTTCAGGCGGCGATTCGCTAAATTCCGCGGCATCGCTCGACTTCGTGACCAAGGCGCTCGAAGAAACCACCGCCGTCGTCGACGACGACGTGGAGGTGCTGGAGGAGCTCGAGCAGATCGACGTCGCCTCGCTTGAAAAGCAAGGTGGGGAAGCGCCAATCATCCGGCTGGTCAATCTGATGCTGATGTCGTCGATCCAGAAGGGGGCGAGCGACATTCACATCGAGCCGTACGAAAAGGAATTTCGCGTTCGGTTCCGAATCGACGGCTTGCTCTACAACGTGATGGCCCCACCCATGAAGTTCCGCGACGCGATCACGTCGCGTCTGAAAATCATGGCGAAGCTGGACATCGCGGAAAAACGTCTCCCCCAGGACGGCCGCATCAAGATTCGCTTTGCCGCCGAAAGCGGCACGAAGGAGATCGATTTCCGCGTCTCGTGTCTGCCGACGCTGTTCGGCGAGAAGATCGTTCTTCGTCTGCTCGACAAAGACAAGCTGATGCTCGACATGACGAAGCTCGGGTTCGAGCCCCTCTCGCTCAAGAAGCTCGAAGTCGCGATTGCCAAGCCGTGGGGCATGGTGCTGGTCACCGGGCCGACCGGCAGCGGCAAGACGAACACCCTCTACTCGTCGATCTCGAAGATCAACACGCCGGAAACGAACATCATGACGGCGGAGGACCCGGTCGAATTCAACCTGGTCGGAGTCAATCAGGTCCAGGTGCGCGAGAACATCGGGCTCAACTTCGCCGCCGCGCTGCGGTCGTTTCTACGCCAGGACCCGAACATCATTCTCGTCGGCGAAATCCGCGACTTTGAAACGGCGGAAATCGCAGTGAAGGCTGCGCTCACCGGACACCTCGTGCTCTCGACGTTGCACACCAACGATGCACCCAGCACCATCAACCGCTTGATGAATATGGGCATCGAGCCGTTTCTCGTGGCCAGCTCGGTCAACCTCATTTGTGCGCAGCGCCTCGTCCGCCGCATTTGCTCCAACTGCAAGGTGGAAGAGCCACACGCGCCGCAGGCGCTCGTCGAAGCGGGATTCACCCAGGAGGAAGCGCAGAAGGTGATTCCGAAAAAGGGCAGCGGTTGCGAGCGATGCAACAACACCGGCTACAAGGGGCGCGTCGGTCTTTACGAGGTGATGGAGATCGGGGACGAGCTGCGCGAGCTGATTCTCGTCGGCGCGTCGGGGCTCGAACTCCGGCGAAAAGCGATCGAGGAAGGCATGATCACGCTTCGCCGAAGCGGTTTGTACAAGGTCATGGACGGAGTCACGACGATCGAAGAGGTCGCAAGGGAAACCGTGAAGTAATTGCCGATTGAGCTGCTGGACGCTGGCAGCTGGAAACTGGGAGCTGGAAGCTGACGATGGCCACATTGCCCGAACTCTTACAAACGCTCGTGCAGGTGAACGGGTCGGATCTCCACATCACGACGCAAACGCCGCCGCAGATTCGCGTCCATGGCAAGTTGCAGACGCTCGATCTGCCGCCGCTCGGCCCGGCGGAAACGAAGGGTCTCGCGTATAGCGTGTTGACCGACTCGCAGAAGAAGCGGTTCGAAGAGACGCTCGAACTGGACTTCTCGTTCGGCATCCGCGGGCTCGCGCGGTTTCGTTGCAACGTGTTCAACCAGCGCGGTGCGGTGGCGGCTGTCTACCGCGTCATCCCGGAGAAGATCAAGGGCTTCGACGAGCTCGGCCTGCCGCCGGTCCTTGCCACGCTGGCCGATCGGCCCCGCGGCCTGGTGCTCGTCACCGGCCCTACCGGCAGTGGCAAGTCGACGACACTGGCCGCCATGATCGACAAGATCAACACCGAGCGGAGCGAGCACATCCTCACCATCGAGGACCCGATCGAGTACATCCATCAGCACAAGGGATGTCTGGTCAACCAGCGTGAAGTGCACAGCGACACCCACGGTTTTGCCGCAGCGCTGCGAGCCGCTCTCCGAGAGGATCCCGACATCGTCCTCATTGGTGAGCTGCGCGATCTCGAAACGATCGAGTCGGCGCTTCGCATTGCCGAAACCGGGCACCTGACGTTTGCCACGCTCCACACGAATTCGGCGGCGCAGACAATCAACCGCATCATCGATGTGTTTCCCTCGCATCAGCAAGGGCAGATTCGCACTCAGCTGTCGCTGGTGCTCGAGGGCATCGTCTGTCAGGCCCTGATGCCGCGCGCCGACGGCCAGGGACGCGTCATGTCGCTCGAAGTCCTGGTTCCGACGCCGGCAATCCGAAACCTGATTCGCGACGACAAAGTTCACCAGATCTATTCGACGATGCAGACCGGGCAGGAGAAGTTCGGAATGCAGACCATGAATCAGTCATTGGCCACGCTGTATCAGAAACGGCTGATCACACTTGAAACCGCCATCGGCGCGTCGTCGATGAAGGACGAATTGGAACAGATGATCAGCCGCGGTGCTGGCGTCGTCCCCGGTGCAGGCATGGCGCGGCCTGGAGCCGCGATGCCGAGGACGGGGACGAGGTAAGTCTCCAGTTGCCAGTTGCCAGTCTCCAGTTGCCAGTTTCCAGTTTCCAGTGGGGCTGACCGAAGGCAACGAAGAGATTGAGCGGACTGGTAACTGATAACTGATAACCAGGAACCGAAAACTGAATTGTTATGCCTACATTCGCTTATTCGGGACGGACGCGCGCGGGGCAGACGGTCACTGGCGAACGGATTGCCGACACGATGGATGCGGCGGTCGCGGCGCTGCGGCGCGAGCAGATCATGGTGACCCGCATCGACCCGGCCAAGGCGCCGGCCAAGGCCGCGAAGGCGGCGAAGCCGGCCGGGCCCAAAGGCGGAAAGTCGGTTCCGGCGAAGAACCTGGCGATTTTTACGCGTCAGTTCTCAGTCATGATCGATGCCGGGCTGCCACTCGTGCAGTGCCTCGAGATTCTCGGCAAGCAGGAGCCGCACAAGAATTTTTCCGCAGTCATCCTCAAGGTGCGAGAAGACGTCGAGTCGGGCGCGGCGCTTGCCGATGCGATGAAAAAGCACCCGAAGACGTTCGATCCCCTCTTCTCCAACATGATCGCCGCCGGCGAGGCGGGCGGTATTCTCGACACCATTCTGAAGCGGCTCGCGGTCTACATCGAAAAGAGCGTCAAGCTGAAGAGCGAAGTGAAGTCCGCGATGATCTACCCGGTCGCGGTCATCGTCATCGCCGGCGTCGTCGTCGCCGCCATTCTGTGGAAGGTCATCCCGACGTTTGCCAGTCTGTTCGCCGGCCTCGGCGCGCAGCTGCCGCTGCCGACCCGCTTTGTCATCGCCGCGAGCGATATGCTGGTGAGCTACGGCTGGATCGGCATCATCCTTCTGGGTCTGCTCGGGTACGCGCTGAAGAATTACTACGGAACCAACAACGGGCGTCACACCATCGACGCCCTGCTGCTGAAAACGCCGATTCTTGGCAACATCCTGCGCAAGGTTGCGGTGGCCCGATTCTGCCGCACGCTGTCGACGCTGTTGGCCTCGGGCGTTCCGATTCTCGATGGTCTCGACATCACTGCCAAGACGGCCGGCAACGCGATCATCGAAGACGCGGTGCAGACGACGCGATCCAGCATCGAACGGGGCGAGACGATTTCGACGCCGCTTCGCGAAACGAACGTGTTCCCCTCGATGGTGGTGCAGATGATCAACGTCGGTGAAACGACCGGCGCACTCGACGCGATGCTGGGCAAGATCGCCGACTTCTATGAGGACGAGGTCGATACCGCAGTGGCAGGGCTGCTGACGCTGATGGAACCGGTGATGATCGCCTTCCTCGGCGTGATCGTCGGCGGCATCGTCATCGCCATGTATCTGCCGATCTTCGACTTGATCAGCAAGCTGACTTAGCAACTAACGGAGTCAGTTTCCAGTTTCCAGTTTCCAGTCTCCAGTTTCCAGAACGGCAACTGGAACTGGCGACTGGGAACTGGCAACTGGCAGCTGCAACTGACATGCACACACTCCGAGCCAAACTTGTCTGGCTGATGGCGGGCCGTGCGGCCGTCATTACCCTGCTCCTTGGCTCGGCGCTCCTGATCCGGCTGAAGTTCCCGGGCGCGTTTCCGATCGATCCGTTCTTCGTCCTGATTGGCATCACCTACGCGCTGACGGCGCTGTATAGCATCGCCCTGAAGTATTCGGAAAAGAATCTGTGGTTCGTCGATGTCCAGCTCGGATGCGACGCGGTGATCGTTTCGGCGATTGTCTATATCACCAACGGGGTCTCCAGCTACTTCTCGTCTCTTTATACGCTTCCGATCATTGCCGCGAGCACGATTCAATCCCGCCGCGGCGGTTTGATGGTCGCGTTCTTGAGCTCGTTGCTCTACATCGGGCTCGTGCTCGCCCAGTACTACGGCAGCGAGTTGCTGCCGGGCGTGCTCGATTACGCGCTTCTCCCGCCATTCAGGATGGCCGTGTTCACGGTCGGGCTGAATGTGTTCGGGTTCCTTGCCGTGGCGCTGCTCAGCGGCTACCTTGCCGAGAGCGCCCGCCGAGCGGATGAACGGCTCGCTGCGACGTCGAATCAGCTGGCCGATCTGCAGGCGTTCAGCCAGCACATCATCGATAGCCTGATGAGCGGGCTGGCGACGACGGACATGGAAGGCAAGGTGCTGACGTTCAATCGCGCCGCCGAGGCAATCACGGGGATCACGGCAAGCGACGCGGTCGGACGATCGATCGTCGACGTGCTGCAGATGCCCGATGATCTTGCCAACGACCTGTTCGGGCCTCGCCAGGGCCGACCGAAGCTGCCGCGCGTCGAGATCGATTACACGCGCAGCGGCTACGGTACGATCGAGCTGGGCTTGAGTACGGCGCTGCTGTATACGCCTCGCGGCGAGACCGGATTCCTGATCACGTTTCAGGACGTGACCGAAGCTCGGAAGCACGAACGTGAGGCGCGAACGCAACAGCGGCTGGCGGCGGTCGGGGAAATGGCCGCCGGCATTGCCCACGAGATTCGGAATCCTCTCGCGTCGATGTCCGGCTCGATCCAAATCCTCCGTCAGGAGCTGCCGCTGACAGACGAGCAATCGCAGCTGATGGACATCGTGCTGCGGGAATCCGATCGATTGAATGAAACGATCCGAAGTTTTCTCGCCTACGCGCGGCCGCAGCGATTGAGCGCGAGCCGGATGGATGTGCGGCAGATCGTGACCGACACCGCCACCCTCCTGCAGAACAACCCGGAGCTCATTGCCGGGCATTCGATCGAAACCGGCGTTCCCGACGAACCGGTCTGGTACGTTGCCGATCCGAATCAAATCCGTCAGGTCGTCTGGAACCTCGCCACCAACGGACTGCGCGCCATGCCCAACGGCGGCACGCTCCGCCTTTCGGTGGTCCGGCACGAAGAAACCGAAGGCGCACGGGGTGAAATGCTGATCCGGGTTGAGGACCAGGGCGTTGGCATTGCCCCTGAGGAGCTCGACGGAATTTTCCAGCCATTCCGCGGCGCGTTCGAGCGCGGCACCGGCCTTGGTCTCGCGATCGTTCATCGCATCGTCAGCGACTATGGCGGGGAGGTACACGTGACGTCGCAGCGCGGCATCGGCACACGGGTCGAGGTCACGCTCCCGCTCACGGCGCCGACCACCGACGATGCACCGGCGATGTTGAATTGACCATGACCACTGAAACCCAGAGCGGACCGGCTCAGACGTCCCACGCGCCCGCGCGAGTGCTCGTCGTCGACGACGAGCGCTCGATGCGTGAGCTGCTGTCGATTGTGTTGCGACGGGATGGTTACGACGTAGTGATCGCGGAGGATGGCGCCGCCGGTCTCGAGGTGTTGAAGCGCGAACGGGTTGACATCCTGATCACCGATATTCGGATGCCGCAGATGAACGGCGTCGATCTGCTCCGGGAGGCGAAGCGGATCGCGCCCGACATCGTCAGCATCGTGATGACGGCGTTTGCCAGCACGGAAACGGCAGTCGAAGCGCTTCGGCTCGGCGCGGCCGATTACGTGACCAAGTCGAAGGATACTGCCGCGGAGCTCCGCGTGCGCGTCGGACGGGAGCTGGAGCGGAGACGTCTGCAGCAGGAGAACGTGCTGCTGAAGCGCGCATTGCGGACGTCGCACCAGTTCTCGAACATCATCGGCACGAGCTCGCCGATGCTCGCGTTGTTCCAGTTGATCGAAACCGTCGCCCCGACCAACAGCACCGTGCTGATCACCGGCGAGTCGGGGACCGGCAAGGAGCTGATCGCGCGTGCGATTCACGTCAACTCGCCCCGGCGCGAGCGGCCGTTTGTGGCGGTCAATTGCGGCGCTCTCGCGGAGACCTTGCTGGATTCGGAGCTATTCGGACACATGCGCGGCGCCTTCACCGGTGCCGACAGCAATAAGAAAGGACTGATCGAGGTCGCCGAGAAAGGCACGATCTTCCTGGACGAGATCGGGGAGATGAGTCCGGTTGTGCAGGTGAAGCTGTTGCGAGTGCTGCAGGAAAGGAAGTTTCGCCGCCTTGGTGGCACTGAAGAGATCGATGCCGACATCCGGATTCTTGCCGCCACCAACCGCGATCTGGCAAAGATGGTTGCCGACGGTTCGTTCCGTGAGGATCTCTACTACCGGATCAACGTCATCCCGATGCGGGTCGCACCCCTCCGTGAACGGCAGGGTGACATCCCGCTGCTGGCGGAGCATTTCGTGAGCCGTTTCGCGGAACGCATGGGCAAGCCGATCACCGGGATCTCCGGGGCCGCGCTCACGCGGCTCACGCAGTACAGCTGGCCAGGAAATA
>JBPYFA010000530.1:0-16653 GCA_051986585.1 Vicinamibacterales bacterium | reverse complement strand
CAACCTATGGCGGTCGGATGCGGATCGTCGGCGACATCGGCAGCGGTTGTAGCAGCGATCCGCTCAGGCAATTCGTGGCATCGGGGTTCGCGCCGCCGCTCAGCGGCAGCCTTGGCCTGGAATCCGGGGCGGATTATCTGCGCGGCTGTTTTCAGAGCGCGCTCGACCTGTCGATCGCGCGCAACGTCCGGATGGGTGCCAACCGGCAGCTTCAAGTGCGGCTGGATGTGTTCAACGCGGGGAACGCGGCGATCGTTACCGGCCGGAACACGACGCTGAGCGTGACCAGTCCGACCGATTCGACTCCGGTGAACCTGCCGTACGACGCGAGCGGAAACGTCGTCAGCGGCCGCTCGCTGCCGAAGAACGCCGGCTTCGGTGTGGCGAATGCGTACCAGAGCCCGCGCACGGTCCAGGCTCAGATCAGATTTTCGTTCTGAATGTTCGAGGCTCGGTCTTCAATGAGCGATCAATGCTGATTCGCGCAGTGATTCCGCATTGAACATTGAGCCTTGAGCATTAGTTGCTGATGGAGGAGAAGACTCATGTCGTATACGAGAAGGGAATTCGGGAAGCTGGCGCTCGCGGGACTGCCGGCGGCAGCGGTGCTCGGGAGAACCGAGTCGCTCTTCGGTGCGTTGGCGCAGGCGAAACCAAACTCGGTGTTCAACGGTGTCCAGATTGGGACGATCACCTACAGCTATCGCAGCATGCCGGACCAGAGCGCGGAGGCGACGCTCAAGTACGTCGTTGATTCCGGCATCAACGCCATCGAGCTGATGGGCGGACCCGTCGAGAGCTTCGCCGGCGCGCCGTCGTCGGGCCGCGGCGGCGGTCCCGGCCGAGGACCCGGCGGAGCACCTCCTGATGCTGCGGCGGGTGGCCGTCGCGGGCGTGGTCCGGTCGATCCGGCGAACTTGCCCCCGGGAGCGAAGATGGGAAGCTGGAACGGTGAGAGCTGTGTGATTCAACCCGAGGGCGGGGGTCGTGGCCCCGGCGGCACCGGCGGCGGCGGTGGCGGACGCGGCCGGGGCGAACAGACGCCGGAACAGCAGGCCGCCCAGCAGGAAGCGCAGGCCAAGCTGAAGGCGTGGCGCACGTCGGTCTCGATGGACAAGTTCAAGCAGCTGCGCAAGATGTACAACGACGCCGGCGTGTCGATCTATGCGTGGAAGCAGCTCAGTCCAAACATGTCGGACGAGGAGTTCGAGTACATCTTCAACGTCGCTGAAGCGCTCGGATGCACGCACACGACGCTTGAATTGCCGGCAGGAGAGAATGCGGCCGCTCAGCTCAAGCGCATCGGCGACTTCGCGATGAAGAAGAAGATCTACGCGGCGTATCACACCCACACCCAGGGCAGCATGACCGCGTTCGATCAGGCCTTCTCGCTGTCGAAGGGAAACATGGCCAACGTCGACTTCGGGCACTGGGTCGCGGGCGGCAACGTCGGTGGCACGCCGATGCAGTTCCTGCAGAAGTACCACGACCGCATCTCGAGCTTCCACCTCAAGGATCGGACGACGCCGGAGCACTGCTCGCTGAACCTGGCGTGGGGCACCGGCGAGACGCCGATCAAGGAGATCCTCCAGATGGTCAGCAAGAACAAATGGAAGATCCCAGCGTCGATCGAGTTGGAGTATCAGATCCCTGAAGGATCCGACGCGGTCAAGGAGACCAAGAAGTGCGTCGACTACTGTCGCGCCGCGCTGAGCGGCTCGTCGTCCACGAGCGCGAGCCGGTAGGGGGACAGACCTGGGACAGCCCCGGGTCAGTCCAGGGACAGCCCCGGGACAGACCCGGGACGGAGAAGGGCAGGCACGGCTCAGACAGAGACCGCATAGCAGGGGACAGGCGGGGGTCAGACAGGGGTCAGACCCGGGTCAGACACGGGACACACCCGGGTCAGCCACGGGACAGACACAGGCCCGGGGCTGCGGCTGTCCCGTGACTGTCCCGTGGCTGTCCCCGGGCTGGCCTGGGGCTGGGGCCCCTCTCACGCGAGGACTGAAATGAAGCACAGCACAACTCGCTCGTGGTTTGTCGGATTGGCGGCCTTCATCGTGCTCGCGATGGGGCTTGTCACGATCGCGCAAACCCCGACACCAACGGCGGGGCCGCAGGCACCCGCCGCGCAGAGTCCCCAGCAGGGCGGCGTTCCACAGGCGCCTCCTGACGCGGCGCCGGGACGCGGAGGCGGTCGCGGCCGCGGCGGTCCGGACGTTCTCGCCGGCGGTCCTCAGCTCGACGACCCCGCGTACGCCAACGTCGACTTTTCGAAGAAGGCTCCTGTCCCGGCCTTGACCCCGGACAAGGAGCTCGAGAAGTTCATCCTGCAGCCCGGGTATCACCTCGAGCTCGTGTTGTCGGATCCGATCATCCAGGAGCCAACCGCGATCGCCTTCGACGGCAACGGCCGCATGTTCGTGCTCGAAGATCGCGGCTATATGCAGGACGCTGACGCGACCGGCGAGCACGATCCGATCGGTCGCGTGTCGCTTCACGTCGATACCGACGGCGACGGGAAGTACGACAAGCACACCGTCTTCGTCGACAACCTCGTGTTTCCTCGCTTCCTCGTGCCATTCGGCCCGAATGCGCTGCTGACGAAGGAATCGCATTCCCAGGAAGTCTGGAAATACACAGACACCAATGGCGACGGCGTCGCCGACAAGAAAGAGTTGTTCGATACGGGATACGGACGATACGGCAACGTCGAACACGAAGAAAGTTTTCTCACGTTCGGCCTCGATAACTGGCTCTACAGCACGGTGAACGCATTTCGCTCTCGGTGGACGCCCCACGGCGTGATCAAAGAGCCGACCGGATCGAACGGCGCGCAGTGGGGCGCCTCGCAAGACGACGACGGCAAGCTCTGGTTTCAGGGCGGCGCGAGCGGTCTGCCGTCCTACTGGCAGTTCCCGATTGTGTATGGGAACTTCGGTGGCGGTCGCGGCAGCAGCGAGATGGATCCGGATCTCGGGATCCCGTGGGGCGCACCGGTGCGCGTCGCCGACATGCAAGGCGGGCTCAGCGTGACGCGCATGCCCGACGGATCGCTCCGCAGCACCACCGGCGCCGCCGGCGGCGACATCGTGCGGGCGCATCGCATGCCGAAAGACTTACAGGGAGATTACCTGTACGGGGAGGAAGTCGGTCGAATCGTCCGCCGTGTTCGCGCCGAGAACAGGGAAGGGCTGACTTACATCAGGAACTTCTACGACGGCAACGAGTTCATCAAGTCGACCGATCCGTACTTCAGACCCGTCGATCAGACGACGGCGCCAGACGGCACGATCTACATCACCGACATGTATCACGGGATCATCCAGGAAGCGCAGTGGTCAGGCCCGGGTACTTACCTTCGGGCCCGCATTCAGCAGTACGACCTCGACAAGGTGATCCACAAGGGACGAATCTGGCGGCTCGTCTACGACGGCGTCAAGCCTGACCGATCCGATGCGCTCGCGCGCGATACGACGATGCCGCGGATGAATGATGAGACGCCGGCGCAATTGGTGACGCATCTCGGACATCCAAACGGCTGGTGGCGTGACACCGCGCAGCAGTTGCTCGTCCTCAAGCAGGACAAGTCGGTGGTGCCAACGCTGCAATCGATGCTGAAGAATTCCAACAACCTGCTGGAGAAGTTCCACGTGCTCTGGACGCTCGAAGGCCTCGGCGCGCTCGATGCCGTGACCGTGCGAACGCTGCTCGAAGATCGCGAGCCGCGGATGCGCATCCAGGCGATCCGCGCGAGCGAGACACTCTACAAGGCTGGCGACAAATCATTCGCCGGCGATTACAAACGGATGACACAGGATCCGAGCGTCGACGTGGCCATTCAGGCCATGCTGACGATGAACAAGTGGAAAGTGCCGGAGGCGGCGGCGACGATCAAGGCGACGGCAGAATCCAACAAAGCGCGAGGCGTGCAGGTTGTGGCGAGCACGATCCTCAATCCGCCCGCGCCGGGCGGTCGCGGCGGCTTCGGTCCAGGCCGCGGTGGCGGTCCGTCCTACACGGCAGAACAGCAAGGGGTCATCGATCGCGGCGGTCAGATCTACAAGGAGCTGTGCTTCTCGTGTCACGGCGACGACGGCATGGGCGCACCGCGCCCGGGCGATACGTCAGGCGTCACAATGGCGCCGCGACTGGCGGGATCGCCGCGGGTCAACGGCCATCGTGACTACATCATCAATGCGGTTCTGCACGGCCTCGCCGGTCCGGTCGACGATCGCACCTACACGGACGTGATGGTGCCGATGGGCAGCAATCCCGACGATTGGATCGCGGCTGTCGCCTCCTATGTGCGCACCAGTTTCGGGAACACCGGTGGACTCGTGACCGCGGCTGACGTCAAGCGGGTTCGCACCACGACCGCATCGCGCAAAGCGCCGTGGTCGATCGCCGATCTCGAAGCATCGCTGCCGCAAATCCTGCTGCCCGATCCAACATGGAAACTCTCGGCGAGCCACAATCCGACAGGCGCCGCGGGGGCCGTGACGTTGACATCATGGAGCAGCCAAACGCCGCAGACCGCTGGCATGTGGTTCCAGGTCGAACTGCCGAAGCCGGAAACCATCACCGAGATCCAATTCGAATCGACCAACGGTGCCGGGCGTGGCGGCCGCGGGGCAGCAGGCGGCGGCGTTCAGCCGGGAGCGACAGGAAGTGTCGCTCCACCGGCGGGCGCGGCCGCAGCAGCAGCGGCGCAAGGCGGGCGCGCCGGAGGACCCGGCGCAGGTGCGCCGCCCAATCCGGGATACCCGCGCGGGTACAAGGTCGAGACGTCCACGAACGGCACGGCATGGACAATGGTCGCCGAAGGCCAGGGCACCGGCTCGCCAACGATCATCACGTTCAAGCCGGTGCAGGCGAAGTTCGTACGGCTCACGGAGACAGCCTCGCCCGAGAACGCTCCGCCATTATCAATCCAGCAGCTGCGGTTCTACCGGGCGGCGCCTCCGAGGTGACGGAGGGAACGGAGTTCACAACGGAGAAACGAAGATAACGGAGACAAACGGAGGTAAAACCTGTGCCCAGGTATCCGCGCCTCGTGACACCATGAGGGTGGGTACCTAAGCGCAGCTTTTCCTTCGACGTCTTCGTTCACTTCGTTCCTTCGTTGTGAATCTTCTCCGTTCTCTCCGGAACCTCCGGAACCTCCCGCCACACGCAACAACTCAGTCGGCGCGCTCGTCTAAAGGCCAGATGCTCCTCCAAGACGTCCGCTACGCCCTTCGTAACCTCTCCCGCAGTAAGGGGTTCGCCACCGTCGCGATTCTCTGTCTCGGCTTCGGCGTCGGCCTGAATGCCACCATTTTCAGCCTGATCGACGGCGTCCTGCTCAAGCCATATCCCTATACCGAACCCGATCGGATTCTCGTCGTCGGCGAGCAGAAGGTGCGGACCAACGACGAAGCCGGCTTGTCGTATCTCGACATGCGCGACTGGAAGGAAGCGAATTCGGCCTTCTCGACGATAGCGGCCGTGAGTGGGCGGAGCATGACGATCGCCGACGGCACCGGCGAGCCCGAACGATATCTGGGCGCTGGCGTGTCCTGGGATCTCTTTCCAATGCTCGGGACGCATCCTGTCCTCGGGCGCGATTTCACCGCCGATGACGACCGCGAGGGAGGCGCCGATGTCGTGCTTCTCGGGTACGACATCTGGATGCACCGGTATGGCGGGACGCGCGATGTGCTTGGACGATCCGTGCTCGTCAACAGCGCGCCGCATGTCGTCGTCGGCGTGATGCCGCAAGGGTTTGCGTTTCCCAACAATCAGAAGCTGTGGGTGCCGCTCGTCCCGCTCGTCGCAAAGGATCAGAGAAGCGCCCGTGGCCTCTTTGCCTTCGGACGATTGAAGCCCGGCGTGACGATGGCGCAAGCGAGGCAGGATCTCGATGCGATTGCGGGGCGGCTGGCCACGCAGTATCCCAAGTCGAACGAGGGGTGGGTCTCTCGTCTGCGAACGCTGCGAGACGCGTTTCTCCCGCGCGAAGTTCCGCTCGTGCTGGCGCTAATGATGGCGGGCGTCACGCTGGTGCTGTTCATCGCCTGTTCGAATGTCGCGAACTTGCTGCTGGCGCGAGCGGCAGGACGACGCCGGGAAATCTCGGTGCGCGCTGCTCTCGGAGCTGGGCGCGGACGGATCATCCGACAACTCCTCACAGAAAGCCTCGTCCTCGGTCTGTTGAGCGTTCCGCTTGGGATCCTCCTCGCCGTGGTCGGAACCCGCTTGATCGCGGCCGGCATCCCGCCCGATCAGGTTCCCTATTACATCCATTGGGAAGTGGACTGGCGGGCGGTGACGTACACAATCATGGTCGCGGCGGGAACAGCGATCATCTTTGGATTGTTTCCCGCACTGCAGATCTCGCGCGGTAATCTGCACGACACCCTGAAGGAAGGGACCCGCGGCAACAGCGTCGCGAAATCGTTTCTCAGAAGCACGCTGGTCGTTGCGCAGATTGCCTTCGCGCTCGTTGCTCTCGTGGGTGCGTTGCTGTTCGTGAGGACGTTCTGGAATCTGGGCGCATTCAACGTCGGGTTCGATACGAGGCCGCTGATGTCGATGCGCTTCTACATGCCCGGCGCGGCCTACGACGAACCGGACGCAAAGCTGCGTCGTGTGGAGGACATCGTCCGGCGAGTGGAAGCGTTGCCGGCGGTCCGGGCGACGTTTGCCTCCAACTTCGTGCCGTTGAGCGGCGGTGGAGGCGGCGGCACGGTGATTATCGAAGGACGTGCCGTCCAGAAGGGCGAAGAGAACGGGATCTCGGTCATCGCCGCGACTCCGCACTTCAATTCGACAATGGGCCTGGCGATCCTGCGCGGGCGAGATTTCACCGACGCGGAAGGGTGGTCGCATTCGCCGGTCGCGTTGATCAACGAGACCATGAAGACGAGGTTCTGGCCGACGATCGACCCGATCGGACGACGCTTCCGCCTCGATGGGCCAAACGAAGACTGGTTCACGATCATTGGCGTGACGCCGGACATCAACCTTTATGGCGTCGACCCCGGCAACGATCAGGCCGGCGCCGTTGCCTACGTGCCATTCGCGTATCAGCAGTTCCTGAACACCGGTCTCACGATCCGCGTCGACGGCGAGCCGTCAGCCGTGACTTCGGCGGTGCGCGAAGCAATTCGAGCGTCGGATCCCAATCTGCCGATGGCGCAGGTTCGCACTGTGTCCGAGCTTCGGCGGCTCAGCTTCTGGCAGTACGGCCTGTATGGATGGATCTTCGGCACGACCGGAGTCATTGGTCTTTTGCTCGCCGCGATCGGCGTCTACGGGGTGCTTTCGTATTCCGTGTCGCAACGAGCGCAAGAGATTGGTGTGCGCGTCGCCCTTGGTGCCGGACATGCGCAGATCCTTCGCCTCGTGGTCGGTCAGGGAATCATTCTGGCCGGGATTGGGATCGTTATCGGATGTGTTCTGGCCGGGGCCGCGATGCCCGCAGCGCGTTCACTTCTTTATAAGGTCAGTCCATTCGATCCGCTGACGTTCTCGGGGGTCGCGATTTTCCTCGCGGCGGTGGCATTTCTGGCCAGTTTCCTGCCTGCCCGGCGTGCTGCCCGGGTCGATCCCATCATCGTGTTGCGAGGCGAGTAGCGCGCCCGAGTGTGTTACCCTCCTTTTCGCCGGGTCGCGCCGTAGCGCGTCACGATCCCGCGCACGAAGGGCGAACGGGCGCTCCGGGCGCACTGGGCCCTGGCACGATGTCATGCGAACTCGAGATCTCCTGGGTCTCTCGCTCCTCTCCGCCCTCGGGGCGTGGGCTAGCGTAGCCGCGCAAAGCGCCGCTCAGCCACAAAACTCAGTCGACTTCACGCGCGACATTCAACCGATTCTTCAGGCGAGCTGCTACGAGTGCCACGGCCCGCAGAAAACGAAGGCGCATCTCAGGCTCGATTCACGCGCGGGAATCACGAAAGGTGGGGAATCGGGCGCGATCATCGTTGCTGGAAACAGCGAACACAGCCTGATTGTCCGCCGAGTGCTGGGGCTCGACGGCGACGATCGCATGCCGAAGGATGGCGATGCGCTGTCGCCGGCGCAGATCGCATTGCTGCGAGCGTGGATCGATCAGGGACCGACGTGGCCGAACACCGAGCCGGCCCCGGCGCCGCAGGCAACCGCACCCGAAGAGCCGGTGCACTGGGCGTATCGGCGCCCCTCTCGGCCACCCTTGCCGGATGTTCGCAATCGCGCGTGGGTGCGCACACCAATCGATCGTTTCGTGCTGGCGCGACTCGAGAAAGACGGCCTGGCACCATCAGCAGAAGCCTCGCTGGAAACGCTCGTGCGGCGTGTATCACTCGATTTGACTGGATTGCCGCCGTCGCCGGCGGAGGTGGATGCCGTTCTGACCGATGCCGAGCATCACGGCAAGGACGCCGCGTATGCGGCGCTCGTCGATCGCTTGCTCGCGTCTCCACATTACGGCGAACGATGGGCGAGGCCATGGCTGGATCTCGCCCGCTACGCGGATTCCCAAGGCTTCGAAAAGGATCTTCCGCGGGTGATGTGGAAATACCGCGACTGGGTGATCAACGCGCTCAATGAGGACATGCCGTTCGATCGATTCACCATCGAGCAAATCGCCGGCGACATGCTGCCGAATCCGACGATTGACCAGTTGATCGCCAGCGGCTTTCATCGCAACGCGATGACCAACGAAGAGGGAGGCATCGATCCGGAAGAGGCGCGCTACGAGGTGCTCGTCGATCGGGTCAACACGACCGCGACCGTCTGGCTCGGGACGACGCTCGGCTGCGCGCAATGCCACAACCATAAGTACGATCCGTTCACGCAGAAGGACTACTACCGGATGATGGCATTCTTCCAGAACAGCGACTACGAGTCGAAGACGTTCGGCGATGGCACGCGGTTTTTCGAGGCGTCGATCGACGTGCCGACGCCCGAGCAGGAGGCGAAGCGCAAGACGATCCAGGAGGAAATCGACAAGCTGCAGACGACGCTGAAGAGCGATACGCCGGCCCTCGCGCGGGCGCAGGCAGTCTGGGAAGAAGAGAGGCGTCGTGAAGCGTCGACCGCTTGGCACACGGTGACGCCGAAGCGACTTGCCGCCCAGGGTGGCGTGGTGCTCACGGCTCAGCAGGATGGGTCGATTCTCGCGTCCGGCCCCAACCCGGGCGAAACGGTGCACAGCGTCGAGGCCAGCACTATCCTTCCTTCGATCACCGCCATTCGTCTCGAAGCCTTGCCCGACCCGTCGCTGCCAAAGAGCGGCCCCGGCCGCGATCCGTACGGAAACTTCCAGATCAACGGGTTCGAGATCGAAGCGGGCAGTGCGCGCGGTTCGATCAAAGCGATCCGGGCAGACGAAGCGGTCGGTGGAACCAACGTTGATGCGTTCTTTCCCAAAAGCCTACCGCGCGACGCGACGGCCCCTCGCGGCTGGCGCATCGACGCGAGCCGCGAAGAGAAGCGGCTGCCGAAACAGATTGTGTTCACGCTCGACCAGCCGCTCGACGGATCACACGGCCTGACGATTCGGTTGAAGTATCAAGGCACGGCAGTCGGGCAGGCGATCGGTCGATTTCGTCTGTCGGTGACCTCGGGCGCCACGCCTGAGCGCATCGTCGAGATTCCGGCCCGGCTGCGACCGGTGCTCGAAATGGCCGCCGGGGAACGAAGCGAGCAACAGCGAAAGGATCTCGCGACGTTCTATCGCACGGTCGCCGAGTCACTCGCACCGGCGCGCTATCGCATTGGCGCACTGGAAAAGGCACTCAAGGCGCTCGGAATTCCGACAGCACTCGTCATGCGCGAGCGGGCCGGCTACGATCGGCCGTCCGCGTTCATTCGCCGCCGCGGCAGCTTCATGGATAAGGGAGAGCAGGTGTACGCCGGCGTGCCGGCGACGCTGCATCCGATGCGCGACGATCAAATGCCCAATCGGCTTGGCTTGGCGCGCTGGCTGGTGGACGAGGAGAATCCATTGACCGCCCGCGTCGCGGTCAACCGGGCATGGGAACAGTTCTTCGGTCGAGGGATCGTCGAAACCAGTGAGGACTTCGGCACGCAGGGAACGCCGCCGTCGCACCCTGAACTGCTCGACTGGCTCGCCACCGAGTTCATGCATCAAGGCTGGAGCCAGAAGACCATCCACAAGCTGATCGTGCTGTCGGCCACCTATCGGCAATCATCTGATGCCGCCCAGACCCTGGCCGAACGCGACCCCTACAATCGGCTCCTGGGCCGCGGGCCGCGATTCCGGCTCGAAGCCGAAACCGTTCGCGACAGCGTTCTCGCGGCGAGCGGACTGCTCAGTCTCAAGATCGGCGGACCCAGCGTTTTTCCGCCGCAGCCAGACGGCATCTGGGACATTCCATACAGCAGCGAGAAGTGGACGCCGAGCGGCGGAGAAGATCGGTATCGCCGAGGGCTGTACGTCTTCGTTCGCCGGTCGGCGACGTATCCAAGCTTCATCACGTTCGACGCGACCAGCCGGGAGCATACGACCGTTCGCCGGGTGCGCACCAACACGCCGCTTCAGGCGCTCACGACGTTGAATGATGAAGCGTACTTCGAGGCGGCTCGATCGCTGGCCGCGCGCGTGCTGCGTGAGAGCGTCGCGCCCGACGGCGAGCGTGCGGCGTATGCGTTCCGGCTGGTCGTGACCCGCAGGCCGAACGCCAGCGAAGTCGAACGGATCCTCGCGTCGTATCAACAGCAGCTCGAACGCTTCCGAAAAGATCCCGTGGCGGCAGCAAAGGTGATCAAGGGATACGAAGTGGCAGACATCGGTTCTGCCGAGCAGGCGGCCTGGACGCTCGTCGCCAACGCATTGCTGAATCTGGACGAGGCCTTGACCAAGGAGTAGCGGGGACCTTCGATGGACGCGTCAACTCTTCGCGCGATTACTCGACGCCATTTCTTCCGGCAGACCGGGTTCGGCATCGGCGGCGTCGCGCTCTCGGCGCTTCTCGACGATCGGCTGTTTGCGCAGCAGGTCGAGGGACCATTCGCCCCGCGCGCGCCGCACTTTGCGCCGAAGGCGAAGCAGATCATCTATCTCTTCATGGCGGGCGCGCCGACGCAGCTGGATCTGTTCGACCATAAGCCAGCGCTGCAGAAGTTCAACGGCCAGGAGATCCCGCCCGAATTCATCCCGAAGGGAGAACGCTTCGCCTTCATCAAAGGTACGCCGCGCCTGCTTGGTTCCCCGTTCACGTTCAAGCGCTACGGACAGTCGGGCGCGGAGCTTTCCGAGCTGCTGCCAGAGCTCGCGACCATTGCCGACGACATTGCGATCGTTCGGTCCGTTCATACCACGCAGTTCAATCATGCGCCCGGCCAGATCTTCATGAACACAGGCAGTCAGGTCTTCGGCCGGCCGAGCATGGGGTCGTGGTTGACCTATGGCCTGGGCAGTGAAAGCCGCGATCTCCCGGGTTTCGTTGTGCTCCTGTCAGGAGAAAACGCACCTGATGGTGGCAAGTCCTGTTGGGGCAGCGGGTTTCTTCCAACGGTCTATCAAGGGGTGGAGTTTCGATCGAAAGGTGACCCGGTTCTGTTCGTGTCGAATCCGGAGGGCGTGGATCCCGGTGCGCGTCGCGAGTCGATCGATCTCGTCACCGATCTCAACCGGGTCCGACGCGCGGAGGCCGGCGATCCGGAGATCGATACTCGTATCGCGTCGTACGAGATGGCGTACCGGATGCAGAGCAGCGTTCCGGAGTTGACCGACATCTCGAGCGAGCCGGAACCAATTCACGCGCTCTACGGCACGCAACCCGGCAAGGTGTCCTTCGCAAACAACTGCCTGCTGGCGCGCCGGCTCGTCGAACGCGGCGTTCGTTTCGTGCAGCTCTATCACCGAGGCTGGGACACCCACGGCGCGAGCGTTGGCACCGACATCGCCACCAAGGTGCCGGAGCTGTGTCTCGAGACTGACCGGGCGGCAACGGCGCTCGTCCGCGATTTGAAGCAGCGTGGTTTGCTTGATACGACGCTGGTGATCTGGGGCGGCGAGTTCGGGCGGACGCCAATGAACGAAGCACGCGGCGGTTCCAAGCTGTTGGGCCGCGATCACCATCCTCGCGCGTTTACAGTCTGGATGGCAGGCGGCGGGGTCAAGCCCGGGATCACGATCGGCAAGACTGACGACCTTGGATACAATGTCGTCGAGGATCCGGTGGAGGTGCACGATCTTCACGCCACCATCCTTCATCTCATGGGACTCGATCACACCAAGCTCACCTACAAGTTCCAGGGCCGCGAGTTCCGGCTGACGGACGTTCACGGCAACGTCGTCGAGAAACTGCTCGCCTGAGCGGCCGGTCGCGGATGACATCGATTCGCTGGGGCATCATCGGGTGCGGCGATGTAACCGAAGTGAAGAGCGGGCCGGGCTTTCAGAAAGCCACAGGCTCGTCGCTCGTTGCGGTGATGCGGCGGGATGGCGAGAAAGCCCGCGACTACGCCGCCCGGCATGGCGTGCCAAGGGCCTACGATCGCGCCGATGATCTGATTCAGGACCCTGCCGTCGACGCTGTCTACATTGCCACGCCGCCGTCGACCCACTGTGAGCTGGCACTCCGCGTTGCTGCCGCTCAAAAGCCATGTCTTGTTGAGAAGCCGATGGCGCTCAATCACGGCGAATGTGAGCGCATGCTTGGCGCGTTTCAATCTTCGCGCGTGCCCTTATGGGTTGCCTACTATCGTCGTGCGCTTCCGCGCTTCTTGATTGTGCGCGACCGGCTGCGGCAGCACGCCATTGGCAAGCTGACCTCGGTTCAGGTGCAGGTGACAGCGCCGCTTGTGACCGGCGCCGACGCGACGAATTGGCGGGTCGATCCCGCGACCAGCGGCGCCGGCATCTTTTTCGACCTCGCGTCGCATTGCTTCGATTTGCTCGACTTCCTGATCGCCCCAATCACCGGTGTGTCCGGGTTTGCCATCAACACCGCAGGCGCCTATGCGGCCGAGGACGTGACCGCGGCGGCCTTCGAATTCGGGAAGGAAGTGATTGGCACCGGCATCTGGAACTTCAATGCACCCGCGAAGACAGACACGATCACATTCATCGGATCAGAAGGAGAACTGACGACGCCCGTTTTCAGCGACACCGCGGTCGTCGTCACGCGAGGGGGCGCCAAGGTCGTCGAAGAAGTGCGCAACCCTCCTCACGTCCATCAGCCGCTGATTCAAACGATCGTCGACGAGCTGCGTGGCAATGGCCGCTGCGAGTCGACCGCCGAGAGCGCGGCTCGCACATCGTGGGTCATGGATCAGTGCGTGGCGCGGTACTACGGGCGACAGTGAGTGTCAAACTGCGCTGTTCGCCCTCGCGCTGCACGGGCTGACGGCTGATCTTCGAAGGTACGAAGATTCGAAGATTCGAAGCTGTCAGTTCGCGTCCGCCGCCACGCGCTTCGCGCGTCAGACCGCTCGGGAATCACAGATACAAACAGCTCGTGATCAAATGCTGCTTGTATCTGCGATTCCCGAGCGGTCTGTAATGCCGGCCGTAGGCCGGCGGCGGCGGACATATCGTCTGGTGTCCGGCTGGCGCACTGGCGCCAGCCGGATCTTTCTGTCTTTCTTCTCCTTCGATTCTTCGGATCTTCGCTTCTTCGACGTTCAAGTCGTCGACACGTCTCAGCCGGGCAAGTGAAGGTTGCTGATAGATCTACAGCCGAAACATCTTCTTCGCATTTTCATACAGCAGCTTCCGCTCAACCGCCTTGCTGGACGACAGCCGGCGGATCGTCGCGATCGTCTGTGCACCCTGGCAGGCTGTGCCGGAGCCCACGTGATCGCTGCAGTCGCTGCCGTAAATCAGCTTGTCCTGATGTCGTGCGATGAAGTCGCGCGCGAAATCCTCGTCGCGCGTGAGGGCGTTGAGCCCTGAACCCGCTGAGAGATCGCCGAACATGTTCGGGTAATCGGCCAGATAGCGGTCCGTCAACCCACCCGGAGTCACCGGGCCCTTGGGATACATCACCGTCTGGTCGCTGTTGTTCTTGTCGACGTTGGCCCACCACGTCTGCGCGTGCCCCAGGAAATTCACCGTCGGATACTTTTCGAGCATCTTGCCAAATCGCTCGAAGCCGTAGTTGTACATCTGGAATTGCCAGTGCATCAGCACCGGCACTCGATGATCCCGCGCCAGCGCATAGATGTTCTGCATTTCCCTCGAATCGCACTCCACGCCAAACTTCTGCTCGGCAATCAGCAGCCCTCCGCGCTTCAGATAGCGTTCGATTTCCTGTATGGCACCGGCGACGTCTGGCACTTCGTTGGCCGCGAAGCGATAGTCCTTCGCATGCGCCTTCGCAAACTGCCGGCACGCTTCGTTCCCCAGACATTGCGCCTGTAGGCCATTGGACACACCGTCGTGGGTCGAGGGCGTGCTGACGTTTCGGCCGGCGGGTAGGAGAATCGTCGTGGTAACGCCCATCGCACGCTGATGCGCGAGCAGCACGTCGTCGGGCCGGCCGCTGTATCCAAGGTGCTGATGAATATCAATGACGGCATCTGGCGCCTCTCGTGGCCGGCCCTTGGCCGCGGCGCCAATCAGGGCCAACGATGAGGTCACAACGAAATCGCGTCGCGAAACCGCGAACGGGCTTTCAGCTTGCTTCATAGCGGGCTATTCTGCACCAGTCATGATTGGCGCACTCCTCCGCAATGTTTTGCTTGCCGCCGCCGTGGTGATGGCGGCAAGCGCCGGCCCCGACGGCCAGAGCTCACCGGCCAACCGTCCGTGGCCGCCCGGGATTCAGAAAGTCCCCGCCGACTCACCGGCGCTGTCGCCACAGGAGGCGCTAAAGACCTTCTTCATGCCGCCGGGCTATCACCTCGAGCTGGTCGCGAGTGAGCCATTAATCCAGGAACCCGTCGCCTTCGATTGGGATCTCGAAGGACGGCTGTGGGTGGTCGAAATGCCCGGCTTCATGGCCGACATCCGCGGCTCGAACGAGCACGATCCGATCGGGCGCGTGGTGGTGCTCGAGGATACCAACGGTGACGGCCGGATGGACAAGCGGACGGTCTTCGCTGACGGCCTCGTGCTTGCTCGATCGGTAAAGGTGCTCGATCGCGGCGTGCTCGTTGCGGAGCCGCCAAACGTGTGGCTGATGCACGACATCAATGGCGATTTGCGCGTGGACTCCCGGGAACGCATCACCGATCAGTACGGGAGGTTCGACGGCGACCCGCAGAACAATGCCAACGGCTTCTATTGGGGTCTCGACAACCGGATGTATACCGCCGGACAGTCAACGATTCAGCTGCGACTGAAAGACGGTGTCTTCGAGGTGCAGTCGACACTGTCCCGAGGCGAATGGGGCGTCAGTCAGGACGATGCGGGACGGACGTATCGGAACACGAATGAGTCGGCGCTGCACGTCGATCTCGTGCAGACTTACTATTACGCGCGCAATCCGAGCCTCGCACGCACCCGTGGGAGCTACGAACGGCTCGCTGACGATAATCCCGACCTCAACGTCGTGTGGCCGGTCCGGCCGAATCCTGGAACCAATCGCGCCTACCAGCTCGGCATCGATCGAGAGGATGGATCGCTCGCCCGGTTCACGTCTGTCTGCGCACCACTCGTCTATCGAGGCAACCGGTTGCCGGCCGAGCTCTACGGCAACGTGTTCGTCGCCGAACCGGCGGCGAACCTGGTCAGCCGAATCATTGTCTCGGACGATGGAACGGGACTACGCGCGAAGAAGGCCTACGACCGCGGCGAGTTCCTGGCATCGACCGACGAGCGGTTTCGACCGGTGTATCTGTCGAATGCACCCGACGGCACGCTTTACATCGCAGACATGTATCGCGGGATCATCGAGCATCGCATCTCGATTACCGAATACCTTCGCGATCAGATCATCGCACGCAAGCTGGAGCAACCCACCGGATACGGTCGAATCTATCGAGTCGTTCACGAGACAACCAGACGCGACACTCCAAATCCCTTCGCCCATGCGTCAGCGACACAGCTGGTCGAGGCGCTGTCGGATGCGAACGGCTGGAAGCGCGATACCGCGCAGCGGCTGCTCGTCGAGCGCGGGGCGCGCGGCGTCGTTCCGCAACTGCAGAAGCTGGCAGCAGGAGCGACTGACTGGCGAACGCGACAGCATGCGCTCTGGACCCTCGACGGGCTCGACGCCATCCAGCCTGAAACGGTGATCGCGGCGCTGCAGGATCCGTCGAGGGACGTGCGGGTGTCTGCCATTCGCATCGCGGAGCGCTGGCTGGGTGACGCAGGACACCCGATTCAAGCTGCCGTCTTGAAACGGATCGACGATTCAGATTGGGCCGTGCACCAGCAGCTCGCCGCCTCGATCGGCATGCTGCCGCCGCCGGCTCGTGAGCGGGCCGCGGTTGACGTGCTCGAACGCTACGGCACCGACCCGGTCGTGATGGACGCGACGTTGAGTGGCCTTCGCGGGAGCGAGTGGGGGGTGTTGGAGCAGTTGCTTCGCCGTCGTCCGAACTAGTGTCCTGTCCGCGTGGTTCGCGACATAATTCCCGGGCGGGGCATCCCGGCTGGCGGCGTTGCTCCTCCCTTAAATACTCCCGGTATTCGCGGTCGTCGCGCCTTGCCATCCGGGCGCCGCGCTCCGGGACTTATGCCGCGATCCACGCGGACAGGACACTAGT
>JBPYFA010000529.1:0-2486 GCA_051986585.1 Vicinamibacterales bacterium | reverse complement strand
GCGCCGTCGCCGTGTGGCGGGCAGTGCAACAAGACGACGGTCCCGGCGATGGGCGTGTCCTGGCCACGTTCGCAGCGCTGGTCTTTGTGTTGTCCTTCTTGGCCCGCAGCGTCGGGTGAGGCTCAATCGTTCCGGAACTGAGCGAGTCGAAAATGGCCGGTCCTTTCTCGTCTAAGCCGGGGAGGTACTATGAATCGCCTCAATCGAATGGCAGCGATCGCATGCCTGCTGTTATTCGTCCCCTCCACAAGCTCGCTTTCGGCCTCGCGCTTCGATCAGGAGGGGAGTCCCACCGTCGCTGCTGCCGAAGCCACTCAGCACAACGCCGCTGGCCTCTCCAAGGCAAGGAATCGCGATCTGGACGGAGCGATTGTCGAGTTCTCAGAAGCCATTCGCCTCGATCCGACGTATGCCGAGGCATTTCGCAATCGCGGTTTCGCGAAGATGAACAAGAACTTGCTCGACGAGGCGATCGACGACTTCTCGCACGCGATTGTCTTGAACGCGAGGGACGCGACGGCGCTTTACAATCGCGGCACCCTCTTCGCGAGGAAACACCAGTTCGATCGCGCAATCGGCGACTTCTCGGCAGCCCTCGCGATCAATCCAACCGTTGCCAACTACTACGACAATCGCGGACTGGCCAAAACGGATAGCGGCGATGTCGACGGTGGGATTGCCGATCTGACGACCGCGATTTCGCTCGACCCGAAGTCGGCGCGCGCCTACCTCAATCGAGGCTACGCCAACTCGAAGAAGAAAAATGACACCGCGGCGTTGTCGGACTACAGCCAGGCGATCACGCTGAATCCTAGTTACGCGCTGGCGTACTCCAATCGCGGTGAGGTGAAGGCACGGCACGAGGATCAAGTCGGTGCGATCGCGGATTTCACAACCGCACTGAAACTGGATTCGGCGCGCGCCCTGCCGTATTACTATCGCGGCCAGGCGAAGTTGACCGCCGGCGATCGTGTCGGAGCGATTGCTGACTTCACCGCGTTCCTCGACCGCACTCCGAGGCACGCTGGCGCGCTGACCGGACGATGTCAGGCGCATCGTGAACAAGGCGAGCTGGAACTCGCGCTCGCCGATTGCAACGCGGCGCTCGACATTCCGCCCGTCAACGCCCACACGCTGAGCGAGCGTGGAGAGGTCAAGACGGCGACAGGCGATATCGACGGGGCAATTCGTGACCTGTCGGAAGCGTTGGCGCTGGAACCCACGAATGCTGACAGCCGCTATCGGCGGTGTCGCGTTCTTGTCAAGCGCGGGAATCTTGCGGATGCATTGTCCGACTGCACCGAGGCCACTCGGTTGGATCCCACCTCAGCGAGCGCCTACCTCGAGCTGGCCGGCATCCGCGAACGTCGCGGCGATGTCACTGCCGCGCTGTCGGACTACGGCCGTGCGATCACGCTGCTGCTGCGGCCTCGGACGTTGGTCAGAACTGCCAGCACCGGCGCAGGCCCGTTGCCCGCGGGAACCGCCGGGGTAACCAGCCCGACGCCGATTCGCGAGGTGAAGCCGAATTACACGTTCGATGCGATGCGGGAAAAGATTCAAGGCACCGTTGGGCTCGAGTGCGTCGTTGGCAGAGATGGAACCGTTGTTGACGTCCGCGTCGTCCGTTCGCTGGACCGGACCTTTGGTCTTGACGAGGCCGCGGTGAAAGCGGCGCGCCAGTGGCTGTTCCGCCCAGGGATGCGCAACGGGGAACCAGTTGCAGTTCTGATCACGATCGAACTCAGTTTTCACCTGAAGTCTTCGCCGTCGCCGGATTCAGAAGTACCCCTCGCCTGGCCAGAAGCGTTTAGCACGCCGGCGGATTCAGCCACAGCGAAAGGTGCGGCGTCAGATCAGAACGGTTGGACCATCATCAACCGCGAACTTCCCGACCTGCGCGCACAGATCGCGTACCCGACGGGATGGATAGTAGCCGGCGGATTGGCGACCGGAACGCTCGTCGTCAACAACAGCCAGGAGACGATCGGGCTCACTGCCAATGTCGACATCCGAGACACGTCTCCGCCGTTGTTAGAACCGGTGACGCGACCGCGAGTGCAGCAATTCTCAGACTCGGTGCGGCTGGTGCTCGGCAAGTCTCCGATGCTTCGAAACGCGCAACTCCAGCTGGTCGCCGAGGGGCAGATCCGAGTGTCTGACCGAGTCTGGTTGTGGGCCGACTTTTCCTTCGCCGGTATCACGGGCCAGCCATTTGAGGGCGGTCGGTGGTGGTCTTTTACGACTCAAACTGGAGCACGCGCGGTCGGGGTCAGCTGCTTTGTGACGCATCAGCGCTACGTTGCGGCACCGGTCAGCGCGGCACCTGTTTTCGAAGCGCAGGTTCAAGATGCGGGAGCCGTGTGCGTCCAGTTCCTGCGTCGTCTGTCGCTGGAGAGTCGTTGATGCATGAACGGGTTCACGGGTCCCCTCCTCACAACGCCGGCCCAAAGATCGAAGTAGTACCCTTTGCTGCTCGTGAAGCT
>JBPYFA010000528.1:0-3111 GCA_051986585.1 Vicinamibacterales bacterium | reverse complement strand
CCGGCAACGGTGTCTCGTGTCCGAGCGGGATTTGCGCGCGACGCGCTTCGAACCTGAGCAGATTCGGTTTGTCGAGATGAATCTCCGCCGTTTCCTCGATGACGACAATCCGGTTGCCATCGGGAATGTGCGCCGCCAGCGCGTTCAATAGCGTCGTCTTTCCGGTGCCGGTACCGCCCGAGATCAGGACGTTCTGTTCGGCCCTGATTGCGGCGATAAGCCTCTGCGCCAGTACCGGAGACAGCGTCTTGTTTTTGACGAGATCGTCCAACGTGTAGCGGCGACCGAATTTCCGAATCGTCAACGCCGGTCCCGCGACGGCGCACGGCGGAAACATGGCCGCAACCCGAGAACCGTCCTCGAGGCGTGCATCAAGAATGGGTTGTGCTTCAGAAATCTCGTCGCCGCATGCGCGTGCAATGTTCTTGATGGCGACGGTGAGATTCCGCCCTTCGAGGGTTCTGTCGGCCAGGAGTTCGAGGCCGCCATTCCGCTCCACGAACACTCGACGCCCGCCGTCGTTCACCATCAGTTCGGTGATCGCCGGATCCCGAAGCAGATCCTCGATCGGTCGCAGGAAAGGCAGGATGCGATCCAAGCTGCTCATAACATGCCTCGCGCGACGTGGTCGAAGTAGCTGGTTTGCACGTCGAGGTAATGCGGCTTGAGGTAGCAGTACTGAGGTGGCAGTGGGTTGAGACCGTCATACGGCAACACGACCGCCTGCGCGTTCCCAAGCTCCATGAAGACACGGGACCGAAACACGTAGTCCGGCTCCATGCTGTAGAACTTGCTGGCCGTAATCGTTTGACTCGATGCCGTCGCTCGGCCGGTCAGCAGAGACACGTGCGCGCCCTGACCTTGCTCGGCGATCGTGTAGCGCGTCTTCAGGCGGTCGCTGCGACCGCACAAGTCCGCGGCGAACTGCGCGGTGAATTCGTCGCTCGTGGCCAGGAAGATCTTCGTCCGGAAACACTGGAGCAACGTGCGCCAGGTCTCATCGCCTGGCAGAGCAGATCGAAGGGAACTGACGCTGTGGGTGGCGACGATCGGGATCAGGCGCGCCTGACGTGACATCGCAAACGCCCGCTCATCGCCGATCGGCTCCGTTTCGCCCACGGTTGCGAATGCGTGGTACTCGTCGGCCACGAACAGCACGTCGCGCCAAGGTCTGTCTGGGTTCGCCGCGATTTTCGGGATCCGCTGAAGGACCGCCCGTTGAAAGTCGAGCTTCAGCAGGACGCCCAGAGCCCTTGCCAATCCGGGATTCATGGCCACCGGGAAGTTCAGTCCGAGGACGTGGCCCGACTCGAGCAGTTCGTCGAGAGGCGGCAGGGGCCGCGGGTCGCCCTTCGCCGGCTTCTTCGCGTACACCTCGCGAGGCGGACAGAACGCGCGATAGACGTCAGGGTTCTCATCGAACAGCGACAGGAGAACGACGACGCCCTCCACGATGCTCGCTTTAACCTTTCGATCCAGCGGCGTCCAGGTTGAATAGAACCACCGATCGATGGCCTCAAGCCGATGACGGCGGTCTGCGGACAGCGCCGCCGAACCTGTGCGTACGTTGAAGTCAATGCCGTGGTCGACAAGGTGCGTTTCGAGTGCGGCATCGTAGGGATGCGCGATCGTGCTGTCGTCGAGCAACGCCCACAGCGTCCACGGCGCGTCGCGAAGCTCGTACTCGTAAGCGGTTCGTGAGATCGCGATCACGTCGGGCGGTTCTTTGAACTGCGTCTTCAGCGCCCGAATGTTCTTGTCAATTTCCCCTTCGCTGATGATGTAGCGATACACCTCCGCAAGAGTCGTGTAGCCGTCGCTGACGCGACGCAGCGAGATCACGAATTTCAGCAGGTCGGTGTACGCCTGTTGCCAGAAGGGCTCTGAGGGTTTGCCGAACAGGTTGTTGAACAAACTGGCGATGGCATAGGCCACGGCATATGGATCGAGATCGTTGTGCAAGGGGTTGTAGCAATACCCCGTGTTCAGGCCGATCTCGAGGTAGTCATCTTCACGGCCGGCACGCGCGAGGATGGCACGGACCTGATGACAGAAATCGCCTTTGACCTCCATTACCAGACCGCCGATTTTCCGCGTGGAGTCCTGAGCGCGCCATCGAAGGAGCTGGTCGACGTACGGATACATGCACGCAGACGTCTTTCCGGTGCCAACGGCCCCGAGAATGGCTACGCCCGTGTAGAGGCCGCGCTGTGGAATCGTGAGCCAGCCAGGTGCGTGCGTCCGTCCAGGCGTCGTGAGGAAATGCGTCTCGCCAAGCACGACGGAAGGGTTCTCCCGCCGTTCGGGACTTGGGTACGGCGGTAGCGCACGAGTCCTCACGCTTGGCGCATGTCGGTACGCGACGATGGCGACCATCGACAAGACGATCGACGCGGCGAAAAACGGCGTCGAGAACCACATCGTCGCGTAGCCATACGTGAGGACATGGAAGATCCCGGGATCTTTGGCGGCGATCAGCGCGAGAAACAGGTTCTCGTGGTCGACCGGATATTGCCGCAATCCCCACGTCCCCACGCATGCCGCGACCATCATCGCGACGAGCGCTCTTGCTTCGACCACCGTGCGGAGCATGGTCGCCTTCCTCTTGCTAATCCGATCAGCTGATCCGGACCGACTCGGCAGGGGCGCTCGCAGCGGCCTGTGACGTAGTCGTTGTGTGACCAGCCGCGCCGCGACTACGCCGCATCCGGCTACCCGCATGTGGCATGTGCGAGTGGCTGTGTTCGGCTCGCCACTGGACGAACTCCTTGTCCTTGGCGAGCACGGTGTCGATCACCTGATTCAGGACGTAGTCCGGCGACTCGCCGAGAAACGCCGCGTACGCGTGCAATGTCTCGGTGTTCTCGCGGTCGAGTCGCACGATGTGTCGCAGGATTTGTTTCCCGCGCGTTCGAGCTTTGATGAGCGGCATCCGGCACTCCCTTTCACGCAGAAATGCGGTCGCAATTGCCGGCTCGATCTCGCGCGCTTTGCACGACGATCGGCGCGGTGAATGTCGGGCGCGCATCGCTGGTGCAAAGCACGGGCGCATGGCGTGCCGAATTTGACGACGACCTGATGCTCGCAGCCGGGACGTGAGCGACCCCCGGT
>JBPYFA010000527.1:0-9640 GCA_051986585.1 Vicinamibacterales bacterium | reverse complement strand
CAGCGGGTTCACAAAAACCGCGCGCGCTACGGTGAGCACCGCCGTGTTCGCGCCAATCCCCAGCGCCAGCGTCAGGATCAAGACCACCGCGAAGCCGGGTGACTTCAGAACTCCCCGGACAGCGTATCGGAGGTCGTTGAGCATGTCGTCGCATCTAGCCAACTCTCTGCCATGCTGATCGAAATCTGCTAAGTGTTGAGGAGGCTACTCTTACACCTCCGATCGCATCCGACGCCGTGGCGGTCACGCTGTTCGCTACTGGGACCGGTAATCCCATGAGCGAACCCGGTATAGACTCGGGGTGCCAAGGGTGCCAAAGGTGCCAAGGGTGCCAGGGGTGCCGAGGGTGCCGAGGGTGCCAGGGGTGCTGAGGGTGCCAGGGTGCCGAGGGTGCCAGGGGTGCTAGGGTGCCGAGGGTGCCAGGGGTGCTAGGGGTGGTGCCACGGGGCGCGAGGGTTGTCACGAGTGCGCGCCTGTGACGCCTGCACTCACGGCACCCGTGGCACTCACGGCACCCGTGGCACTCGCGGCACTCACGGCACCCGTGGCACTCACGGCACTCATGGCACTCATGGCACGCCTGGCACTCATGGCACCCCTGGCACTCATGGCACCCCAGGCACTCATGGCACTCCAGGCACCCTTGGCACCCAACAAAAACATGCCCATCCTGATCGGCACCTCCGGCTACAACTACCCTGAGTGGCGAGGCAGTTTCTATCCGGAGAAACTGAGCGCCGCGAAAATGCTGTCCTACTATTCCGAGCGGTTTCGGACAGTCGAGATCAATTACACCTTCTATCGCATCCCAACCGAGAAACTCCTTGCAGGATGGGCGGCCGGTACCCCCGACGGATTCACGTTCACGCTGAAAGCGCCACGTCGTATCACACACGATTCGAAGCTTCAGCGGTGCGAGGATCTGCTGCAAACCTTTTGTCGGACGGCCAGGACGTTGGGACCCAAGCTGGCGACCTTGCTGTTTCAGTTGCCGCCGACATTCAAAAAGGATGCGGCGATTCTGCGCGCGTTTCTCGATCTGCTGCCGGAAGGCACGCGCGCCGCCTTCGAATTTCGACACGTGTCGTGGCTCGACGCCGAGGTGTTCGACGCGCTTCGCGCGCGCAACATTGCGCTCTGCATCGCCGATAGCGAAAAGCTTCATACGCCGGTCGAGATGACGGCCGACTACGGGTACCTGCGGCTGCGCGACGAGGGATATCAACAGGCGGACATCGATCGCTGGGCGCAAACGATTCGCCGCCTTGACGTGTCAGACGTGTTCGTCTATTTCAAACACGAGGAACAGGGGCTGGGGCCCGATTTCGCGCGCCGGCTGATCTCGGCCCTCGAGATCGCAAGCTGATCGAAGGGGCCCGTCAGCGGTGTAGTGGCTGTGCCACCGCGGCTGTGACCTGCTCGGCGAAATCCACGATCTGGGTTTCCGCCCAATAGCCGTCGTTGCCGTCAGCCGCGTCGGCGACGAAGCCGCAGTGGCCACCGTGCCTGGTGACAATCACGTTGACGTTCGAATTCCCGCGAAGGCGAGGGTCGCGGAAGATCTCAGCTGGCACGAACGGATCGTCCTCGGCGGTGATGACGAGCGCCGGCACGCGAATCCGATCCACGACACGCATCGCGCTGGCGCGGAAATAATAATCGTCCGCTCCGTCGAACGAGAAATGTGGCGCGGTGAAATACTCGTCGAAGTCCCGAACGGTCCGAACCCGCGCCAGTCTTTCCAGCGGATACCGCCGTGGATGCGCGGCCGCCTTGCGGCGCATCCTCGCCTTGAGCCCTCTCACGAAGTTCCACTGGTAGATGATGTTCTGCCGGCGCTCGAGCGCTCGCACGCATTCGGCCAGCTCGATCACCGGTGAGATGGCGCACACGCCCTTCAATGACCGCGGTGGCGCGTCGGCGTAATCGCCGGCGAGCTTCAGCGCGAGATTGCCACCCAGAGAATAGCCGGCCACGACCACCCGATCGATCCCGTCGCGGGCGATTTCAGCGATCACGTGCGCGGCGTCGGCGGTGAGCCCTGAATGGTACAGGCCTTCCGACAGCGCCTCGGTGCCGCCGCAGTTCCGCTGATTGAGCAGAATGACATTGAACCCGCGTGCGAACGCCTTGGCGGCCATACCGCGCATGTAGTGCGCGGAACTCGATCCTTCGAGACCGTGCAGCGCCAGAAGCGCGGGATGCGCGGCGGCGTTCGGCTGCCAGTGGCAATGCGCCAGGACACGCGTCTGCGGGTTCACGTCGAAGTGCCGATCGCTCGGCGGCGGCAATGCTGGAAACGCCCGTGGTTTCCCCCAGCAGTAGACCGTCATCAGATGGCCATTGGTCAGGCCACGCTTTGGCACGTATTCGTTCATCGAAGGCGATAGACCCGGAGAGATCCGCTGGAGTAGGCAACCGGAAGATCGATCGGCTGCGTCGTGACGAGATAGTCGAGATGGTATTTCGCGGCCAGCGCTCGCGCGCGCTCGGGCGTGAGCGTGTCGAAATCCTGCAGTTCCGCCAGTCGGTCGCGCGTCCGCATCGCAACATCACGATCGTACATCCCGATCGCCGCGTCCTTGATCCCTTCCACGAACACATCGCGTTCCGCGGCCACTCGCAGGCTCGTTCCGTAGAGAACGGCATGCCCTGGATGCGCGAGCCAGCCGCTGTCGCGAGGCGTCGTACGCGCCCAGGCCATGACCCGCCCCCAGTCGCTATCCGGAATTGAGATCTCGGCTACCGGTCGATCAGGGAATCGGATGAACTTGATATAGGCGCTGCGACACAGTGAAGCGAGCGCAATGGCGGCAAACGTCATCCGCGCGCGGCGCATCGATCCGGTCCGGTCTTCCCCGATCAACCAAACCAGATAGGCAACCGCGAGAAAGTCGAGCATCCAGAAGATTCGCGGGACCTGGAGTTGTATGACCAGCGCCAGTCGTGCCGCGTTCAGCGGCAGGGCGAGCGCAAAGACCCCGATGAGGGCGAGACATCCACACACCAGCCCGCGCTCACCCGGTACCAGAAGCCCGGCAGCTGATCGTCGTCGATAGATGTAGAGAATGACCGGTGCGTACGCGAGGTTGAGGAGCCAGGCGTAGAGAGGCCATTCGAGGGGAAAGAGATAGTCCTTGGTTTCGAGCGTCGCGATCCACGCCTCGTCCATTCTTACGAGCCGTCCAGCCAGCGGTCCGATCGTGAGCATCCACGTGCCCAGCAGCGCAGCCGCGACCACGGCGATGATCATCGGCATCCGCCAGCGGCGGGCGTTCACCGCCGACGCGACGGCGATCCAGATCGAGAACCACAGCGCCGTCGTCGGGTGCAGAAGACCGCCGGCAAACACCAGTGCCGCGGCCACGAGCACGCGGCGATGCATCAGCGCGACCAGCGCGAGCACTCCGAGACTGAACGCGAGTTGCCGGGGGTGAAAGTAACCCTCGAGGGTATTCGTCCCTGATTTCGCGATCGCATGCCGCAGGGTCAGTGCCGCGGCGAGCGCCATCGTTGTCCAGGTCGAGCGATACAGCAGCCGGCCGAGCAGCATCGCGCCCGCGAGCAGAAGCCCGAGCGTGATGACGTACAAGGTCGCGAAAAGCGGCGGCAGCGAGAGGCCTGTGATTCTCGACAAGCCCGCGATCGTCTCGTCGATCATCGTCAAACGGGCCTGCGATTCAATCAGTGGCGTATCACGCGGGAAAAGCGAGGGATCGATTCGTTCCAGCGCTGCGGGAATGTAAAAGGCCAGGTCGGAAGCGCCGTAACGGTAGCCGGCCGAATTGAGCGTGCACAGCACCACGAAGGGGACCAGGAAAAAGGTAAAGGGCAAAAGTAAGGAACGCGTCCCCAAATCGCTGCGCCTCTGACCTGTTAACCGATCTTTACCTTCTACTCTTCTCCTTGGCTTTTCTATTGTTCATCGGCAGTCGGACCGTAAACCGGCGGGACCGGGACATTGTTCAGTCTGAGGTACACCGTGAGCTGCCCGCGGTGGTGAATCAGATGGTTCAGGACGAACGACCGCAAGGTGGCGGCGCGCGGCATCGTGAAGATCACCTGGCCGGCATTCTGGAACGTCCACGGCGCGAGCATTTCGCTGTCACCGGTTGCAGCGATTCCGGCGCGCGCGGCTTTCACGTTCTTGTCGAAGTCGGCGAGCATCGTCGGGAGTGATTCGGGGAGTCGTGGCCGGGTGTCGCCTACCGTCGATACGTCGAACACGCTGTTCTGGAGAATGTGCCCGACCCACGTCGGGATGTGGGCGACGTGGCCGGCGAGCTGGCCGAGGCTGTACGATTTCTCGTGTGGCTTCCACGCGAACGCGGCCGCGGGTACGCGCTCGAGCACCCGGCGGGTGGTTCCCATCTCGTGATCGAACTCAGGCAGCAACGCATCTTTAATGGCCATCCATACAGAATATGTCGGCCGCTCGGACCAGTTCAACTGTCTAAACGACGCATACGCGAGGCTTAGCGGCCAGAAGCCCTTTCGGTAACCTCACTGAACCGGGCACCAGGGGGCGCCGTCTAGCTGTTGGAGCTTGAATGAATGAGTGGGCTGGCGGGTACTCCGGGGCGTTTGTGACCCTGGACGACGATCTCGAACGGGAGTTCGAGGACCGCCTTCGTGAATCGGCCACGCTGGCCTTCCGCGTGGCCTACGGTGTTCTTCGCCATCGTCAGGACGCCGAGGACGTCGCGCAGGAGGCGTTCGCCAAGGCCTATCGCTCGTTCAGCCAGCTGAAGGACCGGGATCGATTTCGAGCGTGGCTGGTTCGAATGACGTGGCGGCTGGCCATCGATCGGTGGCGATCGGATCGACGGCGCACGGCGCGAGAGCAATCCTGGGAGATGGTGTCGACGCCGTCGAGCGAGGATGTCACGTTGTCGCGCGAGCGGGCTGAGCAGTTGTGGCACGCGATTGACGCGCTGCCGGAAAAGCTCCGGGTCGTCGTCGTCTTGAGCGCCATTCAGGAGCAGGACGTCAACAGCATTGCGAAGCTGCTCGATCTTCCTGAGGGTACCGTGAAGTCGCGGTTGTATCTGGCCCGCAAAGGGCTGGCGGAGAGTCTGCGATGTCTCGCACCGAACCATTGAACGATTTCGACGAGCGCGCGGTAGCAGCGGCCGAAGCGGACCTCGAGCGTCTGCTGTCGATCGAACCGTCTGCCGAGTTCACGGCGAAGGTACGCGTGCGAATTGCCGAAGAGAAGACGAATCGAACAAGGCGATGGGAATGGATTGGCCTGGTAGCGGCTGTTGCGACCGCAGTGATTGTGGTGGTCGTGCTTCGCAGCAGCTTTGAGACGGGGGCTGAGCGGCCGTTTTCGACTCCATCTCATGCGGACATTGTGCTGAAAGCGGATACCAACGATCGACAGCACCCGATCGTGCCAATCGCATCCGTCACGAGGCAGAGTGCACGGCACATTCGCCGGGCGGCGGAGCCACGGCAACAGACCGAAATCATCATCGATCCTGCGATCAGCGAGGCGATTCGAAGACTCGCCGTCGCGGCCAGGAGCACCCGGTTGGACGGATCCAACGGCGAGAGCATGGCGGCCCCCAACTCGGAGTCTGCCACTCTGCCGATCGCCGAACCATTAGATGTTCCCGAACTCGCGCTCAGACCTGCCGATCAGACCGGCGGCCAGTAGCACCTTCAGAATGAGGAGAAAACCGTGAAGAACGCTTCCAAGATCGTGACCGTCGCGTTGGTGTTGCTGACGACCGCCGCAGTTGCGGCGCAGGATGCACAACCCGCGGCGGCGCAGAACAAGCCGGCGACAGTGGCACCGATGTCGCTGAAAGTATCCCTCGTGTTTTCACGTTATCAGGGCGAGAAGAAGGTGAGCAGCGTGCCGCACACGTTGTGGGTGACGACGGGCGATCGGACGAGTCTTCGGCTCGGCACGCAAGTCCCGGTGCCCACGACCGTGGTCAAAGAAGGAGCGGGCGTGGGGGTACCCGTGCAGTCGTACAACTATAAAGACGTGGGTACGAATATCGATTGCTCAGCGACCCCTCTACCGGATGGCGCGTACCGATTGAACATCACCATCACCGACTCGTCGGTCTATTACCCGGACCAGTCAGACTCGGCCGTCAGATCGAGTATGGCGTCCACCGGCGCGCCAGCCTTCCGAAATTTCAACTCGACGTTCACCATCGTGCTCAGGGACGGCCAGACAGGACAATCGACGTCGGTGACGGATCCGGTCTCTGGTCAGGTCATCAAGCTCGATGCGACGGTCAACGTTCAAAAGTGATCGCAGACACCCGTAGCGCGGCGCTTCAGCGCCGCGCCACGGACGGTTGCCTACTGCAAGAACGTTGAATCTGCGTCGACGACGATCGTTTTTCGTCCGATCTCCTTATCCCCAATCATCAACTTGACGAGGTAAGAACCAGGCGCCACCGGCGGGCCCTGAAAACCGCCGCGGCCGCGACCGCCGCCCCCGCCGCCCGCTTGTGCGGGCGCTGCGGCTCCCGTTGGCGCGGCCGCCGCGCCGCGTCCACGACCAGCAGACGGTTGAGCGGCGGGCTGCGTTCCCTGTGCGGCGGGTGCTTCGGCCGGCGGTGTCGCTTGCGCCGCCGCGCCGCCTTGTCCTCGCCCACGTCCGCCGGTCGTTCCGGCGCGGAGGTCCCACTGCACGCGGTTGAGGCCGGCGTTTCTCGTGCCGACGAGGGATCGAATCTCACGTCCCGTGACGTCGCTGATCGTGACCCTCACGTCATCGTTCGCCGTGCTCTTCAACCAATAGCTGATGGCTGATCCCTGTGCCGGATTCTGACCGCGAAAGAACTTCGCGCCTTCAACCAGGATCGACTTCTGAATGTCGGTGACCCACGCGGTCGCCGGGCGGATGTCGAACAGCACGGCGTCGGTGTTGGCGGTCGCGGCCTCGGTCATCTGCTGGAGCGCGGTGATGTCGTCCATGATGTAGATGCTGCGGCCGTGCGTGCCGAGGATGAGGTCGTTGTCTCGCGGATGCACCAGGATGTCGTCGATGCGCACCGTCGGCAGGCCGTTCATGAAGCGCTTCCACTCTTTGCCGCCATTGAGCGACACGTAGAATCCGTATTCGGTTCCGAGATACAGCAGGTTCCTGTTCTTCGGATCCTCACGAATCACGTTCACGTTGCCGGCCGGCAAATTGTTCGAGATCGAGGTCCAGGTCTCGCCGAAGTCGGTCGTCTTGAACACGTAAGGCTTCAGGTCGTCGGTGCGGTGGCCATCGAAGGTGACGTAACACGTGCCGCCGTCGTAATGCGAGGGCTCGACGCGCGACACGTGAGTTTCCTTCGGAACACCAGTGACTTTGTCGACGACGTTCTTCCACGTGTTGCCGCCGTCGCGGCTCACCTGAAGGTTGCCGTCGTTGGTGCCGACCCAGACGATGCCCGGGATCAGCGGTGACTCTCCGATGGTGACGATGTTGCTGAACGACGCGGCGCCGTCGTGTTTCGATGCCATCGGCGCCGTGCCGGCGACACCGAGGATCGGTCGATCGTTCCGGCCGATGTTCTTGGTCAAGTCGGGCGATGCCATCCACGTATCGCCCCGGTCGTAGGAGCGGAACAGTCGATCGCCGCCGAGATACATCGTACGCGGGTTGTGCGGCGAGAGGATGAACGGTGTGTTCCAGTAGAAGCGGTAATAGGTGCCCTCGGGCGGCGTGGGCAGCACGTTCGGATTCAGGTTGGCGCCGAAACCGAATTGTGCGGCCGCCTGCGCCGCGGGTTCAGGCGTTTCGCCAGCCGGTGCGCCGCCGCGGCCCTGACCCGGACCACGCGGACGAATGCTGTTGCTTCGACCGGACCGCAGATCGACTCGGCTCGTGGCGCCGTCCTGCGATTCCGAGTACAGGATGGTCCAGTCGGATTGATCGTTGGCCGTGTAGAAGCCGTCGCCGCCGCCGACCCGGAACCAATCGGAATTCAGGATGCCATTGGCGCTGCGCGTCGCGCTTGGCCCGCACCAGCTGCCGTTGTCCTGCAGGCCGCCGCAGATGTAATACGGCTTCCGCAAGTCCGCACTCACTGCGTAGAACTGTCCGACCGGCACCGTGTTCACGTACTCCCAGGTCTCGCCTCGGTCGTAGCTCACGTCGATCCCGCCGTCGTTCCCGATCAGCAGGTGTTTGCCGTCCTTCGGGTCAATCCAGATGGCGTGGTGATCGCTGTGCGGGATGCCCTGCACGGTATTCCACGTCTTGCCGCCGTCGGTCGTCTTGAAGAACGGCGCTCCGCCCTGATAGGCAATTTCCGGATTGGTCGGGTCGATCCGGATCTGGCTGTAGTACATCCAGCGGTCCCCTTGATTCGAGAGGAAGTGCCAGGTTTTGCCGCTATCGTCCGAGCGCCAGACGCCGCTCTTCTTCGGATCCGGAGGGGGAGCTGGACCGCGGCCGCCGCCAAATCCTCCGCCGCCCCCACGCTGCCCGGGCGGCACCAGCGTTCCATCGTCGTTCACGCCGGCACCGGTGCCGCCGCTCGGTCCGACCTCGATCGACGCGTAAATGGTCGACGGTTTCGAGCGGGCGATATCGAGGCCAATCCGGCCGATGATCGGATTGTCCGGCAGGCCGTTGGTCAGTTTTGTCCAGTTCTTCCCGCCGTCCGTTGTCTTCCAGAGTCCACTTCCTGGACCACCACCGTTGAATCCCCAGGGCGTGCGGCGGCGCTGATACGACGCCGCAATGAGCACATTCGGGTTGCTCGGATCCATCACCACGTCAGTGAAGCCCGTGTCCTCGTCGATGAACTTGGTATTCGTCCAGGTTTTGCCGCCGTCAGTCGTCTTGTAAAGCCCACGTTCTTTGTTCGGCCCGAACAGATGTCCGACGACCGCCACATACGCGATGTTGGGGTCCTTCGGGTGCACGACAATGCGGCCGATGCTCTGTGTTTCCTTGAGGCCGGATTCCTGGAACGTCTTGCCGCCGTCGATCGACTTGTAGACGCCGGCGCCGAACGACGAGCTCTGGCGGTTATTCGGTTCGCCGGTCCCGACGTAGATGATGTCGGCGTTTGACGGAGCGATCGCGATGTCGCCTATCGAAGATACCTGATAGGTGTCGAAGATCGGCGTCCATGTGGTTCCGTTGTTCGTCGTCTTCCAGATTCCGCCGGTCGCAAAGCCGATGTAGAACGTGCTGGGGTCGCCGTCAACGACGGCGATGTCGTCGACGCGGCCGCCCATGTTCGCCGGGCCGATCGAGCGCCACACGAACGGCGCGAGGATCGGATCGTCGGTCTTGTTGATCGGAGGGGGAAGTTCAGGCGCCTGCTGCGGCGCCTGCGCGAACAGCCCGTGGCCGGCGAGCGCGACGAACACCGCGCCGAGCGCCCACGCCAGCGGCCGCACCCGGAGAATTCCACGAATCACACGACGCTCCTTGGAGGGACCTGTGAAGAAGGGCAGCGATGAGACGGAAATTCTATAACAGGTCGTGCGAGCGGCGGGACGTCGCAGCCGGTCGGAACACTGCGAAATCCCGCCGTTTTCGTAGGAGTTCTACTTGCGGAAGTCGACCTTCGGCACTGCCTGCGCTTCAGGCGGCGCGTTGAAGTACGGATATTCCTTGAAGCCGAACATCTTCGCCGTGACGTTCGACAGGAACCGCCGGCGC
>JBPYFA010000526.1:0-9186 GCA_051986585.1 Vicinamibacterales bacterium | reverse complement strand
GCCGCCAGCGGCGTGCCCGTGTCAGTGCCGTTCATCGTTCGCTGATCGTTCACACCTTCAGGGCTCGCCGCGAGCAGCCATTCAGCAAGACGATCGAGAGCGCCCGACGCACCGCAGCTAGCGGGACGTGCATTGGTTCAACTCGCCGAAAGTGTAATCAATCGCGTGTGGCGAATTTGTCGCAGGCCCGTATCGCCAGCGACCCGGGTCTCGCCGAAGCACGACGACTCCACGGTCACGGGTAGATAGAGCTCAGCCAGCTGGATTCACGTCACCGAAGCCGTAATCGCCCACTCTAGCGTCTGAATAGAACGCGCTACTATTGAGAAGTCCCCCGAGGAACCCATGCGTATCGGAATTGCCGCGCTTGCCCTCAGCTCTATCGCCACCCTCATTGCGGCAGCCGAGCCACGGCAAGAACAAGGCGGGCAGGTTTTCAAGAGCGGCTCGAAGACGGTCGCGGTGTACGTGACCGTGTCGGATGCCGAGGGACGCCTGGTTCCCAATCTCACGCAGGACGACTTCGACATCTACGACAACGGCAAGAAGCAGACGATTACCGTCTTCGAGAACGGCATTCAGCCGATCACGCTGGTGATGATGCTCGATCGCAGCGGAAGCATGGTGGGCAACTTCGGCCTGGTGCGCTCGGCGGCCGAACAGTTCGTCGGGCAATTGCTACCTGCTGACAAGGCCCGGATCGGCAGCTTTGCCAATCGCATCCAGGTCGATCCACGTGAATTCACCAGCAGCCAGCACGATCTGCTCGAGATCCTGCGAACCGAACTTCAGGAGGCGGGGCCGACGCCGCTCTGGAACGCCGTCAATGTCGGGATTACATCGCTCTTGCACCAGGAAGGCCGCCGGGTCGTGCTCGTATTCACCGACGGAGTCGATCACCCGATGGGCAGCAACAACATCAGCTACCACGACGTCGAGAAGAACGCCGAACAGGAAGACGTCATGATTTTTGCCGTGGGTCTCGCGGGCCGTCAGTTCTATGGCGGCGGCCGCGGCCGTGGGCCGACGGGCGGCGGCGGAATCGGCGGCTTCGGCGGCGGGATCTTCAGGCCGCCGGCCGAGGAGGCGAAGGTGGATGCCGGCTTGCCGAAGATCGCGGCGGCCACCGGCGGCGGCTACTTCGAACTTACGTCGGCCAACAATCTCGCATCGACATTCAGGCGAATCGCCGACGAACTGCATCGTCAGTACGCGCTCGGGTTCACCCCTCAGAATCTCGATGGAAAGACACACAAACTCGAGGTCAAGCTCAAGAAGCCCGAGCTGATTGCGCGAGCGCGAAAAACTTATATCGCAAAAAAGGATATGTAAGAGGTAGAAGACAACCAAGAACCAAGAACCAAGAACCAAGAACGACAAACCAAGAACCAAGAACCAAAAACCGATAACCAAAAACCGATAACCAAAAACCAAAAACCGATCTTTACAATGTGCCGAAACATCAAGCCCTTATTCAATTTCGCGCCGCCGGCCACCGACGACGAGGTGCGCGCGTCGGCGCTGCAGTTCGTCCGCAAGGTCAGCGGATATACGAAGCCGTCGAAGATCAACGAGGAGGCGTTCAACGCAGCCGTCGATGAGGTCACCGACGCGGCGCGAAAGCTGATCGCATCGCTCGTGACGACGGCTCCGCCTCGGGATCGAGAAGAAGTCGCCGCGCGTGCCCGGGAACGCGCCGCGGTGCGTTACGGCCGCTAATCGCGATGGTTCGTTCGCCTGGTCACGCGCCTCCCGCTCGTATAATTGAGAGCGAGGCGCCGTTGAAACCAATCTGCGACACGATTCTCGATGCCATCGGCGACACGCCGATGGTCCGTATCAACAGCATCACCCGTGGCGTGGTCGCCGCCACGGTCCTCGCCAAGCTTGAAACCTTCAATCCCGGCAACTCGATCAAGGATCGCATGGCCGTTCGCATGATCGAGGACGCTGAAAAGAAGGGACTGCTCAAACCCGGTGGCACGATCATCGAGGGCACGTCCGGGAACACCGGCATGGGCCTGGCCATTGCTGCAGTCGTCAAAGGGTACAGATGCATCTTCACGACCACCGACAAGCAGTCCAAAGAGAAGATCGATGCGCTCAAGGCCTTCGGCGCCGAAGTGATCGTCTGCCCGACCAACGTCGACCCCGAAGATCCCCGCTCGTACTACTCGGTGTCGTCGCGCTTGGACAAGGAAGTCCCCAACTCGTGGAAGGCCAATCAGTACGACAATCTGTCGAACACTGCCGCGCACTACGAGCAGACCGGGCCTGAAATCTGGGAGCAGACTGGCGGCCGGGTCACACATCTGGTCGTCGGCGTCGGCACCGGGGGTACCGCCAGCGGAGTGGGTCGTTATCTGAAGGAGCGCAATCCAAAGATCAAGGTCTGGGGGATTGACACTTACGGATCGGTCTTCAAGAAGTACAAGGAGACCGGAGTCTTCGATAAGAACGAAATCTATCCCTACATCACCGAAGGGATTGGCGAAGACTTCCTTCCGGCCAACGTCGATTTTTCAGTGATCGATCACTTCGAGAAAGTCACGGACAAGGATGCGGCGGTGATGACGCGACGCATCGCGCGTGAAGAAGGCATCTTCGCCGGCAACTCCGCAGGATCTGCGATGGCTGGCCTGCTGCAGTTGAAAGACCACTTCACGAAAGACGACGTCGTCGTCGTGATCTTCCACGATCACGGGTCGCGTTACCTGGGCAAGATGTACAACGACGAGTGGATGCGCGAGAAGGGCTTCCTCGAGAAGTCTGGCATGACGGCTCGCGATCTTGTCGCGTCGGGGGTTCCCGGCGAGCTGCTGGCGATTGAAGGGACCGAGCCGGTGGAAGTCGCGGTCAAGCTGATGGGGGAGCACGATTTTTCGCAGATTTCGATCACGAGTGACAAGCGGCTGATTGGGTCGCTGAACGAGACCCACTTGTACTCGCAGCTCCTCCTGGATCCGACGGTCAAGTCGCAACCAGTCGAAACCATCATGCAGCCCGCGTTTCCCTTCGTCGACATTTCGACCCCCGTCGAACTGCTGGCGACGATGATCACGCCGGCCAACCCCGCGGTGCTCGTTCGTGACTTCAAAACGGACAAGACGTTCATCATCACCCGTTCCGACGTCATTCGCGTGCTGTGCTGACATGAAACTACAGGAACTGACCCCACTCCTCCGCACCAACGATTTGAAGGGCTCGATCGAGTTCTACACGAGCGTGCTCGGGTTCGAGTGCGACGGCTCGAGTGAAGAATGGGGGTGGGCGTCGCTCAGGCGCGACAACGTCGCGATCATGTTCGCGCTGCCAAACGAACATGAACCGTTCGATGGTCCCCGGTTCACGGGATCCTTCTACATCAACCCGGACGACGTGGATGCGCTGTGGGAGCGGGTGAAGGACAAGGCGCGCGTGTGCTATCCGATTGACGACTTCGACTACGGCATGCGCGAGTTCGCCATCTACGATAACAACGGATACGTGCTCCAGTTCGGCCACGAGACGCCCGAGGCGCTCCAGGCGGCCGAAGGCGCCTGACCGGTCCGATGCGGATCATTCGCAGCATCGTTGCCGTCGTAGTCGGGTTGGGTTTCATGGCCGCCACCGTCACTGTCGGAATGCTGGTGGCCTCGTTGGCCCTTCAGCGCGACAATCCTGAGGTCCGGGTGACGTCGACTGCGTTCTCGATATTTCTTTACCTGAATCTCGTGTTCTACGGAATCGGCGGGGTCTTCGGGGGCTGGCTGGCTGCACGGATCGGAGCGACGGCGCCGTACGCGCATGCGGCGGCCATGGCGGCGATTGTCGCGGTGCTGGCGATCAACGCGGCGACAGCGATGCCGACACCGGGTCAGCCTGGATGGTATCCTTCGGCGTTGGGTCTCGCCGCAGTGACCGGCGTGCTCCTGGGTGGCAAGCTGCGAGCGGCGGCCGCGAGCCCACAGGTAGCGAGCCGCACCTGAGGGTTCCACCAAGGCGGACAGCTCTTACGACCGATGCGTCACATTGTGGGTTGGGTTTGAAGCGAGAGTATTTATGACTCACCGTTCTGCGTGGCTCCGGACGGTTCTTGGCGCGCTCATTTGCTTCAGCGGCACAGCGTCGCCGCTCGTCGCACAGGACGCCGACATCCTCGGTGCCTGGGACGTCACCGTCACGACGGGGCAGGGGCCGGAGACGTCGGCGCCGCTCCTGCTGAAGAAGGACGGCGATCAAATCGTCGGGACCTTTTCAAGCCCGCAGGGAGCTCAAAGCGTCGAGGCGACCGTCAAGGACACCGCGGTGACAATCTGGTTCAGCGTGCGGACGCAGAATGGTCCGATTGACATCACGATGAAGGGGACCGCCGACGGCGACACGATGAAGGGCTCGATGGATTTCGGTGGGCGCGGCCAGGGTCAGTGGTTGGCCAAACGATCATCGAAAACGGCAGCGACCGGAGTCCAGGCCGGGGACTCGCGCACCGACGTCAGCGGCACCTGGGCGTTCCAGGTCGAAATCGGCGGGAATTCAGGGACGCCGACGATGACGTTCAAGCAGGATGGCGAGAAGCTGTCCGGTCACTACAGCGGTCAGCTCGGCGAGGCGCCGCTGACGGGCTCGGTCAAGGGCACCGCCATCGAGTTTGCGATCGACGTCTCAATCGAAGGCAACGCCGTCCACATCGTCTATTCCGGCACCGTTGAGAAGGACTCGATCAAAGGCAAGGTCAGCATCGGCGACCTCGGGGAAGGCACTTTTAGCGCGAAGCGAAAGCCGTAAAGCTGGCTGGCACTTTTCCCGAAAAGGTGGCTGGCACCTTTGCCGAAAAGGTGGGCGGCACCCTTCTGTGGGGAAAATTCGGCTAAAGCCGTTCGTGTGTTATGCTTAAGGGCGGCCGCGAGCGTGCAAGAGGCGGCAGTTCGTAGTCCGGCGCCATGGCGCCGTTTTTCATGTCCGCGTCCCCGTTAGAATTCCCGCTCGAGCTGACCCCTCGAGCCCGCGTCGATGTAATCGACGTGCGGGCCGAGGTTTCCTCGCGTTACGGCGATGCCCTCTCGGCTTACCCTCGCGCGCTTTGCTGCTCGTTCCACACGACTGCTGGTTATCTCGATCGCAGCGTCGCGTCCCGACTGAATCAGGGACCCGACGGCGTGATGCCGTACATCGACGTCTTCCGGACGATGTTCCCGGAGGGGGCAGGATACGAGCACGACAAAATCGAGCGACGGACGGAACTTTCCGCTGCACAACGGCCGATCGAGCCGCTGAACGCTGACTCGCATCTCGCCTTCATGGCCGGCGCACTGCGGACGTGCGTGTCGTACTTGAACCGGCCGGGCGACCCGATGTCGTTCATCGATCTCGATGGCGTCCATGCCGGCAGGCCCCGCACCCGGCGGACGAGCGTCATCGGCTACTCCACCGAAGAAACCGTGGCGACAACGAGAATCGTCGTGCCGGTATCCGGTCACAGCGTTGAATCGGTGAACCTGAAAGATCCTCAGCTTGGCGTCTACCGGCAGGTTGCGGATCTCGTCCGTGCCAATGGCGTGGCGAAGGGCCGCGTTCGCCTGTCGCTGGCACCCGGTGAGCGCCATGCTGGCCTGACGGTGAATGAGTACGAGACGCTGCTCATGCGTCACGATCTCTCGGAGGTTCTCCGCGACCCACTGCGCTTCATGGCGGAGAAGGCGGGTCACATGCTCGGCAATCCGCGCGCGATTCCGGCAAGGACCCTCGACTATGCGAAGTACGATCTCGTTCGCGTATTCAATCGTCTGGTGGATGCGCTCGGACTCGGACAGTCGCGCGTGGAGAACGTGCTGTCCCGCGCCATTGCGATGCCGGCGTCGCGGTTTCTGAGAATGAAGCGATCAGTCAGCCTGCTCGTGTCCGATCGCGATCAGAGTGGTCAGGGCAAAATCATCGAGGGCACGTATCAGAGCCCGATCCTCGTCCAATGGCATCGCGGTGCGCGCCGTTCCCGCGTGCTCGACGTTACGGTGACGAGGTTTATCTAATAGTTTCCAGTCGCCAGTCGCCAGTTTCCAGTCTCGAGGAGCCGACCTTCGCTGAGGACTTGCGAACGTTGTTCCGAAAGGCGCGTACGGCGCACCTCCAAAGTCAGTACTTCCACGACCTCACCGTTCCCGCAGGCGCGCCCTTTTCCACCTGCGCTTCGAGCTTCTGCAGCAGATCGGCCCCACGCGGTCCCCAACAGTGGGGCGCGCGTCGTTGGAACACGACCTCGCCCGTAAACTTGGGATCGTCGGCCTTCGACAAAAACTCGTTCAGTTTCTCCACCGCATTGTTCAGGTAGTAGGAATCCATGTCGCCAATGTAGATGTGCAGCTTGGCGCCGATCTTCGGACCGAGCGCCGGCCAGTAGGTGCGGAGAGTGTCCGCCATGTCGTATTTCTTCCATTGAGCCGCGACGGATTTGTCGATCTCGCCGGTTTCCTTGTTCCACAGCCGTTTCGGATATCCGTCAGCTCCCACCGGTGAATAGGTCGCCTCCCAGATGTCCCATTGACCTCCAGATCGCGATTTGTCCCCGACGACCAGCTCGTACCAGTTTTCGTCCTTCATCATCACTTCGACGTTGCCGTCAGGCCGCCGCTCGCTCGGCCGATCGATCTTCATCCACCCCTTGTCGATGAAATACGCGTTTGAGTCGTTGTAGATGTTGACGATCTGGTGATAGTTGAAGTCGACCGAATCGGGGCAGCTCGCAAACGATCCGCCGTAGAAGTCCGGATAGAGAACCTGATGCGCCACCGCGATCCAGCCGCCGGTCGATCCGCCCGACAGCACGCGTGCCCACGGCTCTCGAATCGCGCGAAACTTCTGCTCGACGGCCGGAATGAGCTCCTTCATGATCGCCTCGCCGTACGGGCCGTTGTTCTGCGAGTCCACGCCATACGAGTCGTCGTAGTACGGGGACGGATGCTGGAGCGTGACGTAAAGGAAGCGGGGCGTCCCGTCCGCCATCCACACCCGGTCGAAGTCGCCGCCGCGTCCGTACCCGCCAGGCGCACCGAGCGAGAAATGATCCTGCATGTAGTTGACCGGATAGCGAACGTCGGGATGGGTGTCGTAGCCCTTTGGCAGCAGGACGGTCGCGCCAAGATAGATCGGCTGGCCCCACCACTTGCTCAGGATGGTGCTCTGAAATTTGATCCGTTTCACCATCGCGGTGTCGGCCGGCAGCTGAATCGGCGGAATGGCTTGCGTCGCGACGAGGCGTATGGGAGCGGTCGATTTGGGGTCGAACGAAACCTTCACCGGCTCGCCGACCAGGTTTCCCGGCGACTTCTTCCAGTCCTGTCCTTCCCACTGATCGTTGTGCAGCCACACCGTATGCCCGTCGGCGCGCGGGAATCGCGTGTACACGTTCACGAACGGCTGCATCCAGTATTCGCCCGCTGGTAAGTCGCGCAGGCTGCGAATCGGATGCCCGCGATCGTCAATGGTGATCACGGCGGATGAATCGGGTTGGAGTCCCTCGACGAAGTGTGAGAAGAGCGGGACGCCGGTCGGCGACGTCTGTTCAATCGGCGTACGACGGTTGTCGCGGCTGATGGCCACATACACCATGCCGGTCACCGGTTCGGCGCGCGCGTCCCTGGAAAACGCAATCTCGATCCGTGGGCCGTCCGTCCGGGCCTGCGCGGCGGCCACATGGCCGGCGATTGACGCACCCGCGATCGCCAGGAGCGTGGCCGCGACGAGGCGGAAGAATAAGCGCATAATGCTCATCCTATCGCATGGCTTCGCCGCGCCGCCTTCGTCCTGCCCCCTTTATCGTCGCGATCGCCGTTTCAACGGCGCTCGTCCTCTCCGCGCCATTCATCGGGTTTGTCCGCAGCTGGATCCGTTCGACGTTTCCAGGACATTTCGTTCGCATTGTTGGTGGCGCGATTGCGTTGCTGGCTCTCGTCGCGATTGTTGCTGCCCTGCGGCGGATTCGCGAGCATCGGATTCCGCGATACGCGGCGCTCGCGTCCGCAATCGCCCTCGCGGTCTGGTACGCAGTAGCCGACGCGACCGGGAACCCAGATGTCGACGTTGTGCAGCGTTTTCACTTCGTCGAGTACGGCGTGATCGCCTTCTTGTTCTATCGCGCGTGGCGTCCACTCGAAGATGCGGCAATTGTGGTGCTGCCGTTTCTTGCCGGGCTGCTGGTGGGAACGGCGGACGAGTGGCTGCAATGGTTCATCCCGAACCGCGTCGGGGAAATCGCCGACATTCTGCTGAACGGTGTCGCCATCGGTTGCGGGTTGCTGTTCAGCCTGGGCGCCGATCCGCCCTTGAGATTCCAGGGCCGCTTGCATCCCGGATCGCTGTCGAGAATCGGCCGGCTGTGCGCGATCACCATCCTCGCGCTCGCCGTCTTCTTTCATATCGTCCACCTCGGCTATGACGTCCACGACGACGATGCCGGGACATTCAAGTCGCGATACTCAAAAACGCACCTGCTCGAGATCGCCGAGGCCAAGCGGGAGGAGTGGCGAGTGCATCCGTTGCCGCTGGTGCTGCAGCGAGTATCGCGGGAGGATCAATATATGACCGAAGGCGTCACGCACGTGCAGCGGCGCAACGAGCTGCTTGCGGGCAACGACGCCGCCCATGCGTGGCTCGAGAACCTGATTCTCGAAAAATACTATGCGCCGGTGCTCGACACTCCTTCGTATGTGTCGCGGACCGGCCATCGCTGGTCGCCGGAGCAGCGTGCTGCCGCGCAGTCCCACGCTGGCGTCGGCGAGCCAGGTTATGTCAGCACTGCCAACCCGTATCCTATCTACGCCTGGTCGAGAAGCCTGTTCTGGTCGCTCGCCGCAGCGCTCGCGATCGTCGTTTGGATCGCGACGACGGCCATCGACCGTATTGGCTCGGTGACTGCGTCAGCCGCTGTGTGAATTGCGGCCGCCTTTCCGCCCACCCTTGCGCATCGGTTCGTGATTTTCGGGACGGCCGTAGCCGCCGCCGCCAGGCCGTTCGCCACCGTGATGAACCTTGTTCACGGTTGCCCAGGCGCGTCGCTTCGCTTCCGATTCCGGCACGCCGCGTTCTTCGTAGCCCTGTTCGATGTGCTCCGCCTGTCGTCCCTGCTTGTTGGTGTAGTGACGCTTGTCTCCGCGAGGCATGAATCCTCCTTCGTGCCGCCGGCTGGTGCCGGTGCCCGACAGAGGTTCTCGC
>JBPYFA010000525.1:0-13805 GCA_051986585.1 Vicinamibacterales bacterium | reverse complement strand
GAACCTGGGATCGTTCGCTTGTCCGTTGACGGTCATGTTGAGTTGAGCGGTGCCGACCATGTTTCGCACCGCGGGTGTGAGCCCTTCGAGCAGTGCGAGCTGTATCGTGCTCGATCGCACGGAGAGGTTGATCTCCTTCGACGAGGCGGTTGTCGAAAACACATCGAGCGGCACCGAACCATTGGCCGTCAGCCAGACACCGGGACTCTGATCGAGCCGCAGGTCTCCAGCGATCGCGTCGCCTGTCCAGCGGCCGGTGCCGTGCAGCGATTCGAAGGAGAAGCCTCGGATTGCGCCTGCGTCGATCCGGCCCTCCGCGGCCACGCCTGGATGCGACAAGGTGCCGTCAATCGTGACGGTGGCGTTGAGACGCCCGGTGTATCCGGCGATGGCGGGCACGATTGGACGCAGATCCTGGAGTGGAACGTCCTCAATCTTGATGACGACGCTGCCTGCTGCCGCCGCTCGTCCAAGCTCGCCTGTGATGGCGATTCGCCCAGGCGCGCCGGTGCCCGTATCGAAGACGAGGTCGCTGGCGCTCAGCTTCGACTCGCTCCACGACACGATCGGCGAGCCGGCATTCGCGCTCAGGACCCAGCGTTCGTTCGCAAGCTCGATGCGGAGCGCCGAGATGTGAAGCTCGTTGTGTTCCGGATGCACCAGCACGTTTCCCGAGATGCGCGCGAGGCGTGAGTCCGGCAGCCGCACTTCGAGGTCTCCCTCGAGACGTTCGTGGTTGTACTGCAACTTCGCGGATGCATTACCGACGTTTCGGCCAAAGGCCGAGACGAAGGTCGCGGACCCGTCGCCGGAAATCGTGAGATCGGCAAGGTGCGAGGGAGACCCTTGGAGGTGATAGTTGCCGGACGCGGATGACGCGGCGACGCCTCCGATGTCCAGATCGGAAGCGGTGAACGTGCCGTCCACCCGTGTTTGCTCCAATGGACCGATGGCCCGTCCACGGAAGGTGCCTCGGCCCTTGGCACTCACCGGCAGGAACTCCTTCAGCTGGGATGCGTCGGCAATGTCGATGACATAGGTGAAGTCCGACTCTCCTCTCGAGATCGCCAGCCGTCCCTTTCCGGAAACCGTGCCGATGGCGGTCTTTACGTCGCCGGTTGTGAGCGTCGCGAGGCCTCGATCGAATTCGCCGGCGATGGTCGCACTCTGAATGTCGAAATTCTTCAGGCGCGAGTCAGCCAGCGACAGCGAGCCAGAAACTACGCTGACGGTGCTGTCGAAGCCGGCACCAAACAGACCCGGAAAGGATCCCTTCATATCGAACCGGCCAGTTACCGTGCCGGCCGCGCGCGGGTCATCGAGAAGGATGGCGGAATCGATGTTCTTGAATTGACCGCGGCCGCTGCCGCTGAGAGTGTCGTTGCGGATCTGAAGATCCAAATCGCCATCGCCGATCTGTCCGCCGAACAGCACGGCACCGACACGTGTGCCCTTCACATCGATCGTCAGGTCGTCGATCGAGGAGCCTGCTCCAGCGAGGTCGAAGTCTCCCTCGACTTTTCCGGCAAACTGCGGCTCACGCAGCGTCGCCAGATCGAACTCCTCACCGATCTGACCGATGTCGAGATTGCGCGCGTTGCCGTTGGCCGAGTAGGCGATGCGCTCGCCCCGCGTATCGATGGTTCCGCGCGAGCCAGGGGCAATCTCGATGTCGAGAAAGGTGGACTCGGCGAACGTTGCCTCGCCGACGAGCACTGGCTTGTGAAACCGTCCTGTGGCGTCGTAGTCGAAGGTCAGGCTCGAGCGCATTCGGGGAACGGGAACGCTCTTCGGCAGCTGGCGAAGATCGAGGCGGGTCGCCTGACCGGCCAGGTGGAATCCGTACGGTTCCGGAATGTCGATCCAGCCGGACGCGCGAAATGGCGATCCATACGCGACGCCGTTGGCGCTGTCGACGACGACCCGGTCCACGATCAAAGTTCCGGTCGTCCGGAAGTTCCGCGCCTCGTACCCTGCATAGAGCACGCGCGGCCCTGAGAACGAGAATCGGCCGCGAGGGAAATAATGGCCCAGGCCAAGGAGGAGATCGAAATCAGCGGTGCCGGTCAGGTCCGACTCCACATCGGTCGGAAGCCATCGGGAAATGTCGAAGCGCGCGATCTCGGCTCGCCCCTTCCCTGTCCAACCTGGTACCGTCGAATCGAGCACCAGATCGCTCGTGACGTCGCCGGCGGGTGAACGGGCAACCAGATGTGTCTTCAGTTTATTCTGCGGACCCGCCATCGTGAGTTGTACCCGCGCTGGCACATCGATGCTCTTGAGGCCCGGCACGATCCCGGCCATCTCGGGAAAACTGTAGGTGGACGCGTCGGCGGTGACGTCGTATCCAGTCGTCTTGAACGACGCCGACACGGATAATGCCGATTGCCCCGATTGCAGCACTCCGTCTCGAATGCTCCATCCACTGGATTCGAACGCGACCAATCCGGAAAAGCTGTGGACCGAGAAATCCGGATCAGCACCTTCTGCACGGAGCGCCTTGATCGGGAACGCGAGCCAACCCTCGCGCGATTCGAGCCCCAGTGTTGACGTCAATCGTGTGATGCGTTGTGGAAGCCGCATCCACGAGGGGCCCCATTGACCATCGAACGTCAACTCGGCATCATCGAGCCGGATTTCACGAATCTCGATCGTGCGGCGCGGCCGATTCGAGGGCGGCCGCTTCTTGATGAAAGAGCCCAGATTGAGACCGCCCGAAGGCAGATGAAATACCGACAGCGATAGACCATACAGTTCGAGGCGATCGATGAGGATGGCGTTGCCGCGTGCCACTTGCGTCGGGCTGTAGTGCACGACGAGTCTGCGGATGCGAACCGCAGGCATGCCCCCCTGCTGAACGGCGACGTTCTCCATGACGACACCGGTGACAAAGTTGCCGCTCAGCCCGCCGATTGCAAGTTCGCCGTTGATGAGGCCACGTGACTGCCGGACGATGAAGTCGCGGGCGTAGTGCTCGAACCAGGGGGTCGAGAGGAGTACGACAACCCCCAGGACGAGGACCAGGACAAGCAGGGCCCCGTAAATGACGATTCGGCGCGCAAGCCGCCACACCCGCACGCTTACATGCTACCCCGTGGCGGCCGAACCCAGTCCGGTCGAGACCGCATCGCGCTGCCACCCGACCCGGGAACGGACGTCCGTTTCGTGACATCTAATACTCAGATGAAACTCTCAAACGCCTCGTCGTCTGCCGCCGCTGTGAGCGACGCCGCACTTCTCGAACGAATCGGAGGAGGCGACCACGCCGCCTTTGAGGGAGTGATGAGAAAGTACAACGGCAAGCTGTTCCGGGTGGCTCGCGCCATTCTGAAGGATGATGCCGAAGCTGAAGATGTGCTTCAGGACGCGTACCTCGACGCGTATCGTCACCTTGCCGACTTCCGCAGAGGCTCCGAGCTCAGCACCTGGCTGACCCGCATCGTGGTGAACCATGCGCTGATGCGATTGCGCCGGGAAAAGCGGCGATCTTCGATCGTCCCGTTCCAAAGCACGAGTTCGCCCGACGGCGAGAGTCCGGAGACGCAAGTGCCTGATAATCGATCCGAGTCCCCGTCGGCCGGCGCGATTCGAGCCGAAACGAGGCGCATCCTCGAGCGGCGGATCGACGAGCTCCCGGAAGCGTTTCGCACCGTGTTCGTCATGCGCGAGGTCGAAGACATGAGCATGGACGAGATCGCGGAGTGCCTGTCGATCTCTCCGGCCACCGTGCGAACCCGTCTCTTCAGGGCACGCGCTCTTCTTCGTGAAGGTCTGGCACGCGACATCGATCTGGCGACTGGCGACGTTTTCTCGTTCGCCGGCGCGCGCTGCGATCGAATCGTTTCGAACGTGCTGGCTCGACTGTCTGCTGAAGCTTCTGCGTAAAGTCCTTCCTGTTCACACGTCCCTGTGGCTTCCGCCTTCAGGCGGAAGAATCGGGAACGGAAGAATCGGGAACGCCCCGCTCCTTCGTGCCATCAAATGGGTATTAGCACGGAAACATTCACTGCGGCCGAGACGGCCGCCGAAGGAGTGGATCGAATGAAAGTCTCAGCTCTCGTGATCGCCGGAGTGCTCGTGGCGTCGGCAGGAATCTCGGCCAAAGCCATCAACGATGCGCAGATCGCGTCGATTGTCGTCACGGCCAACCAGGTCGACATCGACGCCGGCAAACTGGCGGCCAGCCGGGCCACGAACCCGGAGGTCAAGAAGTTCGCCGAAACGATGGTCACCGATCACACCGGTGTGAACAAATCGGCGGTGGATCTGGCGACGAAACTCAAGGTGACTCCGGAAGACAATCCGACTAGTCAGAGTCTGAAGTCGGGTGGCGACGCCAACCTTGCAAAACTGAAGACGCTCAAGGGCGCCGAATTCGATCGTGCGTACATCGACCACGAAGTGGAGTATCACCAGGCGGTCATCGATGCGATCGATAAGACGCTGGTTCCCGGGGCGACTAATCAGGAACTGAAGGCGCTCCTGGTGAAGGTTCGGCCGGCGTTTGTGGCCCACCTGGAACACGCCAAGCATCTTCAGGCGACGCTCGCCAAGTAGCTCGTGATGAAACGGATTCTCACGCTCGAAGTCGTGGTGATCCTTGCCGTCACCGTGGCGCTGCTGATGTTCAGCATGCGCCACGGTGTTGCCTTCGCCAAGCCGGCTACTCATCACGTCTCAATCGAGGGTATGCAGTTTCAGCCTGATGCCGTATCGGCTGCACGCGGCGACACCATCGTCTGGACCAACAAGGATCTGTTTCCACACACGGTCACGGCGACCGACGGCACTTTCGATTCCCACGAGATCAAGCCGGGCGAGTCGTGGAGCTATCGGGTCAGCAAAGCGGGCGAACTCACCTATGTCTGCTCGCTCCATCCGACCATGAAAGCGGCTTTGCGGGTGAAGTAGAAATGGTTGTGCTTACTCGTCGAGCGGGCGAGCTCGACTATAACGGCACGGCGAGCGGGTAAGATGGAAGGAGTGATGACTCGGAATCCTTCCAGAATCGGATGCTGAAGGAAACCCTTCCGCAGCCGTCCAGCCAATCCGCGACCACCACCGCGCCGGCTTCCATCCTCAGCCAGACCCAACTCGAAGACTTTGCCATGCGCATTGCCGCATCGCATCGTCTGGCTGAGAGTCCGCGTCGCGGCCGACCGCTTCTGTCGCGACTCGACGACAGCGCTGAACACCTTGACGCGGCGTACGCGTATCTCTCGGTTGCCGGACGAGGTGACTCGCAGCCCGTCGGATCGGAGGAGTGGCTCCGCGACAATCATCACGTCGTTCAGGATCAGGTTCGCGAGATCCGACAGGACCTGCCCCGTCGCTATTACGTCCAGCTCCCGAAGCTCGCCGATGGTCCGTTCCAGGGGTATCCGCGCGTCTATGTGATGGCGCGCGAACTGATCAGTCACACCGCAGGCCGCATCGACCTCGAGACCGTCACCGATTTCACGACGGCATACCAGAAGGCCTCGCCGCTCTCGATCGGCGAGACGTGGGCAGTGCCGATCATGCTTCGGCTGGCGCTGATCGAAGAGTTACGCCGGCTTGCCGACGGCGTGGTCGAGGCGCGCAAAAGCCGCGAGAAGGCCCGCCGTTGGCAGAAAGCGCATCCGGATCCGCAGGACTGGACGACGCGAAGCATTACGGCGGTCTTGGACGATGCACGGAAGCGTGATGGCACGGTGCCGCCGCCGTTCGTTCTGGAGTTGCTGCAGTGGCTTCGCGATCAACCGTCGACGGCCGCGCCTGCGTGGCAGGCCCTCCACCGCGCGCTGCAGGCACAGGACGATTCCGTCGAGGAGATGCTGCGGCTGGAGCATCAGCAGCAGGCCGCAAATCAGTTGGCGATCTCGAACGCGATCGCGAGCATGCGGCGCGCATCGGACATCGACTGGACGCAGTTCTTCGAACGGGTCAATGTCGTCGAGCAGATGCTGCGGCAGGACCCGGCCGGCGCATACGCGGCGATGGATTTTGCGACGCGCGATCGATACCGTCATTCGATCGAACAACTCGCCACCCGGGCCAAGCGGTCCGAAGGCGCGATCGCGCTGCAGGCAATTGAGCTGGCGCGCGCTGCGATCGAGGCGGACCCTGGCAGGGATCGCCAGCACCACGTCGGCTATTACCTGATCTCGCGCGGGCGCTTTCGACTCGAGCGTGAGGTCGGTTACCGGCCGCGGGTTCGCGAGCGCATGGCGCGCTTCGTGTTCAGGCATCCAGCCATCGGATACCTCGGCCTGATTGCCTTCACGATCGCGATCAGCGTTGCCAGCTTCGTGATCTACGCCACCCGCCACGGCGCTTCAATCACCGGACTGTGGCTGGTCGCGCTGATTGTGTTGTTGCCGCTAAGCGAGCTCGTGATCAGCCTGATCAATCTGATCATCACCGCACAGGTGCCGCCCCGGCCCCTGCCCAAGCTCGCTATGCGCGATGGCATTCCCGCGTCTGCGCGCACGATGGTGGTCGTCCCTGTGATCGTCGAGTCGGAGTCCCGATTGGACGCGCTGCTGGACGATCTCGAGGTCCGCTTCCTTGGCAATCGCGATTCGAACCTGCACTTCGCGCTGTTGGCGGATTTTCCCGATGCGCACGAAGCGGAGCATGCGGGCGATGACGCGATTGTGTCGCGGGCGAGGCAGCGAATCAACGATCTCAACGCACGCTACGGCGCCGATCGATTCTTCTACTTTCATCGCGCGCGGCGGTGGAATCCCGGTGAACAGCTGTGGATGGGATGGGAGCGAAAACGCGGAAAGTTGAGTGAGTTCAATCGGCTGCTGCGCGGCGCGCGCGACACGAGCTTCGCCGTCTGTCACGGTCGCCTGGACCTGCTTCCTTCGGTCCGTCATGTCATCACGCTTGATTCGGACACGCAGCTGCCTCTCGAGTCAGCTCGCCGTCTCGTCGGCACGCTGACCCACCCGCTCAATCGGCCGCGATTCGACGAGCGGTTGCGACGCGTGACCGAGGGATATGGAATCCTGCAGCCACGAGTCGGTGTCGATGTCGTCAGTGCGAACCGGACCGCGTTTGCAAAGGTATTTTCTGGCCACGTCGGGATCGATCCCTATACGACCGCCGTCTCGGACGTTTACCAGGATCTTTTTCACGAAGGCAGTTACGTCGGCAAGGGCATCTATGACGTCGACGCGTTCGAGGCAGCGCTCGAAAACCGCGTTCCAGAGGACACGCTGCTCAGTCACGATCTGTTCGAAGGTTTCTATGCTCGTGCCGGTCTGTGCACCGATATTCACCTGATCGACGATTACCCGCCCCACTACCTCGCGTTCGCCGCGCGCCAACATCGCTGGGCGCGTGGTGATTGGCAGATCGTTCGATGGCTATGGAGAACGGTGCCCGACGCGGCGCGAAGACCGGTGCGCAACACGCTTCCCGTCCTCGCGCGGTGGAAAATTCTCGATAACCTCCGGCGCAGCCTCCTGCCGATTGCGCTCGTCGGCCTTCTGACGACCGGCTGGACGATCCTTCCAGGGTCCGCTCTCGTGTGGACGACGTTGGCGATTCTCGTCCTTGCGTTTCCCGCCTACGTGCAGGTGGCTCGTTCATTGTCGAGTCGCGTCAGTGGCGTACGGGTGCGGGACCACATCGCAGCTGAGCGCGACACGCTGCTGACCAGCGCTCGTCAATCGTTTCTGTCGGCAACCTTTCTGGCGCATCAAGCGTGGCTGATGGCCGACGCCATTTTCAGGACGTTGTGGCGGCTGGTCATCAGCCACCGTCACAAACTCGAATGGGTGTCGGCGTACTACGTCGCTCGCGTCGACCCTTCTCCGGTTCGAGTGGCGCGGCAGATGATAGCGGGCCCGGTGCTGGCGGTCGCGATTGCCATCCTCGTGGCGATCGTATCGCCGGTGCGGCTGTGGCTGGCGCTGCCGCTCATCGCGTTGTGGATCGTCTCGCCGGTCATCGCGTACGGCACCGGGCAGGCTCTGACCGAGGCACGGCAGACGCTCGACGAGGCCGGCCGTATCGCGCTCAGGAAAGTCGCGCGCAAGACCTGGCGTTTCTTCGAAGATCTTGTCGGCCCGGCCGACCATTGGTTGGCGCCGGACAACCTGCAGGAGGATCGCAAGGACCTGGTGGCGCATCGCACGTCTCCGACCAACATCGGCCTCCAGCTGATTGCGACCCTGGCCGCGAGTGATCTCGGCTACATCAGTGTTCCCGGGGTCGTCGAGCGTCTGGAACCCACATTCGATTCGCTGCTGAAACTTCCCCGCTATCGAGGGCACTTCTTCAACTGGTACGACACCGTGCGCCTGGCGCCGCTGGCTCCCGCGTATATTTCGACCGTCGACAGTGGCAACCTCGCCGGCTATCTGCTGACGCTTCGAACCGGGCTCATCTCCGCCATTGCTCATACTCCGCTCATCGACCGTTCGTTTCTGAGCGGCCTCGACGACGCGATTCGATTGTTCGAAGATTCGATCGCCTCGGCGCTCGTTCGGCGTGGCGAGTTGCGTCGAACACTGACCAAAGAGCTCGCCGACCTCAGAGGATGTCTGGCCCAGCCACCCGACGAGTTCCACGGCTGGAAAGTGCTCGTCGACCAGCTTTCAGATCGCATCGCCGCGCTCGCTGTTCTCCTGCATGACGTCGAAGATCGGGGCGACGCGAAGAGCGCCGGCCTGCCGTCGCTTGCGGAGGCAGGTGTGTGGCTCGAACGCGCAGGCGTGGCCATCGCTCAGCGAGCACGCGATCTTGAACGATTCGCGCCATGGATCACCAACCTCGGTGACGCTCGGGTTGCCCTGCCCCGCCCGAATGGCGCCGCGTCTCTGAACGATCTGATCGAGTGGTGTTCGGCCGCATTGAACGCGGTTCCTCGAGAGGCGGACTTCCGCGAACTGCGCGAATCGCTCGCCCGCTCGAAGGCGGAAGCGATGGACGTCGTCGAACGCGCGACCAGGCTCGCCGATCTGGCCGACGACTTCACGCTCGAAATGGAATTCGGATTCCTGTTCGATCGCGAGCGGCAGCTGTTTTCGATCGGCTACAGCGTCACCGAGGGACGCCTCGACGCTTCGTACTACGACACCCTCGCGTCGGAAGCCAGACTGGCGAGCTTTGTCGCGATTGCGCTGGGCCAGATCTCGCACGAGCACTGGTTCAAGCTCGGCCGATCGCTGACGCCGACTGGAGGTGAGCGCGCGCTGCTGTCCTGGAGCGCATCCATGTTCGAGTACTTGATGCCGCTGCTCGTGATGCGCGCCTACCCAGGAACGCTGCTCGACGAAACCTATCGAGCGGTGGTCGATCGCCAGATCGAATATGGCTCGCAACGAGGCGTGCCGTGGGGTATTTCCGAGTCGGCTTATAACGTCCAAGATCTGGAGTTGAACTATCAGTATCGCGCCTTCGGTGTGCCGGGCCTGGGCCTCAAGCGGGGACTCTCGGACGATCTCGTGGTCGCCCCCTACGCAACGATGCTGGCCGCTTCCGTGGCTCCGAGCGATGTCGTTCGGAACCTGAGCCGACTGACCGGCGAAGGAGCCGCAGGGCGTTACGGCTACTACGAGTCCATCGACTACACCCCCGATCGCGTGCCTGCCGGCAAGGGTGCGGGGGTTGTCATTCCTGCCTACATGGCCCATCACCAGGGAATGAGCCTCGTTGCGCTCAATAACGCACTGAACGATCAGCGCATGCAGCAGCGCTTCCACATGGATCCGCGCATTCAGGCCGCCGACCTGCTGCTGCAGGAGCGGATCCCCCGGCTCGTTCCTCTGAAGAATCCGCCGCTCGAAGTGGCCGATCATGTGCCCTCGCCGCGGGCAACGCCGCCCTCTGTGCGTCGCTACACGACTCCCCAGACGCTCAGCCCGCGTTGCCATCTGCTCTCGAACGGATCGTACGCGGTGATGGTGACCAATGCCGGAGGCGGGTATAGCCGGCGGCAACAGATTGCGATGACGCGCTGGCGCGAGGACGTTACGAAGGACGACTGGGGCAGCTTTTACTACATTCGCGACCGTGACACCGGGCAACTCTGGTCGGCCGCGTATCAGCCCACCCGCAGCGAGCCGGACGAGTACGAGGTGATCTTCGCCGCCGATCGTGCGGCTTTCCGCCGCGTCGACGGCGAGATCGAGACGCGCACCGAAATTGCCGTCTCGCCCGAGGACGACGCGGAGCTACGGCGAATTTCGATCACCAACAATGGATCGCGTCCGCGCAATCTCGACGTCGCCAGCTATGCGGAGGTCGTGCTGGCGCCGGGCGATGCCGATCTTGCCCACCCGGCGTTCAGCAATCTCTTCATCGAAACCCGAGCGGTACCGGAGCGCGACGCGCTGATCTGCACGCGCCGCCCACGCACCGGCGGACCCCGATCGTACTTGATCCATGTGATGAGCGGCCGTGGCCAAACCGGGGCCGCCCGGCGATACGAGACCGATCGCGCGCGCTTCATCGGTCGCGGCGGGACACTGGCGCGGCCGGCGGCCCTCGTCGATCGCCAGGGTTTTTCGAATACCGTCGGCGCCGTGCTCGATCCAATCGTAAGCCTGGTTCAATCCATCCGCGTGCCACCCGGGGCTACCGCTCGGATCGCGTTCACGACCGCCTACGCGGACACGGAGTCAGACGCGCTTCGACTGGTCGAAAAATATCAGGACCGGCGCGCCGTGGCGCGCGCGTTGGCGTTGGCGAGCACCCACAGTCAAATCGAGCGCCGCCATTTGAACCTGACGCTCGAGGAAACGCATCTGTTCCAACGCCTCGGCGGTCGTCTGTTGTCCGGTGACAGCCGGCTTCGCGCCGCCGACGCGATCGCCGAAAACCGGCTTGGCCAGCGGGAGCTCTGGAAGCATGGCATCTCGGGCGACATTCCGATCGTGCTCCTCCGGATTGCGAATGCGGAAGATTCGCCGCTGATTGGCGAATTGCTCAAGGCACACGAGTATCTACGGTTGAAAGGGCTCACCTTCGATCTCGTCATTCTCAACGAGCATCCTGCCAGCTACCTCCAGGAACTGCAGCATCAGCTCCAGCAGATTGTCGACACCAGCCCGGATCAGCCATGGATCGACAAACCGGGTGGGGTCTTTCTCCGTCGCGCGGACCTGATGGGCCCAGCCGATCAAGTACTGTTGCGTGCGGCGGCACGAGCGGTCATGGATGCGGCCGACGGCGGATTGCGCAACCAGCTCTCCCGCCCCCAGCAGCACTTCGATGATCCGGCGACGGAACCAGCCGCCAAACGAGCCGCCGCAGAAGGAGCGGCTGCGCCGCTTCGCAGTCACCCGCTCGAGTTCTTCAACGGCTTGGGCGGTTTTGCCGACGACGGCCGCGAATACGTGATCAGCCTGGACGGACCTGGTGCCAAGTTGCCCCCTGCACCATGGACCAACGTGATCGCTTCTCCTCAGTTTGGATTCGCCTGCACCGAAACGGGATGCGGTTTCACCTGGTCGATCAACAGCCACGAAAACCGACTGACGCCGTGGCGCAACGATCCCGTCAGCGATCAGCCGGGGGAGGCCATCTTCATCCGTGACGAGGCGACCGGTGCGTTCTGGTCGGCCACGCCATTGCCAGCCAACGAGCGCGGACCATATCGCGTGCGTCATGGGCAGGGCTACTCGGTGTTCGAGCATGAACGGAATGCGCTCGCGTCGGAGTTGACGCTGTTCGTTGCCCCCGATGATCCCGTCAAGATCTTCCGACTCGCGTTGAAGAACACCTCGTCGCGGCGTCGTCGCTGCAGTGTCACGTTGTACGTCGAATGGGTGTTGGGCGACACCAGATCGCGAACCAGCCCCCATGTCGTGACCAGCCAGGAGCCCGCAACCGGAGCGGTGACGGCGGCGAATGTGTTTCGCGACGATTTCGGCACGCGGGTCGCATTTGTCGACCTCTCGCCGGTGCAGGACCGTAGCGTCACCGGAGACCGAACGGAATTCATCGGCAGAAATGGTGCCCTGGCGGACGCTGCCGCGCTTCATCGCGATGTCCTGTCCAGCCGCACCGGACCAGCGATGGATCCCTGCGGCGCGGTGCGCGTCGAGCTCGATCTTGGGCCGTTCGACGAGCAGGTCGCGATCGGCCTGCTCGGCGATGCGCCTGATGCCGATCGTGTCCGCGACCTCGTGGAACGTTATCGCGCCAAGCCGGTTGTCGACGACGCACTCTCGCGGACGAAGCAGACCTGGAACGATCTCCTGGGAACCGTCACCGTCCGAACGCCCGATCGGGCGATGGATCTGATGCTGAACCGGTGGCTCCTGTATCAGACGCTCTCTTGCCGCATCTGGGGACGTTCTGCGTTCTATCAATCGAGCGGAGCATTCGGATTCCGCGATCAGTTGCAGGACACTCTGGCCCTGCTTCTCGCCGCGCCGGAGCATCCGCGGAAGCATCTGCTCCACGCCGCATCCCACCAGTTCCTCGAAGGCGACGTGCAGCATTGGTGGCACGAGCCTGGTGGGCAGGGCGTTCGAACGCGGTTCTCCGACGATCGACTATGGCTCGTCTATGCGACCCTCGAGTACATCCGCGCGACCGGAGACGACAGCGTCCTCGACGAGACGGCGCCGTTTCTGGCCGCCCGGGCGTTAGCGCCGGAAGAGCACGAAGTCTACGATCGGCCTGCGGTGGCCTCCGAATCGGCGACCTTGTACGAACACTGCGTCCGCGCGATCGCCGTCAGCCTCGGGACCGGTGCACATGCGCTGCCGCTGATGGGGACTGGCGATTGGAACGACGGCATGAACCTCGTCGGCGCGGCGGGAAAAGGTGAAAGCGTCTGGCTGGGCTGGTTCATTGCCTCGCTGTTGCCCTCGTTTGCCGACATTGCCGAACGGCGCGGCGATCGCGATCGAGCAGACGAGTATCGCCGCTTCGCCGCAGCGCTCGGCCCGGCTCTCGATCGCGCATGGGATGGTGACTGGTACCGCCGCGCCTATTTCGACGACGGCACACCGCTCGGCTCGAAGGAGAATAGCGAGTGTCGGATTGATGGGATCGCGCAGTCGTGGTCGGTCATCTCCGGAGTAGGCAATCCGGAGCGGGCACGGCTCGCAATGAGTGCTGTCGATCAGCACCTGGTCCGTCGCGACGCTCGCCTCGTGCTTCTTCTCACGCCGCCATTCGATCAGATGACGCCAAGTCCGGGTTATATCCAGGGCTATCTTCCAGGTGTGCGTGAAAACGGTGGACAGTACACACACGCGGCGCTCTGGAACATGCTCGCTTTCGCCAGGCTGGGCGACGGCGATCGAGCGGCAGAACTCTTTTCACTGCTTAACCCGCTGAATCACTCGGCGACCGCGGACGATGTGAATCGGTATCGTGTCGAACCATACGTGGTTGCCGCCGACGTGTACTCCGTCCCGCCTCACACCGGCCGAGGCGGGTGGACGTGGTACACCGGTTCTGCCGGTTGGATGTATCGAATCGGTGTCGAAGCGCTGCTGGGTATTAGCACGCGCGGCAACGCGCTTCACATCGACCCATGCATTCCGAAGAACTGGCCGGGTTATGAAATACAGTTCCGACGCGCAGGCACCACGTATCGCATCGTCGTGGAAAATCCGAGTGGCGTAAACCGCGGAGTCAAGCTGGTCGAACTCGATGGCGTGCCGTCGAGCGGCCAGGACATTCCGATCGTGAACGACGGAGCGGAGCACGCGGTGCGTGTCCTGCTCGGCTGATCGTAGCTTCCACCTCACGTAGCTTCCGCCTCACGTCCCTTCCGTCTCGCGTAGCTTCCGCCTTTAGGCGGAAGGAAGTCTTACGTGTGGCTTCCGCCTTCAGGCGGAAGCACC
>JBPYFA010000524.1:0-27234 GCA_051986585.1 Vicinamibacterales bacterium | reverse complement strand
GACCCCCATTCAAAAATGCCTTGACCGGTGCCAGTCCCCAGAGAATCACCGCGATCGAGAGAAACAGCCAGGGCATCCAGGCGCGAGTGAGCTCAGCCCGCGAATGCCGAGGTCGGGATGCGGGATGTGTGGTCCGGGATCCGGAAAGCGTAGAACGTGGCGACTCCGCGGATCCCGAGTCCCGAATCTCGGATGCCGGTTCGCCAGCTCCTGGAAAATCCCAGGTCTCTCTCGGCTTCCACACCCGGACGAACAGTCCGAGCGCGAGGATCGAGAGCAGCCCGCCGGCGATGTCGACGAGTTCGACGCCGACGAAATTGCTCCACAGGAATTGGACCACGGCGAAGGTCCCGCCACAGACCACCACGGCCGGCCACACACCACGGAGGCCGCGCCAACCACTCATCGTGACCACGAGCCATGCCGGCACGATCAGCGACACGAAAGGAAGTTGACGGCCAGCCATCGCGCCCAGAGTTGGGGCTGAGATGCCGGTCACGGCGGCGAGCGTCAGAATAGGCGTTCCGATCGCGCCAAAGGCGACCGGCGCCGTGTTGGCGATCAGCGAGAGCCCGGCGGCATAGAGCGGTGTAAACCCAAGGCCGATCAGGAGAGCCGAGCAGATCGCGACCGGCGTTCCGAAGCCGGATGCACCCTCAATGAATGCGCCGAACGAGAACGCCACCAGCAATGCCTGCACGCGGCGATCGTTCGACAGCTGGCCGACCGAGGCCTTGACGATATCGAACTGCCCTGTGTAGACGGTCAGGTTATAAAGAAAGACCGCGTTAAGAATGATCCAGCCGATCGGCAGGAACCCATATGCGGCGCCGTAAACGGTGGTCGCCGCCGCGGTTGGGATCGGCATGCCGTAGACGATCGTCGAAATCGCCAGCGCGGATAGCAGGCCGGCGAGCGCGGCATAGTGCGCCCGCCATTCGAACAGCCCGAGCGCGGCAAGGAGAAGAACAATCGGGAACGCTGCCGCCGCGGTGCTGAGCCACGTGCTCGCGAGCGGATCGTAGACTTGAATCCATGGCGTCCACGTCATTTTCGGGCGCCGCCATCATAATATGGCCTCGACATGAACACAGCCCGAGCCTTCAACATCGAAGATCTGCGGCGCGGCGCGAAACGCCGCCTGCCCCGAGCCGTTTTCGATTACATCGACGGCGGCGCCGACCGCGAGCACACGCTGGCGAAGAATTCGCGCGCCTACGACGACATCATTTTCCGTCCGCGCTGCGCCGTCGCGGCGCCGCAGTACGACATGCGCACGACCGTGCTCGGCACCGAGATCGCGATGCCGATCATCCTGGCGCCGGTCGGGAGCTCGCGGATGTTCTATCCGCGCGGCGAGGAAGTCGCCGCACGGGTGGCCGGATCGTTCGGCACGATCTACACGCTGTCGACGCTATCGGGCTGCCTGCTCGAGGACGTCAAGCACGCCACCACCGGCCCCGCCTGGTATCAGCTGTATCTCGTCGGTGGCCACGATGTCGCCCGGGCGGCAATCGCCCGGGCGCGAAAAGCCGGCTACTCCGCGATCGTCGTCACCATCGACACACCGGTTGCCGGCATGCGCGAACGCGATCTGCGAAACGGTATGAAGGAGCTCGTGACCCGCAACGCGTGGAAGATGCTGCCGTATGTCATGCAGTTCGCGGCGAAGCCACGATGGCTGGCCGGCTTCTTCCGCGACGGCGGGCTGATGAAATTTCCCAACGTTGTCCTTCCAGGGGAAGGGCCGATGCTCTACGCGGATGTCGGCACCGCGCTGGAAGCCTCGGTCGTCACCTGGGCCGATCTGAAATGGATTCGCGACGCCTGGCAAGGCAAGATCGTCGTCAAAGGTGTGCACATCGGCGACGATGCGCGGCGCGCGATTGACGCCGGCGCCGACGCGGTGGTGGTGTCAAATCACGGCGGCCGCCAATTGGACGACGTGCACGCCACGATTCGGGCGCTGCCGGAAGTGGTCGCGGCGTCGCGCGGCCAGATCGAGGTGCTCGTCGACGGCGGGATCCGCAGCGGCAGCGATGTGGCGAAGGCGCTGTGCCTCGGCGCAAAGGCCGTGCTCGTCGGCCGCGCCTACGCCTATGGCCTGGGCGCCGCAGGGGAAGCCGGAGTACGGCGAGCCGTGGAAATCCTGCGCGCGGATCTGTTGCGAACGATCAAGCTGCTCGGATGTCCGTCAACCGCGGCGCTCGATCGCTCGTACGTCGAGGTTCCCGACAGCTGGCAGGTCAACCGCTAGAGGACATTCATCGTTTCTTCAGTGTTCCTTCACCACTCTCGACCCGATTCCGGTCAATAGTGCCGGAATCGCAAGCTGGCGTTGTACAATTTCTAATTCAGCATGCCAACATTGGCCCGCACCCTGAGCGCCGTTCCCCGCCTGATCCTGATCGCATCGACCATGGCCGTCCTGCCAGCATGCGGACTGGTCCAGCGGAAGGCGGTCGGAATGGTCGCCAACACCCTGGCGTCGAGCGGCGACGTCTTCACGCGCGACGATGATCTCGAGCTGGTCGGCGATGCTATTCCGTTCGGACTCAAGCTCTATGAGTCGCTGCTCGATTCCGCGCCCAACAACAAGGAACTGTTGATTGCGACCTGCAGCAACTTCACCCAGTACGGCGTTGCCTACCTCGAGACCGAGGCCGCCGTCCTCGGCGAGGCCCAGCACCACGACGAGGTCGCGCACCTCAACCAGCGCGCGCTCAAGCTCTACCTGCGGGCCAAAGGTTACTGCCTGCGGGCGATGGAGGTGCGGTTCCCGGGAATCGGCCCGAAACTGTTGACCGATCCTGTTCCCGCGCTCGCAAAAGCCGAAAAGAAGGATGTCCCCCTGCTCTATTGGATGGCGGCGTCCTGGGGGTCGGCGATCAGTCTTGGCGTTGACCGACCTGATCTCGTGGTCGATATGCCGACCGTCCGGGCCCTGGCGGAACGCGCGCTGGCGCTCGACGAAACATGGAGCAAGGGCGCCATTCACGAAATGTTCATTTCGCTCGATGGACTGCCTGAAGCGCTCGGCGGGTCGCCGGCTAAAGCCCGCGAACACTTCAACCGAGCCGTCGAACTGCAGCACGGCCAGTCGCCGGGCCCGTACGTGGCGCTGGCCACCGGCGTCGTGCTGGCAGCGCAGGACCGTGCCGAGTTCGAGAAACTGCTGCAGGCCGCGCTCGCGATCGATCCGGAGAAAGATCCGTCCGTCCGCCTCGTCACGCTCGTTCAGCAGCGGCGCGCGCGCGCGCTGCTCGATCACATCGATACCATGTTCGCAAAGTAGGTGCGGACGAGAACACTCGTGTCCGCGTTAAAAGGAGAGCTCACACCCATGTCTCGGCTCAAACGGTTTCTGTTCCTCGCGTCGATCGCGTCGGCCTCGACGCTCCTCGTCGCGGCCCCCGGCGAAATCAAACTCGCGACGCTGGTGCCGGCCAATACCTCCTGGCACAAGGCGCTGCTCGACATGGGCAACACCTGGAACAAGGACACGGCAGGCCGGGTCACGTTGACGGTGTATCCCGGCGGCATCCAGGGTGACGAATCCACGGTCATCAAGAAGATGCGTCCCGGGATCGACACGCTGCAGGCGTCGTTTCTAACCGCGGCCGGACTCGCGGAACTCGATGAGTCGTTCAACGTCTTCGCCATGCCGTTCTTCTTCGAAAACGACGACGAAGAAATCGCGGTTGAGAAGAAGCTGACGCCGCTGCTCGAGCAGAAACTGCAGGCAAAGGGATTTCATCTCCTGAGCTGGGGAACGGGCGGCTGGGTTCAAGTGTTCTCGAAGAAGCCGCTTCGCTCGCTCGCCGACGTCAAGGCAGCGAAGCTGTTCACGACCAAGGGGGCGGATAAATGGCTGCAGTGGTATGTCGCCAACGGGTTCCACCCGGTGGCGCTGCTGCCAGCTGACATTCCTGCCCAGCTGAAGCTCTCGACCGGCCTCATCGATACGGCGCCGAATCCGCCGTATCTTGCGCTGTCGCTGCAGATCTTCCGCGACGCGAAGTACATGCTCGATTTGCACATTGCGCCTCTGACCGGCGCGATGATCATCTCGAACACCGCCTGGGGCCGCATCAGCGCGGAAGACAAGCCCAAGGTGGAGGCGGCAGCCGACGCGATGGAGAAGCGCGTGCGCGCCGAAGCGCCGGCGCAGGATGCGGAGTCGGTCAAGCAAATGGTTGCCCGCGGATTGCAGGTGATCACGCTCGATCCCAAGGCCGCTGCCGAGTTCCGCACGGCGGCCACTCAGCTCGTGTCGACGATGCGCGGCTCGATGGTTCCGGCCGACGTCTACGACATGGCGGTGCAGGAGCGAGACGCGCTCAGGAAGTCCAAAGGCAAGTAGTTGCTGAAGGCGTTCGCGATCGATCTCGAGAACCGCGTCGCAAGCCTGGCGCTTGCCGGGATTATGATCCTGCCGCTGGCCGAGATCCTCTCGCGACGCTTCTTCGGCGCGGCGATTCCGGGATCCGGCGCGTTCGCGGCGACGCTCACGCTGTGGCTGGGCATGCTCGGCGCCGCCATCGCCGCCCGCGACGGGAAACTGCTGACCCTCGCGACCGGCGAATTCCTGCCCAAAGGCCCGATCGGCGAGGTCGCGCACGTCATTTCCGGAACGATCGGCGCGCTGATTGCCACGATCTTCGCGCTCGGCGGCGGCGCGCTCGTGCACAGCGATCGGCTCGCCGGGGATCATGTAGCCGCCGGCCTGCCGACCTGGGTTGCCGATCTCGCGCTGCCGATCGGCTTCACCTTGATCGCGCTTCGTCTCGTCTGGCACGCCTCGCCGCGTTGGCAGGGCCGCGCCGTCGCCGCGCTCGGCATCGTCGCCGGCATTCTGCTCAATTACAACCGGGCGATGCTCGAGAACCAGTCGGTGTTGCCGTGGTTTCTCCTCGTCATCATCGCCGGCATCGTCGGCGCCCCGATCTTCGCGTTGCTCGGCGGCTTCGCCCTGTTCGCATCGCTCACCCGCGGCAATCCACCGGTGGTGCTGCCGATGATGGCGTATCAGGAACTGACCACGTCGACCGGCATTGCCGCGATCCCGTTGTTCACGCTCGCCGGTTTTCTCCTCGCCGAGGGGCGATCGTCAGAGCGCCTGCTGCGCGTTTTTCGCGCCTGGGTCGGCTGGGCTCCAGGAGGAACCGCCGTCGCGGCGGCGACGCTGTGCGCCTTCTTCACTCTGTTCACCGGTGGATCGGGGGTCACGATCCTGGTGCTTGGCGGCCTGCTCCTCCCAGCGTTGACCGGGAATGGATATCGCGAGCGATTCTCGATTGGCTTGCTGACCGCGTCGGGATCACTGGGCCTGCTCTTCCCGCTGTCGCTGCCCTTGATGCTCTACGGCATCGTGTCGCAGAAAGCGTCGATCGAGGATCTCTTCATCGGCGGCTTGCTCCCAGGCGTGCTGATGCTCGGTCTGCTCGCCACGCTCGGTGTGCGGGAAGGAATCGTCACGCACGCTGAACGGCGGCCATTCCGCCTCAAGGAAGCATTCGCAGCCCTCTGGGAAGCGAAGTGGGAGCTGTTCCTGCCGGTCTTTGTCGTCGGCGCCTTCGTCGGCGGAGTGGCCACATTGGTCGAATCGGCGCCGCTCGCTGCGCTCTACACGCTGATCGTGCAGCGATATATCCACCGCGATCTGCCGACGTGGAAGGACGTTCTGCGGGTGGCCGCGGATTGCGTCGCGCTCGTTGGCGGCGTCCTGGTCATCCTGGCGGTTGCCGCCGGCCTGACCGATTATCTGGTCTACGCCGAGATCCCGACCAAGCTCGTCGCCTGGACGCAGACACACATCCATTCACGACTGCTGTTTCTGCTCGGCCTGAATGTCTTCCTGCTGCTCGTCGGGACGCTGATGGACATCTTCTCCGCCATCGTCGTCGTCGTGCCGTTGATCCTGCCGCTCGCCGAAGCCTACGGCATCGACTATGTCCATCTTGGAATCATCTTCGTCGCCAATCTCGAGCTCGGGTTCCTGCATCCTCCACTAGGGCTCAACCTGCTGCTCGCGTCGGTGCGGTTCCGCAAGCCGGTTCTGGAAGTGACGTGGGCAACGCTGCCAATGCTCGGCATTCTTGCCGTCGGCGTGCTCCTCATCACCTATGTGCCATGGCTCACGCTCGGGCTGCTGCACTGGTTAGGACGAGGATAGTGAATCCCTCATCCCTAATCGCTAATCGCGAATCGCTAATCCACGAATCGCTAATCCGCGAATCACTAATCCGCGAATCCCCGAATCCCTGAATCTCGTGTTCGACGAAACCAGCCGAGCGGACGTTCGTGTGGCACAGGCGCCACCGGGAGGATTCGCGCGGAAGCTGCAGCGGCTCGGATCCGAGTCGCTGATATATGGGCTCAGCACGATTGTCGGACGCCTCCTCAGCTTCATCCTTCAGCCCTACTACGCCCATCACTTCGATCCGGCGCAGAACGGAGTTCAGAGCGTCGTCTATTCCTACGTCCCGATCGTATCGATCGCGTTGTATCTCGGAATGGACATCGCCTACATGCGGAACGCGGCCTCGGTGAAAGATGCGCCATTCCTGGAGCGGCAGCGAATGTTCACCATGTCGCTCGGGGCGGTGGCGATTCTCGGCGGCAGCCTTACCGCCATCGTGCTGGCCTCAACCGGGTGGCTTGCGCCGATCACGCGGCTCGATGCGATCTCCTTTCAGTGCATGGCGCTGATCGCCTACTCCGATGCGCTGCTGGCGGTCCCGTACGCGCACCTGCGCATGACTGGCCAAGCCGTTCGTTACGCCTTCCTGCGGCTGTTGTTCGTGGCGATCAGCCTGGCGCTGAACATCGTGCTGATTGGCCGGCTGCACTGGGGCGTGACCGCAATTTTCCTGGCCAACATCGTCGCCAACGGCGTCATCCTTGTTTTGCTTGGTCCGCTGATCCTTCGCATGGTTCGCCCATCGCTGATGAGAGCTGCACCGTGGCGAGGTCTGTGGCTCTACGCCCTGCCGCTGATGCCGGCGACTCTGGCGATCATGCTCGTCGAGAACGGCGACCGTATCGTGCTCAACGGCATTCCGGAGACGGCGGCACGGCTGGTCTACGACATGAGCTCGAAGGATGTGGTCGGGATCTACAGCTTCAACTACAAGCTCGGCGTCGCGATGCTGCTGGTCGTCCAGATGTTCCGACTGGCATGGGTTCCCTTCTCGCTGCAACATGCGAGGGACGGGGCCGCACCGCAGCTTTTCTCCAGAGTTCTGACCGCACTCATGGTGGTCTGTGCCCTGGTGTTTCTGAGCATCGCGGTTCTGCTTCCGGTGGCGGTGCAGATTCCGGTCATTCACGGATATGTGAAGCCTGAGTACTGGCTCGGACTGCCGATCGTTCCGGTGATTCTGGTGGGGTACATCTTCAGCGGGATGTATGCGGTCGTTACCGCAGGTCTCTACATCGAGCGCAAGACGAAGGTATTGGCCTGGATTGCATCAGCCGGCGCGTTGCTGAACCTGACAGTCTGCGTCGTCGCGGCGTCGCGGTGGGGCATGGTGAGCGTTGCGTGGGCTACCCCACTGGCCTATGCGTTCATGAGCGCGCTTGGAGTCTGGCAATCGAACCGGGTGTTTCCCGTCGCGTATGAATGGCGCAGGCTGACGAACCTGGCGATCCAAGTGAGCGTAATATTCGCGATCGATCGATGGCTGCAGGCATTCGTACTGCCGCCCGGGTCGCCCTCGAGCATTCTGGTCAAGTGTGCTCTGCTGCTCGCGTTCCCGACCATGCTGTTCGCCACCGGCTTCTTTCGGCACGGCGAGATGCGAGCGCTTCGAGCGATGATGCCAGGTCAATAGACGCCTGGATGGCGGTCCGCGTCAGTTTTGAGTTTTGAGTCTTACGTTTTGAGTTTTGGTTTTCAGTTTCGGTTATCGGTTTGTAGTTCTCGGTTGTGCTCGCCGCCAACGACAAACAGAACCACAAACCGAAACTGAGAACGAAAACCCTAAAACCGAGAACGCGCCACGCGTTCGAAGCGACCTCGAGCGTCAGAGCCCCTGATACGCTCTAAACATCCCTCGGAAATACTTCAGCACCCGTACGGGATCGGTCGACTCAGGAATCTCCGCGAAGCAGTAGCCTTGGAACTTCATCTCGGCGAGATTTGAGATCAGCTTGCGCCAGGGATACTCCTCGAGCATCAGATCGCGCATGTGTACTTGACCGATCTGATTTTTGAGCAGCTGGAAGTTGGCGTCGAACCCACCGTCGAGCAGGTCCGTCTGATTGGAGTTCCAGCAGGCCTTGAGCGCCGGATGATTGCCGGCATAATCGAAAATCTTCCGGATGCGCGGAACGCGCTGCGTCTCGGTGCCATGCACTTCGAGCTGCAGCGTGATGCCGTTGTTCTGGGCAAACGCGGCGCACTCAGCCAGCGATTTCCCGATCTGCTCGAGCGTTTTCTCCTCGGGCACTTCTTTCGGTAACCCATTCGGCCGCACCTTCACGCTCGGCGACCCAAGATCCTTGGCGAGCTTGATCCATTCCTTCGTCTCGTCGATGTTCTTTCGGACCACCGCCTGGTCAGCCGCCTGGAACTCGCAGGTCGTACCGAGCCCGCCGATCTTGATCGGCGAACCGTCGAACTGTTTCCTCACCTCGGCACGCTGTGCCGGCGACAACGTCATCTCGACGCCATGCTTGTGGGTGGTCCGCAGCTCGACGCCGTCGAACTCGGCCTCCGTCAGATTCTTGATAATCGTCGGGATGTCCCAGTCCTTCGCGATGTTGTACGTGACCGTGCCGAGCTTGAGGCCGTGCGGCCCCGGCTTCATCGCTGGCGGCGGCGTCTGACGGATCGCCAGGGCAGGAACGACGGCTACGCTGGAGAGAAAATCGCGGCGGTTCATGGCCGAGAAAGTTACCAGTTCCCCGTTCCCAGTTTCCAGTAGAAATGTTGAACGCGTGGAGACCGCAAACTGGAAACTGGAGACTGGAAACTGGAAACTGGAGAGTGGCAACTGGCAACTGGACGCTCAGATTGCATGATCAATCGGAAACCCCTGACCATTCCACGCCTTCACCGACGTCCACGGCTGCGGTGGAGATGACCAGAACGGATCGGCAGCCTGGAGGCCGAGCGGCAGGAAAGCGACCGAGCACAGGTACAGGCTGCCGGTCGAGATGTAGGTTTCACCAACGCCTGGCTGATGACCGCAGAATCCGATCTGCAGCCATCCGTTCGAGTCGAACGTGCCGGGTGCTTCGAGTGTTTTGCGGATGACGGCGGTCAGCGCACCACGTACCTGCGCCGGAGCGACACCTTCGGGGAGAGCGCGACGGAGCGCCATGCTCGCGAGGAGGTGGAACGCGCCGCATCGGTAGGCCAGGGAACGGCCGATCGCGGGAAAGCTGCCATCCGGTGCAATGAAGCGCTCGAGAACGGCGGCGTAACGCCGCGCCCGGTCGTCGACGCGCGCCGACAACTCCTTCCATGCGGGCATTTCGTCGCGGCACACGTCGAGAACGTCGAGCAGCATCGGATGAATCACGAAACTGTTGTAGTAGTCCCAATGGAACGAGGGACCGTCGCCATAGGCACCGTCACCCTTGTACCACTCGTCATGCTGCCGGAGCGCGTAGTCCACGCGCATTCGGTCCCACGTCGCCCCAAGCCTCATCAGCGCTGCTTCGACCGTCGCAGAAAACAGGAGCCAATTGTTGAAGCCAGGCAGAATCGCGCGCGTCGATTCGAGCGCGGCGATCAGATTCCGTTTCGCCGCCGGGTCCAGCGACTCGCGCAACGCGCGGGGCGCGCGCAGCACCGCCTGCGCGAGAAAGGCTGCATCCACGAGCGGCTGCCGGTCGCGCGTGAAATTCAGGAAGTCGGGAGACGATGGGTCGACGGCGTGTGCGATCGCTCGACGCGCGAGATCCGCGTATTGTGCACGAAGCTTCCCCTCCGCACTGGCGTCTTCTGGTACCTCAATCCATGGAGCGATGCCGGCCAGGAGCCGGCCGATCGCCTCGAGATGGGTGACGTTCTGCCGATTCGCACCAGCCGCCTGCTCCACCGGCATCCGCGCTTTCAAAGTGCCGCTGGCGAGATTATTGAGGACGGGATCGGCAAGCTTGCGCAAAAGACCAATCCAGAGGGCGCGATCCTCGGGCGAGGCGGCTGCGCTCTGCGGCAAATTGGTGATCGGACGCGCCGTGGGAATCAACGTCACGGCGCTGGCGGATCTGAGGAAGTCGCGGCGATGCATGCCAGTTGCCAGTTGCCAGTCTCCAGTTGCCAGTTTCCAGTTCAAGAGTGACGGATTGACGATCCGGAAACTGGAGACTGGAAACTGGACACTGGCATCTATTTAATCGGCCAATTCGGCGATTCGGTTCGAGCGGTTTTCAAATACGCCTCGATTTTCGCAACCACGTCCGGGTGCTTCGCAGCGACGTCGGTGAACTCGGTCGGGTCGTCAGCGAGGTTATATAGCTCGAGCGGTTTGTCCTTCGCGAGACGCACCGCCTTCCAGTCGCCCATCCGCACGGCCTGCTGGAAGCCTCGTTCGTGGAATTCCCAATACATGAAGTCGTGCGGCGGAAGCGTCGACTTCCCTTGAAGAATCGGCACGATCGATTTGCCGTCGAGGCCTGAAGGGACGGGCGCTCCAGCCAGTTCGGCAAATGTCGGGAACAGATCCCAGTGAGCCGCGGCATAAACCGTTGACGTGGCCGGCGCGATCGTTCCCGGCCAGCTGGCAATCATGGGCACGCGGATTCCGCCTTCGTACAGATCGCGCTTGATGCCGCGAAGACCGCCCGAGCTCTTGAAGAAGTCCGGATCCGCTCCCCCCTCCTGGTGCGGTCCGTTATCGCTCGTGAAGATGACAAGCGTCCGCTGGTCGAGGCCCCGTGCCTTCAACAGATCGACGATGCGGCCGACATCGCGGTCCATGCGCGTGATCATCGCCGCGAACGCAGCGTGGGGTGTGGGCTGCGAGCGATAACCGAGCGACGGCTCGTCGGGCCCGGTTGCCTTGGCGTCGGCCGCGGCATTCACGAACGGTTTCTCCGGGAAATGCCCTTTGAATGGCGTCATCGAATCGTCCGGCACGCGCAGCTCCGCGTGCGGCACGGTGTAGTTGAGGTAGATGAAGAACGGGCGGTTATCGTTCTTCTCGATCAACGCCATCGTCTCGCGCGTGAACAGGTCGTTCGAGTAATCGTTCGGGCTGACCTCGACGCGCTGTCCGTTGCGATAGAGGTGATCGGTGAACTGCCGATGCGCGTGCGTCTGGGAAAGATACCCGAACGAGTACTCGAAGCCCTTGCGATCGGGACGTCCCGGCGATTCCGACTCGCCGAGTCCCCACTTGCCGATGAGCGCCGTTCGGTATCCCGCGTCCTTGAGCACCGTTGCGATCGTGCGATCCTCATCGCGAAGAGACATCCCGGCGACATTGCCCCGGATCCAGGTGTGTCCCGTGTGAAGTCCGGTCATCAGTGAAGCGCGCGAGGGCGCACAGACGGTGCTGCCCGCGTAATAACGGATGAAGCGAAGACCATTTCGCGCGAGCCGGTCGATGCTCGGCGTCTGAAACATCGCCTGGCCGTAGACACTGAGATCGCCGTATCCCAGATCGTCGGCCTGGATGAGAAGGATGTTTGGTTTCGCGGCCTGCGCCTGCGGCGGAACGCTTGACGACAGACACGCGACCGCAGCTGCGAGCGCGCCGAGCTGGATCTTCCGCCTGAAGGCAGAAGTCACAGGAACTGATCTTGTGAGCAGCACTCCTCTCGACCTCCGTGGCTTCCGCCTTTAGGCGGAAGAATCATTCGTGCTCTCTGTGGCTTCCGCCTTTAGGCGGAACAATCATTTCGCCAACGGATCCGGCCGCACCTGGAAATGAAGCACTTTGCTCGTTGTGCCCTTTCCTGTCTCCATGTGGAACGGAGCCCGCGTGCCGATCGTCGCCCACAATCCCTTCCCCTTCCAGCCAGCTTTCGGATCGTCGATTCGACCGTCGAGCCATTTGGCGTAGAAACCGGTTGGATATGGCACGCGGAAGACGACGAACTTGCCGTCCTTCAACGCCAGCAGACCTTCCGATGCGTTGCCGGTATTGATCGGCGTGTTGGCACCGAGGCCGGACGTATCGAACTGATCGACCCAGGTGTAATAGCTTGCTTCCGCGCTGCCGGAGTCGGTCACGTTCTTCAGCTGCGGCAACGGTTCCTTATAGAAAGTCCAGCCCTCAGGACACTGCTGCCCGGTCGCAGTCGGACCGTTGAGCGGTCCCCGGCACTTGCGTCGATCGAAGCTGCCCATGTGGCCGCTCGCGAGCGCGATCCATGCCACGCCGTTTCGATCGATGTCCATGCCGCGGGGCGAGTAGCCTTCAACCGGCACGCCATTCTTCATTGGCGGTTCGAACACTTCCGCCAGCGCGGTCGCGGGGGGATTCGCGCCCGGCGATAGCCGAACGATCGCACCAGGGAAACCAAGGACGGATCCCCACACCGATCCATCGGGAGCCGGCGAGACGGCGTAGAACGCGCTGCCGTACCGCTTGTCCTTCGTCGGATCGACCGGCTGGTTTGGCTCGACGGCTTCGTCGCGCTTGCCGTTGCCATTGGTGTCCATGATCAGCGCGGTCCAGCCCTGGGACTTCTCTTCGTCGCCGGTCGCTTCGAACATCTTCGTGTTCAGCCAGCCGACGACCTGGCCGCCGCCGCTGGTCCAGAGCGTGTTGTTGGCGTCCTCAGCAAACATCAGGTGATGCGTGCTGAAGCAGGTGCTGATGTGCGTCAACTTGCCGGTCTTCGGGTCGTACATCGCAAGCTGTCGCCCCGAACGATCGATCGGCGTGAGCTTGGCCGAAGGATTGTCCGATCCAGCCTTGCAATAAGCCGGATTGTCGGGTGGTCGCACGGCAGAGGTGATCCAGACGCGCCCCTTTTCGTCGAACATCGGGTTGTGCACGTTGTTCTTGCTCTTCCAGATCGGCTCAGTCCCCCACGTTGGTGACGGCTGGATCATGAACGCCGGTGTGGACGGCGTGTTCGGATCCCGAACCGTCAGCTTCACCTGACCGGTCGAGTTTTCCTGTGGATCGAGCACTGGAAGATAGTCGGCACTCAGTTCCAGCGATCCGTAAATCCTGCCGTTCGCGTTGAGCGACGGGTTGCGGCGATCGGTCGACACTTCATCGTGGAGATACGCCTTGGGATCGGCCCAGTCCCATTCGGTGATCACCACGTTTCGCTCGATGCCCTGCGGACGCGGGGGCGCCTGCGGTACTTCCCCGGCGGCGATGCGATCGGTCCAGTCGGCAAACAGGTTCAGCGCGCGATCGTGGCCAATCTGCCCGAGCGTCTGAATCATGTTCGTGCCGGCCTGACCCGATTGCAGCCGGCGTTCCCACGCCATCACCGACGACGGGAAGTCCTCGAACTCTTTCGGCAGTTTGCGCGTACCCACTGTGCCCAACTGATGGCAGGCAGTGCACCCTCCGGATTTGATCAACCGGATCCAGTCCTCCTGATTCTTGACCGTCTGGCCAATCCCGGCACCGCCGGGAAACTCGCTCTTCTCCGGCACCTTCAACAGCGACAGCCAGTAGCCGGCAGGATAAATTTCAGCCGCGGCGCGGGGATTCGGCGCCGGAACAGCCGTAAGGTTCAGATTCTTTCCCGGCTGCGCCTTGGTCTTCGGGGAGTCGACGAGGCCATAGCCTCGGACCCAGACGTTGTAGCTCGCCTTGGGCAAATCGGGGACGAGATACTGTCCGCGATCGTCGGTGACGACGATGCGCACGAACCGGGTCGGAAGCTCAGTCGTCTCGGCGATCACCCAGACACCGGCTTCGGGCCCCTTGGGCCCGGTGACGACCCCACCGATGTCGTTGTCATCGATCGCAATCAGCGCCGGAGAACCCGGGCGGGCGCGACCGGCTCCAAATGCGGTCGCGCAAATTGCTGCCACGACAACCGCCTGCATGATTCGCGTGGTTTTCATAGGGCCTCTCTCAAAAGGTGCCAGCCACCTTTTTGCCGGGGTTTTGACGAGCATCACGAATCGCTGCAATAGTTTACAGCGACAATCAGCCGAACATCGTGCGCACGACGAACCACATGTTCGCCGGGCGTTCGGCAAGACGACGCATGTACCACGGAAACCAGTATTCCCCGTAACTGATCAAGACGCGCAGCCGGCGTCCTTCGCGGGCGAACCGAGCTTGCTGCCCGCGCTGAATACCGTATAGCATCGCGAACTCGTACGCCGAAACCGGTACTTTGTGATCGTGGATGTATGCGGCAAGCCGATCCGCCAGCGGAATGTCGTGGGTCGCGATGTGAAGCAGCGCGCCAGGTTTTTGCGCATCCGGCGCGAGCAGGCGTGTGCACAGTTTGAAGTAGTTGGCGTCAACGTCGGCCTTCTTCGGAAACGCAACCTCCGGCGTTTCGAGATACGCACCCTTGACGATCCGGATCGCAGCGCCGAGCGGGACCAGCGACTCGACATCGTTCTCGGTCCGATAGAGATACGCCTGGAGGGCGATGCCGACGCGCGCGGTCTTGGCGCGAGAGCGCCGATAGAGCTGGATCGTGCGATCCACGTAGGGTGAGCTCTCCATGTCGATCCAGACGAAATTGCCGAGCGCATCGGCGCGCTCGATCAGTCGGTCGAGATTGCGCTCGCATAGCGCCCGGTCGAGATCGAGTCCAAGCTGCGTCGGTTTGATCGAGATGTGCGCGTCGAGTCCAGCGGCGTCGATCCGATCGAGCACGTCGAGGTAATGGAGGGTGACCTGCTCGGCCTCCTCGACACCAGTCAGGTTCTCGCCGAGCTTGGTCAGAATCGTCGTGATGCCCTGCGGCTTCAACTCCGCCGCCGCTCGCAGCGCGTCCTGGATCTGCTCTCCCGGCATGAAGCGCGAAACGGAACGGCGGACGAACTCAGTCTTCGTCGCACGCTCGCGCAGCCACGGATTAGTGGACCCGGCGAGGAGCAGTTTTCGCATCATGTCAGCGCTCAGCGACCTTCCTCACAACACACTGCGAATCAATCCACCGTCGACCTGCACCGTCGCGCCGGTCATATATGAGGCAGCGCCTGAGAGCAGAAACGCCCCGACACGGCCGAACTCGGGACCCTCACCGTACCGCGCCATCGGAATGGTGGCGACGGCCCGGGCTTTGGCTTCTTCGACCGAGACGCCCTGTTTCTGCGCGTTCACCTCATCGAGGTGACGCACGCGATCGGTGTCGATGCGACCCGGGATGATCTGATTGACGCGAATCTTCGACGGCGCCAGCTCGATCGCAAGCGTCTTGGCGAGCGCGGAGACCGACGCGCGAAGGACCGTCGAGAGCCCGAGATTCTGAACCGGCTCTTTGACCGAGGACGATGTGGAGACGAGAATCGCGCCACCGCCTCGAGATTTCATCGACGGCACCGCGGCACGCACCATGCGAATCGTGCTGAAAAGCAACAGATCGGCCGCTTCCTGCCAGGCGGTGTCGTCGAACGAGATCGCGAGACCGGCAGGGGGGCCGCCGGAATTCGTCATCAGACCATCGATCCCGCCGAACTTGTCGGCGGTGGCGGCGATCCATCTCTGAATCGCTTCGCCAGAGCGAACGTCGGCCGCCATCGCGAACACTTTCGCTCCGGTCTCGCGTTCGATCTTCGACGCCGCCGACGAGATCGCCGCTTCATCGCGCGACGAGATCGAGACCGTCGCCCCCTCCTGCGCGAGCGCCGAGGCCACGGCGTAGCCGAGTCCCTTGCTCGCGCCGGCGATCAGCATCACTTTGTTCTTGAGTTGGAGGTCCATGAAAATCGGTTCTGGGTTCTTGGTTATTGGTTATTGGTTGGTTTGCAGTTTTTGGTTACTTGTTTTTAGTTTTGGCCTGTGCCTTTTGGCAAATTGCTCTCGAGTCGCGAACCGCGAACCGCGAATTGCGAATTGCGAATTGCGAATGATCATTTCACCGCTCGCGTTTCGACCCACTGCATGACGCGATCGAGCGCTTCTCGCGTGGGCTGATCGAGTGCCGCGCCCGGCGCTCGAGTCGCCGGGTTCGCCAGCGCGCCTCGACGATGCAACACTTCTTTCCGAATCGCCATTCCGATCCCTTCCTGAAACTCGAATCGCATCAACGGCACCGTCCGGTAGAACACATCCGCGGCCTCCTCGATTCGTCCCTTGCGGAAGAGCGTCACGATCTGGACGAGTATCTCCGGAAACGCAAACCCAGTCATCGCTCCCGTCGCGCCGGCCAGGAGTTCTTCGAGCAGGAACACTCCGCCAAGCCCGCCAAAAATCCGAACCGGAATCTCTCCAGCCGCTTCGATGATGCGAGAGGTCTTGAACGGTGTCGGAGGGTCTTCGAGCTTGATCGTTCGAGCTCGAGGAATCTCGTTTGCGATCCGCGCCAGAAGGCCGGGCTCCATCGCAAACCCTGATATCGGCGGGTAGTCCTGCACCACAATCTCGATGTCGACCGCTTCAGAGAGCGCCTTGTAGTGCCGGACGACCGCCTCGGAGTTCAGCTTTGGCATGCGTGGCGGGCTGACCATCACGGCCGTCGCGCCGGCCTGCCGCGCGTGACGACTATGCGCAATGCACGTGCGCGTGCCTTCGGCCGTCGTCCCCGCCACGACTCCGACTCGTCCGTTGACCTGCTCGACCACCACGGCGAGCACCCGTTGGCGCTCGATATCGTCCAGTCTGGCGACCTCGCCGGTCACCCCAAGCGCCGTGACTCCATTGACACCCGCGCTGATGAACAGGTCGACGACCCGGCGCAGACTCGCCTCGTCCAGGTCGCCATTGGCCTGGAAAGGGGTCGGAAGAACTGAATAGACGCCTTCGAGCTGCAATGGGACTCCTTAGTGAGTGGGTGCCGGGGGTGCCAGGGGTGCCGGGGGTGCCAGGGGTGCCAGGGGTGCCGAGAGTGCCACGGGTGCTGTGAGTGCCATGAGTGCTACGAGTGCCATGAGTGCGTCGCGCAACTGCCGATTGTTGATCAACTCGACGACTGGGCGCGACCAACGGATTGGGCGTCACAGCCGTCTCACATCGGTGCGCTTTCGTGGCCCCAGTTGCCCTGGGAACTGAAACTGGGAACTGGGAACTGGTAACTGGAAACTGGTAACTGGAAACTGGTAACTGGTAGCTGGAAGCTGGAAGCTGGAAGCTGGAAGCTGAACATGCCCGACCTTCGAAACGCAGTTCGCACGTTGATGGCGACGCCGATCGTGACCGTTGTGGCCATCCTGTCGCTCGGCCTTGGAATCGGGGCCAACACGGCAATCTTCTCGATTCTGGACACGCTGATGCTGCGGTCGCTCCCAGTAAAGGACCCTCATCGTCTCGCGGTCCTTGGAACCGGAGAAGGACGCGATTCATGGACATACCCGATCTGGGAACAAGTGCGCGATCGGGCCGACCGGTTCGACGGCGCCTTCGCGTATTCGTCGAGCCGATTCAACCTGTCGTCAACCGGTCAGACCGACTACGTCGACGGCTTCTGGGGTAGCGGCCGGATTTTTGACGTGCTCGGGGTTGCGCCGCTCCTCGGCCGCACCTTCACAGAAGCGGACGACCGGCGCGGCGGAGGTCCCGATGGGCCGATCGCCGTGATCAGCTATCGCTACTGGCAGTCGAAGTACGCCGGCGCGGCGGACGTCGTCGGGCGAACTCTGACCATTGAACGAGTGCCGTTCACGATCGTGGGCGTAATCCCGCCTCAGTTCTTCGGCATCGAGGTCGGGCGAACCTTTGACGTGGCGATCCCGTTCGGGACTGAGCCGCTCATTCGCGGCAAGGAAAGTGCGCTCGATCGTCGATCGTCGTGGTGGCTGAGCATCGTCGTCCGGCTGAAACCTGACCAATCCATCGATGTCGGCACCGCCTCGGTCCGCAGTGTTCAATCGCAGGTGCGCGATGCGACGATGCCGCAGAATTACCGCGCCGAAGACAAGGCCCGCTACCTCAGCGACGCCTTCAACCTGATTCCCGCCGCGACCGGCAACTCATATTTGAGAGATCGATACCGGACGGCGCTGCTGACGATCATGGGCGTCGTCGCGCTCGTTCTGCTCATCGCGTGCGCGAACATCGCCAACTTGCTGCTCGCCCGCGCGACTGCGCGGCGCCACGAGATGAGCGTACGGCTGGCGCTCGGCGCGTCCCGCCTCCGCCTGATTCGCCAGCTCCTGGTGGAAAGCCTGCTGCTGTCGTGTTGCGGAGCTGTTGTCGCCACACTATTCGCTCGCTGGGGTGCGGCGCTACTGGTGCGGCAGCTGTCCACCTCGAACAACGTCGTGTTTCTCGATATCGGCGTCGACTGGCGCGTGCTCGGATTCACGGCGCTCATTGCCATCGCGACCGCTCTTCTGTTCGGAACGGCGCCGGCGTTTCGCGCCTCGGGCGTGACACCCAACGACGCGCTGAAAGAGCGCGGACGCGGAGTGGCTGGCGACAGCCGGTTCGGGCTGGGCAACCTCCTCGTCGTCGTCCAGGTCGCGCTCTCCCTGCTCCTTCTAGTCGCAGCAGGTCTGTTTCTGCGCACGTTCACATCACTGTCGCATCTTCCCCTCGGCTTCGATCGCAACCCGATACTCGTGGTCAGCGTCAACGCCGCGAGAGCGACCGCGAACCCGGCCGAGCGAATTGATTTGTACGAGCGACTCCGTCAGGCCGCCGGCTCAGTCCCAGGCGTGACCAGCGCCGCGGCATCAGCAGTGACGCCGGTGAGCGGAAGCACCTGGCAATTTGCGATCGAGCGCTTCGACGATCGCCTCATCGGTGAGAAGGACCGGGGCGTCTACGTCAATCTCGTCAGCCCCGGCTGGTTCCAGACCTACGGCACACGGTTGCTCGCCGGGCGAGACCTGAACGATCACGACACGAAGGGCGGGCAACATGTGGCGGTCGTCAACGAAGCCTTCGGACGCAAGTTCACAAACGGGGCAAGTCCGATCGGGCATCACTTCAGGCAACCGGAGTACCCGGACCGGCCAGTTTTTGACCAGGAAATTGTCGGCTACGTGCAGGACGCCGTGTATCGGTCTTTGCGAGCGCCGGTGCCTCCGACCATGTACATCCCAATCGCGCAACAGGCCGAACCGCCCTCAGGCATCTCGATCAGCGTGAGGGCAGCGACCGGGTCCCCGGCGCTTTTGACCAGGAGTGTCGGCGCCGCTCTCGCCGCGGTGAACGGCGATATCACGATGACCTTCCGGCCGCTCGCTGACCAGGTGGACAGTTCGCTCATCCAGGAACGGGTCGTGGCGATGATGTCGGGGTTCTTTGGTCTGCTGGCGTTGCTCCTGGCCGGGCTCGGCCTGTACGGCATCACGTCGTATGCGGTGAATCGCCGACGCACTGAAATCGGCATTCGGATGGCGCTCGGCGCGGCCCCCGGTGGCGTGGTTGCACTCGTGCTGCGCCGTGTTGGAGCTCTGGTGACGGCTGGGATCATCGTCGGCGCCGCGATCACCTGGATGCTGGCGCAACTGGTCGCCACACTATTGTTCGGATTGCACCCGCACGATATCGCGACGCTCGTCGCCGCGGCGGCCGTCCTTGCCACGATCGGCGCCGTTGCCGGGTGGCTGCCCGCACATCGGGCATCGCGAATCGACCCGGCAAACGTGCTGCGAGAAGGATGAATCCCTAATCGCTCATCGCTAATCGCGAATCCCTAATCGAATCGCTCATCGCTAATCGCGAACCGCGAACCGCGAATTGCGAATCGCGAACCGCGAATTGCGAATTGCGAATTGCGAATCACTGATTCGCGGCAAGTGAATGAGCCAAAGCGATCACCTCGGCGGGCGACCGGCCATTCGCCCGCAGATCTCTGATCCCGGTATCGCCGTCCGACTTGCTCAACTTCTGAGCCGGGGTCTTCATGATCAAAGGGTGATGAAAGAACGTCGCCGGCTCGGGTCGGCCGAGGAGACGGGCGATACGAATCTGGCGCGCAGTCGAGGCGAGCAGATCGACGCCTCGAATCACGTAATCGATGTTCTGACGCCAGTCGTCGACCGCGACAGCGAACTGATACGTCCAGTTGTTATGCCGGTCCCGGACAAGGACATCACCGCATTGCTCGGCAGGATCCTGACGTTGTCGACCAAGGCGCGCGTCGTCGAATTCCTCGACTCCCGGGTCCATTCGGATTCGCCAGCCGTACCCGTCAACCATCGGGAGGGATTTGTCGCGGCAGCGGCCCGGGTATCGAAGTTCCGAGGATCCGCCCGGCACCGCCGACGCCGCCGACACGCGACGCGAGCAGTCGCACGCGTAAGCGAGACCCTTGTCTCGCAGGACGTCGAAAGCCTCTGAGTAAATCTGATCGCGTTCGCTCTGGCGGCCGTCGCACCGCCCGGCGCGATACGCATCGGTCGGATAGATGTCCGCGCGGTATCCGAGCCAATCGAGATCGTCGAGAATGCCGTCTTCGAACCTCTTCTTCGAACGCGTCCGATCGTGATCCTCGATCCGCAGCAGTACACGGCCGCCCGTCGTGGCTGCACGTCGCCAGACGTATTCCGCGTTGAGCACGTGTCCGAGATGTAACCAGCCGGTGGGCGCCGGGGCAAATCTTGTGATCAAACGGCGTTTTACGGCAGCGTGATCTTCCGAATGACCATTTCGGATCCGTTGCCGGTGGCGAGGTAGTACAACACTCCGCCGGCAACCGCCGCCGCCGTCGGTTCAATCGTCGGCAGCGACGCATCGAGGATCTGCTGGCGAGTTGCTCGACTGCCCGACGGGTCGAGGGTAAATCGCACCGCCTGGTAGGCACCGTCGTTCTGCTGGATTCCAACCAGCGAGCCTTTGTGCCACCGCAGGCGCGACACGCGTGCGAGGTTGACACCTGAGGCGGCTTTCAGCTTGGTCATCGCGCGCGATCCGAGATCGACGACCACGATGCCATCAGCCGTGGCGACGTACGCCCGAGCGTCGGAGGCTGGTGCAATCGTGAGCGGACGATCCTTCAGCGTGGCGGCAACCTCGAGCTCGGTGGACCTGGCGCGAAGACGGATGATGCGCTGACCTGAATCGTCGAGCGCCAGCACCGTGCTGTCTGGCGTCACCGCCACGTCGGCGAACGTCGCGGCACCGAGACGGTCCGGAAGCACGAAGCTTTGAAGCACACGCCCCGATATGAGCTGCAGCTTGTGCAGCGTCGTATGCAGGGACTGACCGGCAGGCTGCGGCGGCGGGTCATTGGTCGACGCGGTGTCTGTGCTCACCACCCACAGGTTCCCCTGCCGCGTATCGATCTCCAGTGCCGCGATGTTGCCAAACCCGGCCGATTGCGCGCTGGCCAGGTTGGCGACGTGTTGAGAGAATTCGTCAACGACCGTCAGCTTGCGCGCGTCACGATCGGCGACGATGAAGCGGCGCGAAACCGCATCATAAGCGAGACCTGCCGGCGTCGAAGCGGTGGCGGTGAAACGGAGCGATTCGACGGCCAATGGCGACGCCGCCGTACGCGCATCTGCGGGTTTGGCCGCCACAGCAGAATCGGCGGCCGACGGAGCAGAATTCGCGGCCGGGGCAGCCGGTGGGCTCGGCTTGGTGTCCTCTCGCGGCTTCCGCGTGTCGACGTCACGTGAGGATGCGGCGGCGGTTTCCTTAACCGTCGGTGGGGACGTTGCGGGCGCTGCGCCAGCTGCGGTTGCAGCAGCCGTTGTCCCCTCCATCTCCGCCCAGCCTGGCAACGCACGGACGCGCCGAAAGTCGTCGTTCGTGGCGGCATCGGTCTTCCGTCCCATTTGCGCGAGCCGCTGCAACATGACCAGGGCGTCGCTGGGGCGCCCGCTCAAGCTTTGCGCCCTGGCCAGCAAGTACATCAAATCTGGATCGTTCTTCGGGCCGGTCTGCACGGCGCGCCACGCGAGGTCGTGAAACGTTTCGTAATCCTGCCGCGCGGCGGCGTCGAGGGCCATCTGCTGACACTCGTGCCACTCTTTGCAGTCGGGGCGAGCCGGCTGGGAATTCTGGATGAAAAGGGTGAAGACGAAGAGGACGAGGTGGGCCGACGACATGGACCGATTGGCGGACCATATTACCGCGGCGGGGCGGTTCAGGAAAACGGCACGCTTAACGATCCGCGACAATCCGCGGGACGACAGACGCCCCTAGGAGTTTGCTCGACGACGGGTCGCTGTCCGGATCGACGTTGCCATAGGGCCGCGAGTAGGCAATCGCGGCGTGAAATTTCTCATCTGGAGAAAGGTCACCGGGCGGACAGTTGCCAGGCGCGTAGGGGTACATCACGCTGCGATTGTCAGAGACGTGAAAGAACCCCAGCACGTGCCCGACCTCGTGCATCGCGACCGAACCGGGGATCTTCCGGCTGCCGCACGAGCACACGTCGTCGTAGAGAAGGATCGAACCAGGATTGGCGCCAACGAGCGCGAGACCGCACGTGCTCCGCTCGTCAGGTTTCCTCTGAATATCGACGTTGACCCATCCGTCGGCCGCAGCACGCACGTCGGTGCCGCTCTCGACAGATCCGCTGAACCGACCCCCTGTAAACGCCGGCACGGCTCGAAGGAGACCGTCGCGAACGACGTCCAGAACCTCGGGTTCGATTGGTTTCCCGTTCTGGTCGACGGTCCGTAGATAGAATCGCGGAGCAACCGTCCATCGCAGAACGGGCCATGGCGCACCGGGCTGATCGTACGTGCCGCGAACCATCTGCCGGTAAAAGTCCATCGAGAACGGCGGCACGTTGCGAATCGCGTCCAACGTCACATCGGTTCGATCGCCTCGCTGCCACCCGATCCAGATATCGTGAGAAATCAAACCCGATCCGGACACGGTGACTTTGTAAGGATTGGTCGACGGGTTTGCGACCGCACCGAGCGAGTAGCCCCCGTTTGCGCCGCTCGTCGTAGCAGCCAAATCCCAACCGGGTGTGATCTGCGCACCTTCGAGGGGTTGGCTAGCAACCGTGTCGACAACGCGACCGGCCACCGACCACGTGTTGGTCGGCGTCGTCGGCACCGTCGGCGTTGGAGTCGTCGGAGTCGACGCTCCAGTCGAGGGAGAACCGCCGCCGCAGGTGACGCTGCAAAGCACGGCCATGGCGGCCAGCGCGCTGCTCGTCCGAGTCCGCGTGATCATCAGGAGTCGCGCGACATTCAATCACAGCTCATCCGTACCGGCAATGAGGTACTCGCAATTGAATGCGTGTGACGAACCCGCACACACGGCAGGGCCCACCGAGCGATCAAAACATCACGATTCCCGCAATGCCACCATCGGATCGATCTCGGTGGCGCGGCGGGCGGGAATGTAACAGGCAGCGAGCGCGACCAGGAAGAGGAGCGCGGGGACCGCCACAAAGACAGATATGTCGTGCTTGCCGACGCCAAAGAGGAGAGTCTGCAGGAAACGCGTCAAGATGAACGAGCCTGCGAGACCAATCGCGACGCCGATCGCGATCGTACGCAGACCGTAGGTCAGCACCAGCGTCAGGATGGCGCGGCGGTTGGCTCCGAGCGCCTGGCGGATGCCAAACTCCCGCACGCGCTGTGCCACGCCGAACGCGAGCACCCCATAAATGCCGATCGCCGAGAGCACAAGGGCGACGCCGCCAAACAGCGCCAACAGCACCATCGGCGCGCGCCGCGTCGCGAGCGATCGCGCGATCCACTGATCCATCGTCCGCACATCGGCGATCGGCTGCTCCGGATCGATCGCCAGCACCGCGTCGCGCAACGGCGTCACCAGCATCGACGGATCGAGCGCCGTTTTCAGCACAATCGACATGCGAGGCTGCGCCGACTGCGTCACCGGATAGTAGATGCGCTCTTTGATGACCGGCTGCGCCAGGTCGATGCTGTTGATCGTGCCGACAACGCCGACGATCGTCAGCTTTGGGCTGTCGGCTCCGCCGCGCTGAATCTGGTGTCCAATCGCACTCTCATGCGGGAAGTACCGATTGACGAGATATTGATCGACAACAACCACCGGTGGGCTGTCGGCCGTGTCGGCGTCGTTGAACAGGCGCCCTGCCACAAGCGGGATCTGCATGGCGCGGAAGTAGTCGCCGCCGACGACTTCCTGACGGCCATGCGGGGCGGTCTCGTTCGGTCCCGGGGTATACCCGACGATCGAGTACGAGCCAGAGCTGACGTTGCCGTTGAAGGGCACGTTTGTCGTGAGACCGGCGGCGGAAACGCCCGGCAGTGTTCGCGCTTTGTCAACGAACCGCGTCCAGAACGCCGTGCGCGCTGCCGCGTCGGCATATCGGACGGTGGGCAGGCCGATCTGCGCGGTCAACACGTTCTCGGGAGAGAATCCCGGATTGACGCCTTGGAGCCGGGCAAAACTCTTGATCAGGAGGCCGGCGCCGACCAGAAGCATCAGCGCGAGCGCCGTCTCGCCGACGACCAATGAGGCGCGCATCATACCGGTTCCTCGGCTGGCGCTTCCCCGAGTGCTGTCGTCTTTCAGAAACGCGGAGGTATTCCCGCCAATCACGAGAAATGCCGGGACGGCCCCAAAGATCAGCCCGGTCGCAATCGATAGCGCCAGCGCAAAGAGCAGCACGACCGGGTGGAGGGTGGCGTCAGTTGCGCCGGGCAGTTGTTGCGCGCTCATCGCGATCAGACCGCGCAGCGCAGCGAGACCGAGCAGGAGGCCGCCGGCCCCACCGATAAGCGACAGCACGACTCCTTCGGTGAGCATTTGGCGTACGAGCCGCCACTGACCCGCACCAAGCGTGGTTCGAATCGCGAGCTCGCGTCCGCGACCGGTCGCTCGCATCAGCAGCAGGTTCGCGACGTTCGCACAGGCGATCAATAACACCAGGATCACGCCAGCCTGCAGCACGAGCAGCGGCGTGCGGACATCACCAACCAGCTGCTCGCGCATCGACACAGCGTACCCGCCAAAGCCGCTCAGCTTCGCAAACTGTGCGCGCGTGGGTAGACGCTCCATCGTCTGATCCACGATCGTTTTCATCTGCGCGTTCAACTCGGCAATCGTCGCGCCCGGGCGGAGGCGCGCAATCATCATGCTGAACTCGTTGCCGCGGGCGTTGTCGGACGTCTGCTGCGGGGTGAATCCGAACGGCATCAGCATGGCGACGTCGCGCGCCGGCAGTTCAAGATCCGCAGGCAGCACGCCGATCACCCGATACGCTTCCCCGTTGACGCGAATATCGCGGCCGACGATCCCGCGGTCTGCGCCGAACCGGGAGTTCCAGAGTGCGTAGGTCAGGACGACGAACTTGTCCGCTCCGGGCGTCGCCTCGGCGTCGGTAAATCCGCGGCCAAGAAACGGTTGCCTGCCGAGCGTTGGAAGAAATGATGGGGTGACCGCGAGCGCCCGCAGCTGCTCGGGGCGTCCTTCCTCTGCCAGGTTCGCGACCCGGCTGGTGAACAACCCGGCCTCCTCAATCGCGGGCGCCTGTTGTTTGCGATCCAGATAGTCGGGAATCGAAACGCTCGCCTGCGGCAACCCCATGAGCGGATAGGTGTTCCAGATGAACACCAGTCGGTCGGCCTGGCCGTATGGGAGCGGCCGCAGCAGGATCTGATAGAGAAGGCTGAAGATGGCGGTGTTCGCCCCGATGCCCAGTGTCAGCGTGAGTACGGCCACCAGGGTGAACACCGGCTGTTTTCTGAGCGCGCGAAGAGCGTAACGGATGTCCTGCATGCGGTCTTGGACGGTCGCGGCTGGCAAACGGTTGCGAGCGACATGCTACGATGCGCGCGCGTGGCTCGGCCGGCTTTCCCTCACCCGCTGACGCTCTTGACGGCGTGCATTCTGGCTGGCGCCCTCGCCAGCTACGTCCTGCCCGCCGGCCAATATGAGCGCCGCGAGGATCCGGTGACCGGTCGAAAGATTGTCGTTGCCGGCACCTATCATCACGTCGATCGCACGCCGGTAGGACCATTCGATGCGCTGGTCGCGATCCCGAAAGGCCTGGCCGAAGCCGGGTCGGTCGTCTTCCTGGTGTTTCTCGTCGGAGGAGCCTTTACGGTGGTCGACGAAACCGGGGCGCTCCGTCAGGGCGTCGGATGGCTGGTGCGTCGGCTCCAGAACCGGGAGGCGCTCGTCATCCCGATCGTGTCGCTCGCCTTTGCCACCGGTGGCGCGCTGGAAAACATGTCGGAGGAGATCATCGCGCTCGTGCCGGTGCTGCTCCTCGTCACCAGGCGGCTCGGATTCGATGCGCTGACGGCTGTCGCCATCAGCATCGGCGCCGCGGGCGTCGGGGCCGCTTTCAGTCCGATCAATCCGTTTCAGGTGCAAATCGCCCAGAAGCTCGCTGGGGTTCCATTGCTCTCGGGCTGGCTCTTCAGGGTTATCACGCTCACGCTCGCGTTGTCCGGATGGATCATTGGTACGTGGCGGCACGCAGTACGGACGCGAATCCTTCCGGAACGGCACGACGAGGACGCGGCCGCGTCGATGGCAATCGATGCGCGGCGGACGATCGTGTTGCTGCTGGTGGTGGCCACGTTCGTGACGTTCGTGTACGGCATCATGCAGCTCGGATGGGATTTCGATCAGATGTCGGCGCTCTTTTTCGGCATGGGCGTTGCCGCCGGATTGATCGGCGGCCTCGGCGCCGCAGGAACGGCGCAGGCGTTCGTCACCGGATTCACATCGATGGCGTACGCGGCGATGCTGATCGGGTTCGCGCGAGCGATCTTCGTCGTGCTCGATCAGGGACGCATCATCGACACGATCGTCCATGCCCTCGTCGCGCCGCTCCAGAACCTGCCAGTCGCGTTGTCGGCGCTGGGCATGCTGGTGGTGCAGGCGGCGGTGCACGGACCTGTGCCCAGTGTCAGCGGCCAGGCTGTGCTGACGATGCCGGTTTTGGTGCCGATGGCTGATTTAATCGGCCTCTCACGTCAGGTCGTGGTGCTCGCGTATCAGTACGGCGCCGGGCTGACCGAACTGTTGACGCCGACAAACGGCGCGCTGATGGCGGTGACCGCAGCCGCCGGCGTCAAGTACGGCGACTGGCTGAAGTTTGCGGGACCGTTGTTTGGTCTGTTGATCGCGTTCTCTGCGATCGCGATCGTGATCGCAATCGGGATTGGGATATAGCGGACGGAGTATCGCTCGCGCGATTATCGCGCGCTCGGAACTCGTTCTCGGTTTTTGGTTTTCTGTTCTCGGTTGTGGTTTTTGGTTCTTGGTTTGTGGTCCGTTCTTGGTTTGTGGTCCGTTCTTGGTTTGTGGTCCGTTCTTGGTT